>DATLBQ010000536.1:0-8159 GCA_035526805.1 Pyrinomonadaceae bacterium
CCTTGCATTCTCGTTCACACTGTTGGCAGTTCTGGTTCTGGCTAACTGGTCGGGTGTCTCTGCCAGTGCGAAAAAAGTTGCGGATAAATTTCTGTTAATCGTGCACATAGCTCGTCTGTACGCGGCGGAACCCGATCAGAAACTGGCAATGCCGGTGCACGGTGTTACCAAAAGCCAAATAGGCGACACCTGGCAGACGCCGCGTGACGGTAATCGGCGCCACGAAGGCCAGGACATTTTTGCTTCACGCGGCACGCCGGTGCTTTCCGCCACTGAAGGTTACATTGTGAAGGTCGGTGAGAACTCCCTCGGTGGTCAGACAGTTTCCGTCGTAGGTGCTGGTGGCAGGATTTACTATTACGCTCACCTTGATTCTTACGCGCCGCACCTGGCGCCGGGCGATCGCGTCACCACGCAGACCGTGCTGGGCTACGTCGGGACAACAGGCAATGCTGCCGGCACTCCACCGCACCTTCATTTCGGGGTTTATACCACCGGAGGTGCGTTAAATCCGTTACCTCTACTGGCTGATCGAGCGCCTGACCAGAACGTTGAGCGCAAAACACAAACAGCGAGTGATAGGAAGAAACGGCGAAATCGATTACCGGCTGCGCTCTAAGACACTATCGATCTGATAGCAGCAAGCTGACAGCAGTAAATGGTGCCGGATTTCTAACGCTTTCCTCACGTCTCCACACGCTCCCTTTCCGAAGTCACTTCAATATGTTGGAATGCTCTCGCCTAATCTCTGTTTGATCGAGGAGTTTCACTTGCGGTCTTTTGGATTATTTCTGTTTACCGCTTCCTGGGCATACACCATTGTAAGTTTCTTCCGGCGTCTTGGCTGGCTCGGTCTTCTTCTTTTAGGTGTGCTTGATTCGTCGTTTTTGTTCCTGCCGTTCAGTAACGATTTCCTTTTGATCGCACTGGTAAGTTCCAGTCGCGGACCTGTGTGGATTTTTTACGTACTGGTTTCTGCGATGGGGTCACTGCTTGGCGTATTTATAGTCGACTTGCTAATGCGCAAAGCTGGTTCGGAGGGTTTGGAGAGATTCGTAAAGCCTGAACGCGTAAAGCAATTGAAAGCGAAGCTGAATAAGGGCGTCGGTTGGGTCGTCTTCACCTCGACTCTGCTGCCGCCCCCGTTTCCATTTACGCCTGTAATAATGAGTGCCAGCGCGCTGCAATGCTCGCGAACAAAACTTTACGTGGGCGTATTTGTTGGACGGTTAGTGAGGTTTACCATTGAAGCCTTGCTGGCGCTCTATTTCGGCAAACAAGTTCTTAAATTTCTTAATTCGCCAGTCGTGGATTACTTCGTCTATGCGTTGGTTGTAATTGCCATTGTCGGCAGTATCTTGTCACTGATGAAATGGCTTAAGAGCAATAAAAAGAAGAAGCGCGCTGCGAAGCGGGCGAGACGAGCAAAAGCGAAAGCAGCATGAGAGCGGGGCAAGCCCGCCTTGCGACCTCGAGACTGCTCGACTTCGTCGATTGCTTCACGTTGAAAGCCTCTACCGCTGAGATCACAGTCTTAACCCTAATCAGCTTGGCGTGAGGAGGCTGGCTTGCCCGCGCTGTTATGCTCGGCCTAAACAGTTTGGTTTCCAACGTCTCACAGCGGAATGTTGCCGTGCTTCTTCGGTGGATTCGTGTCGCGTTTGTTGTCCAGCAGCGCTAAAGCGCGGATGAGTTTGGGCCGAGTCTGTGCCGGCTCGATTACTTCATCGATGAAGCCGCGTTCGGCGGCCACGTAAGGATTGGCAAACTTATCTTCCAGCTCAATAATGCGGGCACGTCGCGCCGCATCTTTGTCCTGGGCTTCATTAATTTCACGGCGATACAAAACACCAACCGCTCCCTCGGCGCCCATCACTGCGATTTCCGCAGTTGGCCAGGCGAAGTTAATGTCAGTCCGTATATGCTTCGACGCCATCACACAGTAGGCGCCGCCATATGCTTTGCGAGTTATCACCGTTAACTTCGGCACTGTCGCTTCGGCAAACGCGTAAAGTAACTTGGCGCCATGACGGATGATGCCGCCGTGTTCCTGCGAAACGCCCGGCAGGAATCCCGGCACGTCTTCGAAGGTGATGAGTGGGATGTTGAAACAGTCGCAGAATCTCACAAAGCGCGCGGCTTTTACCGAAGCGTCAATATCGAGCACGCCGGCCAAAAAGGCGGGCTGATTCGCCACGATCCCTACGGAACGCCCGTCAAGCCGGGCAAACCCGATGCAAATGTTCTGCGCATGAAGTTGCTGCACTTCAAAGAAATAGCCATCATCCACGACGGCATTGATAACCTCGCGTATGTCGTAGGGCTGATTCGAAGCTTCGGGCACCATCGTGTTTAGTTTCACGTCGGCGCGATCGGGAGAGTCGGTCGCGTTAATGCGCGGCGCATCTTCGAGGTTATTAGACGGAATGAACGAGAGCAGCTCGCGCACCATGCGCAGCGCGTGCTCATCGGAATCGGCTGCGAAATGGGCCACACCGGAAGTGCGATTGTGGGCGAGCGCGCCTCCAAGTTCTTCCTTGGTAACATCCGCATGCGTCACCGTCTTGATCACGTCAGGACCGGTGATGAACATGTAAGACGTATCTTTGACCATCACGTTGAAGTCGGTGATGGCCGGACTGTAGACGGCGCCGCCGGCGCAAGGACCCATAATGCAGCTAATTTGCGGGACCACTCCACTGGCGAGCGTGTTGCGCAGAAAAATATCGGCGTATCCGCCCAAACTGACCACGCCTTCCTGAATGCGCGCGCCGCCGGAATCGTTCAACCCGATAACAGGCACGCCGACCTTCATCGCCAGGTCCAGCACTTTGCAAATTTTTTCCGCGTGAGTTTCGGAGAGGGAACCGCCGAAGACAGTGAAATCCTGAGCGAACACCACAACGCGCCGCCCATCGATCAAACCATAGCCGGTGATGACCCCGTCTCCGGGATAAAGCTGCTCGTCGAGTCCAAAGTCCTGCGAACGGTGGACGACGAGCTTGTCAAACTCTTCAAAGCTATGGTCATCAAGGAGGAAATCGACGCGCTCGCGCGCCGACATTTTATTCGCGGCGTGCTGTTTCTCAATGCGTTCAAGCCCGCCGCCTTGTTCTGCTTTCAGCGAGCGCTCTTTCAGTATCTCCAGTTTCGATTTCGATTGCTTTGGTTGTTGCTTAGTCATAAACATCTAATGCGGTGGTAAACCGCTGGCGCTAGAAATCACTAAACGGAAACGCACGCGTCTCGATCATCGCCACCAACTCATCAAGCGCGCGTTGTGCATTGGTCTGTACCTCTTCAGGATAGCCGTAGCGTTCGGCATTTATTTTGAAGTCTTCAGCGTCAAGAACTCGGTAAGAAAAATCAGGCTCAACGAGTATGTCCAAATCCAGGTCCACGTAGGCCAACACCGCACCGTCGAAATCGGGAGGCTTGTTGACATTGCAGTAATAATTTCTCAGCTTACCGTCAGGTTGCGCGAAACGAAAGATGTTATACCAGCGGTCCAGCCAGTAGTACTCCAGGCTGTGTGTGCCGCCGGCTATTGTTCCCAGGAGCTCGTGAATAATCTCCTCCGCAAATCTTGCGTCGAGAACCAGAAGCGAATCGTCCTGACGAATTAACTCTGCCGTCCAGGTGCGATGAAGCACGCCGTTGTATTTATAAGCGCGAACCTCAATTCGGTTAGTTGCTTCCAGAGTTCGCACTTTCACCGCGCCGTTAGGTGCGGAATGTTTATAGTAACTGGTTTTCCTATCTGCACTCTGAGCGAAATGAATTTCGCTCGGATAAAGATTATTGAAGAGATTCGTGTGGCTATAAACATTTGGCTCCTAACGGAGCCCGCGAGTGTCCCTCCGTCGACTCTAAGTCGTCTTAAGTTGATGGGCGTTGCTACTTCCTCCCACTCTTGCGCCAATCCGCTAAAAACTGCGCCTGTCCCTTATCCGTCAAAGGATGGTTGAATAACTGGTCGATTACTTTAAACGGCATCGTGGCAATGTCCGCGCCCATGCGTGCGGCTTCGATTACGTGAATCGGGTGGCGAATGCTGGCAGCCAGTACTTCAGTTTCCCAGTCGTAGTTTCGATAGACCTCAATAATGTCCTGCAGTAGTAACAGGCCGTTTTCGCCAATGTCATCAAGACGGCCGAGGAAGGGGCTGATGAACGATGCGCCCGCTTTGGCAGCCATGATTGCCTGCGCTGCCGAGAAACAAAGAGTGACATTTACCTTGATACCCTCGTTAGATAAAGCGCGCGTGGCCTTCAAACCCGCTTTAGTAAGCGGGCACTTGATAACAACATTCGGTGCAATCTTCGAATACTCATGACCTTCTCGTAGCATCCCTTCAGTATCTTCGCTGGTGCACTCAGCTGATACTGGCCCGCTAACGATCTCGCAAATCGCAGCGATGTGCTCCTTAAAATCGACATCGCCCTCTTTAGAGATCAACGTTGGATTGGTCGTAACACCGTCCGCGATGCCGAACGCCGCTGCTTCACGTATTTCGTCGAGGTTGGCAGTATCAAGAAAAAACTTCATAAGACCTCCTATGGGTGAATTCAACTTACAAAGTGCACAGTTGAGTCGGTTTTCGCTCCAGAGGCGCGAGATGTTTATAGCTACGAGCGCACCCTTGAGATCTCGCTCCGCCAGGAGCGAAACCCTTGAGCGGTACCTTCGCCGGGATAGGCAAAACGATTGCGCTCCTACGTAGCCCCAGAGTAAAGAACAAGCCGACAGGCTATAAACATCTCGCCCCCCTTACGCTCCCTTTGCGGCGAAGCAACAAACCGTGGTCTATTGCACTTCCAACTTGAATTCGCGATTCACCTTTTACCTTTCGCCTTTCGCCTTTCACTCACGCAACGTCGCAGACTGTGTTTCGCAACATTCCGATTCCGTCGATCTCGACTTCGACGATGTCTCCATCCTTCAGCGGTGAAACTCCCGCAGGGGTTCCTGTCGCAATCAGATCACCAGGATAGAGTGTCATAATGCCAGCGATGTATTTGATAAGGAAGGGCACTGAAAAAGCCATGTCGGCAGTGGAACCGTTTTGTTTGGTGATGCCGTTCAAACGGGTAGTAACGACAAGGTTCAGCGGATCCAATCCGTCCACAATGAACGGACCGACCGGGCAGAACGTGTCGAAAGATTTTGCGCGAGTAAACTGAACATCCTTGCGTTGCAAGTCACGCGCGGTTACATCATTCACACAGGTGTATCCTAAAACATAGCTGAGCGGGTCTTCATCGTCTCGAAGGTTCCGCGCCTGGCGACCAATCACCACTCCAAGTTCGCCTTCATGTTCTACCTGCTGCGACTGAGCAGGCAACTCGATGCAATCGCCATTTGCTATTATCGCTGAAGGTGCTTTGAGAAAGAGCAATGGCTCGTCGGGCATTTTGTTTCCGAGCTCGGCGGCGTGTTCCAGATAGTTTCTGCCAACACAAACAATTTTTGACGGCGCCACCGGGGCTACGAACTGCGCCTCGGAAATGGGAATTGGTTTGCCCGTACGGGGATTGGGGAACGCTTCGATGGTCTCGCCTTCAATCAGAGAGAACACTGAATCGCCTTCCAGAACACCGAATCGTGGTGTCGTTACTTGAGACCTAAAGCGACAAATGCGCATTAGTTATTGTTTCGTGCCTTGCATTCGTTTCCGTTAGGGGTAGGACAGGCATTCCTGACTGTCCTGGATATTCTCAACTAATCACTAAGAAAAAGCAGAGTATGTCTGATCGCGGAGAATCTGCTCCATGACGAACAGACAGTCATCTCTGTCCTATACTATGGCACCGTCTCCGAAACGACTTCGGACGCGGGACTGATATTACCTGCCTGGTCCACTGCTGTCAGGTAATAGTAATACCGCCTGCCTGACTCAACTTTCTCGTCCTGAAAAGTTGTACGTGTCAGCAGTTCAGCGTTTAGTTTGTTCCACTTGTCCTTCGGAAGATCGGGATCGGTCGTACGATAGATATTGTAACCCGCGATGTCTGCTTCAGGATTTGCCGGAAAGAAAACCGACAGGCGCCCCGGCGCCGGGGCCACGGTTATTGATACCGGCGCAGATGGCGGAAAGATATCGCGCGGTGATACCGAAATAGAGTTCGAATTCAGACTTTCAACCTGGGCACCCTCGGTACCGAGCGAGACAGATCGCACCACGTAATGATATGTCTCACCAGGCTTGAAGGTCCGGTCCTGATACTCTGTGCCCGAAACGAGTGCGTCGTTGATCGGTTGAGCTGGTTGGTCGTCCGCGTCCGAAATTCGATAGACATTGTAGCCAAGCAGATTGACAGGTGTTGAGCCATCGATGTTGGCTGCCGGCGGTTGCCAGTTGATTGTGACAGTGTCTTCGCTGATTTCTTTACCAGTGGCGATCATGGTCGGCGGTTGCGCAATCCGGGCTGCGGGCTCGAGCAGGAGAAAGTTCGAAAAACCGGCACGTTGGCCTGCCGCATTAATGTAACGGACGGCGTAACGCAAACGGGTCGGTTCGCCGGCCAGCTCAAGCGTATCGGTGTAAGTAAGGGTGTCAGTTGCTGTTTTGATCTCATCGTAAGTGACAGATCCGATCAGCGTGGATCTGGTCGCAAACTCTTCCGCAGTTAACCCCAGCGGCGCGCGCGGCTTCTCCGCCAGGCGATAGACGTCGATACGCCGAATGCTCTGTACGCTGGTATCCGAAGCGTTGCGACGCGGAGCGGGCCAGCTCAGGATAACCTGATTTCCACGTTGTACGCCGGAAAGCAACTCCGTTCTTTGCTGCACACGCTCGACTGGTGGCAGCGGCGGGCGTCGTTTGCCGCAATTTGCAAACAGAAACAATGCGGGCAGCAGCAAGCCCGTCAATAACAAGCGCGACTTATGCGAAGGCATTGCAAACGAGCGAGCGGCGACTCGAAAATGGCGGGAGCAACGAAACTGCGCTACGCGGGGATTGAAAGATTTCACAGAATGTACCGGCTGAGGTCCTGATCCTTAACAGTTTCTGCAAGCATGGCTTCTACGTAGCTGGCATCGATGCACTGGTTCTTGGGTTCCAGATCAGGTCCTTCAAAACTGATCTCTTCCAGCAGCTTTTCCATTATGGTCTGCAATCTGCGAGCGCCGATATTTTCAGTGTGCTCATTAACCTTAAAAGCAAAATTCGCAATGGAGTCTATCGCCTCGTCGGTGAACTCGATAATTACCTCCTCCGTCGCCATCATCGCCTGATACTGTTTGATCAAAGCATTCTTGGGTTCGGTCAGAATGCGCTTGAAGTCGTCCACGGTCAGCGATTCAAGCTCAACGCGAATCGGAAAGCGGCCCTGCAACTCCGGGATCAAATCTGAAGGTTTTGAAACGTGAAACGCGCCGGCCGCGATGAACAAAATATGATCCGTTCGCACCATGCCGTAGCGCGAATTTACGGTGGTGCCTTCAACAATCGGCAGGATGTCTCGCTGCACGCCTTCTCGCGAAACATCCGGTCCATGACCAGATTCTCGCCCGGCGATTTTATCGATCTCATCAAGGAAGATAATGCCTGAAACTTCAACCCGCTCAATCGCGGCCCGCGCCACCTGATCCATATCGATCAGCCGCTCTTCTTCCTCCTGGATGAGGTGTTCGATCGCTTCGTCTACGCGCATCTTTCGCTGCTTAGTGCGGCCCTGAAAAAGATTGCCCAACATATCTTTCATGTTGATGCCCATCTCTTCCACGCCTTGCGGTCCGGCAAGTTCGATGACGGGAAAATTCTTTTCGCGGATCTCGAGCTCTATAAGGCGACTGTCGAGTTTGCCGCTGCGCAACTGCGTCCGAAGTTTTTCGCGAGTCCGCTGAAACTGGTCCTGGGTGGTCGCTCCGGCAGCAGGGTCGTTCGCCGTTTTTGTGGGAGACTCTTCGCTTGCGTCGGCGTCGAAGTCGTAAAAACCAGCAGTGGAGCGCGGGGGCGGCAAAAGTAAATCAAGAATCCGTTCCTCCACGTTCAACTCCGCTTTTTCGGCGATTTCGTCAATTTTTTCCTGCCGCGTCATGTCAACGGCGATCTCGGTCAGGTCGCGAATCATGCTTTCCACGTCACGCCCGACATAGCCGACTTCCGTAAATTTGGAAGCTTCAACTTTTAGAAAAGGAGAATTTGACATTCG
>DATLBQ010000537.1:0-6888 GCA_035526805.1 Pyrinomonadaceae bacterium
GAGTTCACGAGAAGACAAGAAACAAGTTTCTTCGGCCGAGTCAAGGATCGCTCTGACCAAGCGTTGGCGACGCGGGTTTAATTCTGCTTGCGCCTTGGCAAAGCGCGTCTCAAGTAATGAAGCCTTCCCGTCAGGTTTAGCAGAACCATTAGAAGAGTTCCGTTTTTTCTTGCGTGAGTTAGAGCTGTTCATCTCCTGCCCTCCAACCTGGGTGTGTGCTCCAATGTTAGCTTATTGACCGCACTATATTCAGGATCAATCTGAAAGCCAGTTCTGGCTGTCCCACCACGTCATCGGCGTCTACATTCCTGCTGCGGAAGAACATGGCGAAGGGAAGATAGCAAATCGCTTCCTAGTAGACAAGGGGTCTATGCAGCATCTGTCGCACTATTGACATTGTGCAGCACTTGCGGTATACGGATGTCAGTTCCAATAAGATCTTCCCTGGCAATCGAGAATAATCCTATGAATCAACAACGGCGATTTCGTCTGATCACCTTCCTGTTTTTTGTGATGGTTGCCCTTATCGGTGCCGGGGTCAGCTCCGGGATGGCTGATGGCAAGGTCATGAGCTTGACGCTAGTCCAGGGCTCAGGGCCAAGCCTCGTTTTATTGCCGAAGCAATAGTAAGAAACTGACCCCTCCCTGACGGGTTGGGTTTTCTGCATTCAATTGTCGCAAAGACGGCGCTTAAAAGCCGAAAAAAGCAATCACGCGCTCGTCTGCAAATGTGGAGGTGAGAAAGCAATGAGAAGCATCCGAATCATCGTTGGCGTTAGCGTCGTTTGTCTGCTTTTTAGTCTGCCTGCCATGGCTCAGACTACCACTTCTACTATTGAAGGAACCGTCACGGATGCTCTCGGCGCGGTGATCGCCGGCGCCGAAGTCAAGGCTAGCGGAATAACGCTGGCCACCGAGCGCAGTGCTACGACTGACGCAGAAGGTTTCTACCGTCTCACGGCACTACCTGCTGGAACATACACGTTGACGATTTCCCGATCAGGCTTTGCTACGAACACCTCGAAAATCGAGTTGATGCTCAATCGCGTTGCAATTTTCGATATGCAACTGAAGGTGGGCGACGTTGTTGGGGGGATAGTGGAGGTTACCAGGGAGCTGCCTTTGCTGGAGTCGAACACGGCTTCGACGGGTGCGACTATCACGCCGCGCCAGATTCAAGACCTACCGGTTAACGGGCGCAACTATCTCGATCTGCTCCAATTGGTTCCCGGAATCGCCGTCAACAGGCAGGCCGATCCGGAAGGCGACAACGGTAATCCGGTACTGGGTGAACGAAGCGGAAACAACAATTTCTTTATCGACGGTCATCCGAATAAGGATACCGTGAGTGGTGGGCCGGCGGCACAATTCAACCAGGAGACTATAGAAGAATTTCAGGTGCTGACGACCGGCTATAAAGCGGAATTCGGACAGGCCTCAGGTGCGATCGTCAATGTCATCACCAGGAGCGGCGGAAATGCATTTCACGGTGCTGGCTCGTTCTTTCTCCGCAACGAGGCTTTCGATTCGTCAAACTCACTGGATCCGACGAATACCGACCCACCCTATCTTCGCCGTTTTGATTACAGCGCGGCGCTCGGCGGGCCGATCATCAAGGACAGGATGTTCTTTTTTGCCTCCGCTGAGCGAATCACGGAGGACCGCCAAATCGGTTTCACTTATCCCGACGTGGGCGATGCCGCGGTCAACCAGCTGATACGTGATCTGGAATCGTCGTTCGACACCCCGACCCCCAGCCGCGAAACGCGCCTTTTTCTTAAGCTCAATGAGCAGCTGGGCCGGCATTCGCTAAGCCAGCAAGTCAATTACACTAATGGAAACGTTAGGAATTTTGCACCTCTGTCGGACGGAAACAGCGTGCCGTCGACGAGAACTGACCGGGGAGCCAGGAACTTGCTGCTTGCTTTCGGTGACACAATACTACTGGGCGACCAGGGCGATCCGTGGATCGTGACTTTGCGCGGAGCATACCGGGGCGAGCCGTCGGACCGTCTGCCTGCACATCCCGAGGCAGGAGGCAGCAATACTCTAACGGCCTATCCGATTCCCGTGACTGGAGCCCTTCAGGTGCCGGGGCCATTACCGACGGTCAATTTCGGAAACGATCAGACCAGGTCGTTTTTGGACCAGCAGTACACCGCGCTCACCGCCAACGCGAACAAGCGGTTTGGTGATCACGACATAAAATTCGGGTGGAATTTCCTGCGTACTAAGGTTGACGGCCTTGAGCCTCGAATACTACAAAATCAGCTTTTCACTACCATTCCCGACTTTTCCACATTCGACCCGGTCGTCAGCGGGATAAGTTTACTCGCTCAAAGTGCCGGCATAACTCCGGAAGATGACGAGATCCATCTGCGGAACAATTACAACGCGTTGTTCGTGCAGGATGACTGGAAGATACGAAACAATCTTACGCTGAATCTCGGCTTGCGGTGGGAACACGATTCCGAATTCGAGGCCAATAAGAATTTTGCCCCGCGTCTGGGTGTTGCCTGGGGGATAACTCCGAAGACCGTAGTTCGGGCCCAGCTAGGCATTTTTTATGACCAGTTTCGATTGGGGCTCGCTCGTGGCGTTCCCCAGTTCGGAGGGGCAAACCAGGTGACTGGTCAAGTGCTGCTTTTTCCGCGTGGCCTATATGGATCGCCCAACTACATTAGCAGCGTCGCACTCTTGCTGCTCGGCAGCGGACCGTGCTTTTCCAATTTTAGCGTGCCCGGGGCGAACAATCTTACTGATGCTCAGATCACCGCCGCTGGCAGCACCTGTCCTCTTCTGCCGAGCCAGGCGTTTATCGGAGTGGACAGGCTGAACAACGCAGTGGCCGGCGGGCATGCTCCGATCCCGGCAAATGTGCCGATTAACATAGATAATATTCAATCGTTGTCGGGACTCACACCGGACCAGTACCTGACGGCGGCAAACACTGCCATCGGTTTCCCTGGGTTCTTCATCTGGGGGCCGTTCGGGCAGCTAACGAATCGGATAATCCCCCCGTTTGGAGCACCGGACTCACTTGAGAACATCGATAAAACACCCAATACGCTCGGCTTCAGCGTCGGCGTTCAGCATGAGATCGCGAAGGACATGGTAATCGAGGCCGATTACCATCACAGAGAAATACGAAATGTGCTGGGAGTCCGATTAAGCAATTTAGCGTTTCGCGCGCGCGTTGCGGGCCAGACGCGTAGTTTCGACCCGCCTGGAGCTGCACCGACTACTAGTTTTGGCCCGTACTATGAAGGAAAATACAACGCGCTTGTCCTGAGCTTTAATAAGCGATTCAGCAACAGGTATCTCCTCGGCGCAAATTATACTTTTGCTAAAGCCACGGATAATTCACGAGGAGCCGATTTATTCCCTTCCGACAGCTTTATCGGGATCGTGCCGGTGGTCACCGAAGCATCAACGGGGGCAACCAACGCCGACGGTTCATTTGTCTCGACAAACGGCAATTTCGTCGCAAAGGCCGGCGAGTTTTGGAACGGGCCGGATGTAGACAAAGGGGCATCCATTCTGGCCGTGGATCATATTTTCCAGATCAACGGAATGGTCGCTCTTCCGTGGAAATTTCAAATAAGCGGCATTTTCCGTGCCCAGAGCGGTTTCCATCACAGCAGGCAGTTTGCAGGTACCACTCAAACGCCCTTTATCGATCCGGACGGCGATGGGGCCACCAATACTATTGACGTTCGGAACTCTACGCGAAACGCATTCACGGCACCGCCATTCGTTAATCTGGATCTGCGTTTTACGAAAAGGTTCGACATCGGGGAACGCGTGAAGATAGATCTTTTCTACGAGATGTTTAACGTTTTCAATCGCCAGAATCCGGCTTCCATTAACACGCAGCCGGCCGCATCGCTCTTCGGCACGGTTCAACAAGTGCTTCCCGGACGGGAAGGGCAAGTTGGATTGAGAATCCAGTTCTAGAGTAAGCGAGCAGGTCGCGGTGGGTATGAGAGCAGCTCTGGTCTTGGCTGCTTAACGCTTACTGCTTTGTTTTCTTCGTCACTGGTCGTCTGGGGTGGGAGAAACGCGAGAAGTGGTCTGCCGGTGATAGAGGCTGTTATTCAGGAGTGCTTATGAAATCTTTCAAGATTGTTTTGGCGACCTGTTTTCTACCTCGCCTGGTACCTCATCAAGGAGGCCGGCAACTGCCCGCCAAGAAAATCAAATGACGAAGCCTGTCCGCCGCGCCACATCCGCACGCTCAACGAGTGGAGCGTCGCGGAGATCTTCAGACCAGGCTCGTCGGCCAGGGACCTGATCGACTTCATCCGAAGAACGTGCGCGAAGTAACTGAGTCGCCGCGATGGCACACGACACTAGTGACGTCAGCGCAATGCGCGAGAAATCGGCGCCTGAAACAGCGCGGCAGGGCAGTTCAACGGCGTCACATTGAAACCAGGAAAGACAATGAGCATTCTAGATTTGCAGAGACTGGAACTCAGGGAGATTGAACTGCCGCTTAAGTCTCCGTTTGAAACGAGCTTCGGTTGCACCACGCGGCGTCGCATCCTGATCGTCAGAGTGTTCGACAAATCCGGTGCTTCAGGTTATGGCGAGTGCGTGGCCGCCGAAGGACCCTTCTACAATCACGAGACCGTCGACACTGCATGGCTGATAACGGTGAACTACGTCGGACCGCTTTTGACACGAGCAAGCTTCGAAACTGCCAAAGAAGTCAACGCCGTGCTTGCACCGATTCGTGGTAACCAGATGGCCAAGGCCGGTGTCGAGGCGGCGATTTGGGACCTTGAGGCAAAAGTCGCTGAGCGTCCGCTCTGGCAGCATCTTGGAGGCGTTCGGGATGAGATCAACTGTGGGGTTTCTATTGGTCTACAGGGGACGACTGAAACGTTGATCGATAAAGTTGCTCACGAACTCGAGTCCGGCTATCAGAGAATCAAAATCAAGATCAAACCGGGAAAAGATGTTCAGTTAGTCGAGGCGATTCGCTCGCGATTTCCCGACATCACGCTCTCTGTTGATGCAAATTCCGCTTACTCTCTTAATGGGGACTTAAATGTAGTTAAGCAGCTCGATCAGTATAGCCTGCTGATGATCGAACAACCGCTGGCGCCCGGCGACCTGGTTGATCACGCAAAATTGCAGCGAGAAATCAAGACTTCAATCTGTCTTGACGAGTCCATTGTCAGCCTTGCTGATGCAGTTCATGCTCGGGAGTTAGGCTCGTGCCGAATCATCAACATCAAACTCGGGCGCGTCGGGGGACACACTGAGACCCGAGCGATTCAAGCGTTCGCGGTTGGACACGGCATACCCGTATGGTGCGGCGGCATGCTCGAAACGGGGATAGGGCGGGCGCATAACATCGCACTGTCGACGCTGCCCGGCTTCACCCTGCCTGGCGACGTCTCGGCTTCGGCGCGCTATTGGGAAGAGGACATCATCGAGCCGGCGGTGACGGTGAGCCGAAAAGGCACGATCAAAGCGCCAACAGGTCACGGCATCGGCTATGAAGTTAATGAGGCTCGCATCGAGGCCCTAACCGTGCGGCGAGAGACGGTTCGCTTGGAGTAGGCTAAAAAGATTCGGACATGACGAAGGAAGGGCCTTCAAATCAAACGGCCACACTGGAACGCACACTTGGCCTGCGTGATCTTATTCTGCTGATCATCGGAACCGTGATTGGTTCGGGGATGTTCATCGTTCCGGGCGCTGTGCTGCGTCAAGTGCAGGGCGGCGTAGCATTGGCAATGCTTGTCTGGCTCGCCGGAGGAATCCTCTCGCTGCTCGGCGCCTTAACCTACGGGGAACTCGCCGCGATGAATCCCAAGGCGGGCGGGATTTACATCTACATACGTGACTGTTTCAGTCCACTACCGGCCTTCCTATACGGGTGGACACTCTTCCTCGTCATCAGCAGCGGCTCCATCGCCACGCTGGCCGTGGCGTTCAGCGCCTACCTCGGTGAAATCGTTCCGTTGACGTCCGCGCTCAACAAGTTGATCGCCGTCGGAATGATCGCCGTCGTGACCGCCGTCAACGTGCTCGGCACGCGCGAGAGCTCGAACCTCGAGAACTGGACCACGGCAATCAAGGTCGCCGCTGTCTTGATCATGAGCACGGTACTGCTCTGGCTCGGGCGTGGCTTCAGCGAGACGGGCGTGAACTTATGGCCTGCGGGGGCCGGCGCCTCGCTCGCATCCGGCTTCGGGCTTGCGATGATTGGGGTCCTCTGGGCTTATGAAGGGTGGCAATACGTGACCTTTAGCGCAGGCGAAACCGTCAACCCCCAGCGGAACTTCCCGCGCGCGCTTTTGATCGGTTCGGCAGCGTTGATTGGCATCTATCTGCTCGCTAACGTTGCGTACCTTGCCGCGCTTGGCCCGATAAAGGCGGCGCAGACGGACAGCATCGCAGCCACTGCTGTGACTGCGGTTGTGGGCCCCTGGGCGTCGAAGCTTGTCGCGCTCGCTATTCTGATCTCGATCTTCAGTGCCGCGAACGGCATCGCGCTGACGGCGCCGCGCGTTTACTACGCGATGGCGCGAGATGGCCTCTTCTTTCATCGTTTGGCCGAAGTTCACCCGCGATTTCATACGCCAGCTTTCGCCGTACTGGCTGGTTCGGCGTGGGCCGCCATACTGGCCGCGACCGGTACTTTCGAGCAATTGTTGACTTACGTCGTCTTTACAGGCTGGCTCTTCTACGCACTGGGCGCGGCGACCATATTTATCTATCGCAGACGACGCGATGAAGTTGCGACCCCGTATCGCGTGCCAGGATACCCGTGGACGCCACTACTGTTCATTCTTGCGGCGGCCGCCATTGTTATCAATACGATGGCGACGCAACCCGTTCGCGCCGCCTTGGGGCTGGGCGTAGTGCTTCTAG
>DATLBQ010000538.1:0-7268 GCA_035526805.1 Pyrinomonadaceae bacterium
TCCAGACCCGTGGCAGATTCTATTGGAACTCCCGTTGATACAGGGAAACAAAAACATGACGGCGATCTGCCGAGCGTCCCAGAGCCAATTGTTTGGAATTTGCCGTTTGAGTAAAATCGCGCTCGGAACTGCGACACTGCATACTGACTGGCATCGAGACGGAATAGCAGCGAAAGCCGACGGCGACATCGTGAAAAGTGAACGCGCGTTTGGAAAGGTGACGGATGCCCTCGCTTCATTCGAGATCGTTCAGGATGATATTCGCTCAAACGCACCTGCGGAGGTCGTGCGCGAAATGGAGGAGCACCTTCGAAAGGAGCAAAGACGGCTTTCCGATCGAGGCGAAGCGGAACGGGGCCGCCCAAGGAGTTGGCCAGACATTAATGCCCGGGCATCAGAAAACCCTGTTGAGCATATGCTGGTGGAACTGTGGGTAAGATTTCCGCCCGTGTTGCGGGTCCGACGACGCGAGTTGAACGCCGCTCACCATATCCCTGGGTTGATGTTTTTCCGCAACGAAGCAACCGCGAAATTTATTCGGTGGGTCTTGCAGAAGAATGACAGCGATCTCGCTCCGAAGAACATGGAAAAGATTCGCCAAAGACTTGGATTGATTCAAGTTGGCGACAGCAAGTGCATGATCTGGGACTTTGAAATTACAGAAGCTGCGGACGGCTCATCGAATTTGAGACCTACGTTCCGATTGGAAAAATGATCCAGTAAACTGACCACCCACGTCGGTTGTCTGCACTTCCTTCGATGCAGGCTGCTATCGCTAGCAGCATGCAAAAGCATACAGAACAAAACACTGCCAGCGAAGCGAATCGCGGGTTCATTGAGGAACTCGAACTGCAAAGGGTGTTACCTCTTTCACGGCGAACGCTCGCCAACCATCGCAACAACGGGAAACTGCCATTCGTCCGGATCGGACGACGAATCCTTTATCACTGGCCGACGGTCGAAGCCTTCCTGCTCCGGCAGCAACGTGGCGGGCAATAGAAAGGCTCGAGATGAACTCAGCTATCGTCCTGACACTCGACCGCTCTACGCCGGCCCGCCTTTGCCTTGAACGTAACGGATCACCAGTGGAAATCGAGGAGGCATTCGTCCGCGGCTTCCAAATCACTGGCGCCGATGCTAACGCCGTCTTAACCCTCGTCGCGCGGTTTGTCGAATCGCGTGATCGGTTCCAAAAATGATGAACCCGCGCGGCTCCTACACACACGCGGGTTTTCAAAACTACTACCGTGAGTGATCAAACCACACCTCAGGCCAACCGTCAATCGCGGCTGATATTCGTGCATAGCGAGATAGATGACTTCGGCCTCACGGCAGAAGCCTTTCGACTCGTCTTCCACATTTCCAGGCGCGACGGCGAGAATGGATGCTTCGCCTCAGTGGCCACGATGGCAACGATCTGCCGAATGCATCCAAAAACCGTCCGTAGGTGGCTTCCCATCCTTGAACGCCACAGCATCATTTTGATCGAGCGGCGGCGTGGTGATACGCACCGCATAAGATTGCGGCCTTTCGAAGAGTGGCGGCCCCTCCCAAACGGATACCCTACCCAAAAGGATACAGGGGTATTAAATGGTAAGAGGAGGACCCCCAAACCGAGCCAGGGGAGGGCTAACAAACGGATACATAGGGGGTCTACCCAAACGGATACAGACGAAGGTATTCCCTCCAAAGGTAATCCAATTAAAGAATCCAATGAAGGGGATCCAAAGCAATTCGATCTTCCATCTGTTTTAAGTGCGTCAGGTAGGTCGGAGGGATTTCAAAAGGCTTTCATGGAGTGGATTGACTACAAAAACGGACTGCCAAAATCCAAACGGCTCTCCAATCAGTCGGTTCAGAAACTGTTTGACCGCGTGATCAAGTGGACGGATGCCGAACTTATCGAAAGTGTCGAAGCGTCAATTTCAAACGGCTGGCAAGGGTTGTTCCCGCCCAGGCAACAATTCGGTCGCAAGCAACTTACCGGCGCAACAGCCGAAGACCACGCGAAAGGATTTTAATTTATGAGTGACCGAACGCACCGTCTCCTTACCTGCATCATCTGCCAAAAGCCATACGACGTTCCACCCGGAAAGAACGTCACCAGTTTCGGTTCAGCAAAGTATGACTTGGACATGAAGATGAACCTCAACTATGCGGACGCTGAACTGCTCAAACGCATTTATTGGACGGACTCACATTGCCCGCAGTGTTTCATCACAGAGGCTGCCCTTGATATCGAGGAGAACGCCCGCTTTCAGGCCCAACGTCGACGGCAAGTGCGAGAGGATCGATGGCCGAAATTGTGTCCGCCTCTCTTTCGCGAGATCGATGTTTCAAAACTGCCGACGACATATCCAGCGACGTTGGAGCGGGTCATGGCGTGGCAAATGGGGCCGAAAGGATTGATTCTCTCCGGCATCACAGGCAAAGGCAAAACTCGGGCGGCTTGGCAACTTCTCAAGCGACTGCATTTTGAGGGAGTCCATATTCGGGCGTTCGATTGCGTAGACTTTGCGCACGAATGCCAGACAGCGTTCACTGATTTCAAAGGTGAAGGGTGGGCTAAGAACGTTGCCGCCGCCGAATTAGTTTTCTTCGATGACTTCGGAAAAAACAAAATGACCGACCGGGTAGAGGTCGAATTATTCGGCGTCATCGATCGGCGAATGGCGCATCAGCTGCCAATCATCGTCACAACAAACGATATTGGATCAACGCTTGAGGCGCGATTATCGCCTGACCGCGGCGCGCCACTCGTTCGCAGGTTGCGCGAATGTTGCGAGTCGATTGCTTTCGTATGACCGAAAACCCGGCCAATTTTATGGACGATCCCGTCTTAAATCGTTTACGAAACTTGTCGTCAGTGGCGCTTCCATCACGAAACTGATTGCCGACCGATCGCTGCCCGTCGAACTACGTCGGCATTTTACATTTGCCTTAAGGTCCGCTCTGAAGGCGCATCGAAAAGAGACGGCACTGGCCCTAGCAATTGGGTCACTGCACGCAGGACACCTCTTGGCGCGGCGCCGGGGTCTGATCGAAGTGGCGTCCTACGCGTGCGACAGGCAAGTTGCGTTCATTCTCGATGGATTGGAAGTAGACTCGTCGAAATCTTCACGCATCGCTGCTAAATCTTCTTGGTCCTACCACTTCGTTGGCTCTCGATCTGACAAGAGAATTGTACCCGCGGAAGCAGAGGCGGATGCAACGACAAAGTCCACCACTCAATTGAATTCGGCAGAGCGCGATGGCACCCCTCCATGTCGGCAAATCTCAAGTGGGGTCGGTCAATGGAGGTCACACCTTTTCGATTTTGCGCTGTCCGTGCTTCCCGCGTCCTGCGTGTGAGATTCGGTCATTCGGCAAACCACCTCTTACATCCCCTCGGCTGAATTGACGAGCGGGCGCCGTCGTCCAGCGTCATGTCGGTTCGGTGAAGGTCGATTGCCGTGGCGCCGGCTTGATCTGTGTGGATTTAAGCGTCGGAGGTAGCGGCCGTCCAGCGTATCGGCGCTCATCTTCCCGCGCGGAGGCCAGCGACTTCTGCAATCGGTCAATATCGATCGCTTGTGTCTTTGGATTTCGCAACGCTTCCGTCAGTCGCCTCGACAGCAAATCCACATGTTCGCGCGCGCAGGCGAGTCTCTCTTCAATCGCTACATGTGCCGCTAATTGCGCCGCAGGTTGCGGCGTTGCGGGCGTATTTTCGGCCGCTAATTTCCGCTGCCTTCGCGCTTCTTGAGCTTTGGTCGCGTTAATAGCGGCCGTTTCCCGCGTGAACCTCGCCATATAGCGGAGGATAATCGATCCCTGCTCTTGTTGCAAATGATTGCATTTACCGGTGGTGGTCCAGTTTCGATTTCAATTCTGCCAAGTGATATTCCGGTCTTGAAGATATTGGCAGATGCTGATGACTTGGACGGGATGCAGATCCCTGTCTGAAAAGGCGGCGTTGAGTTTTTCGCGGGGAATATTTACGAGGCTCAAATCGTCGGATGCGAGCGTCTGAATGCCTAGGATTGATGCCTCCGCCAGAATCTCTCCCTCGCTGCACTGGTTCTCAGAAAGCAGGCCTCGATCGATCAGCAAATGAGCAAACGCTTGCGTTATCGCCCTGTCCTCGGGCTTAATTTCAAGAAGGTCGATTTTCCAGCTTTTGAGGCTTCCTAGGGCGTTCGCCGCAATTCGGCGCGAATCTGCAGTTGGGCCGTGAATAAGGGCGTGCGCCAACTCCACACCAACGGTAGGGAGCGTTTTCAGCCGGTGCTTTTTTGAGGCTTCCTCGATGAATCGGCCCGCGTAGTCGCGGCCTCCGGCATGCTGAAGAATAACCCTAAGATCGAGCCCGAGCCAATGCCTTTGGTTGCCGTCCATATGCAACCTGCATGGCGAGCCTCAAAAAGTCGTCCCGCTGAGAATCCGAAAGCTTATTAACGGCGGCGCGCGTTTTTTGCGCTAGCTTTGAAATCGGATCAGCGTCGAGTACAAGGCTCGCCGGGCTTTTTGAGGGCTTGGAATGCATGGTCTTCTGTCTACGGCGGCTCATATGCTCTAATCCGATAAGCGTGTCAACGTCTTTTCGTATACGTTTGTATACGATCTCCCCATAGCAGCCCCTGAGCCAGCAGGGGGGGCGCCCTTTAAAAGCTGGGGAGATGCCCGATAAGAGTCATGTCAGCAACGGGTTATGATTGAACATCGGAAAGTTAGCCGATTCTCAATGTGGAGGAAAATGCCTCGTCACTCCACTAATCTGACAATTTCTTCCAATGTCCAGACGTGGTGGGAAACGCCCGTCTTGATCCACCATCAAGAAATGTCCTGACAAGTCGCGAATTCGCATTCAGGGTGCGGCATATGGCCCACCTTGATTCTGAACAAGTCGAAATCCCATGCCCAAAGTGCGGAAAGAAGATTAAGAAAACCATTCGCTGGTTCAAGAGCCGCAGCGTGACCTGTCCCCATTGTCGAACCGACATCGACACGAAAGATTTTCGAGCCAGCGTCGAGAAGGTGGAAAGGCAGATTGACGATCTGTTTCGAAAGTTCGGGGATTTAAAGATCAAGCTCTGACGAAGCCTGGGGGGGGCAGTTTCCGGAATATTATGCCACGCCGCCGTAAAAACGACGACTTCGAGGCGCTGGCACTCCCGCTCGCGGCCTTCATCTTTCTGTTCGGCGCCGCAGTCCTTGCATTCCTTAGAACGATTCTGCTTATCGGTGTGATCTTGGCTGGAGCGGCCGTGGTTGTCGCAATCGCGATTTATGTCGGTCGCGCGCTCTGGAGGCGTCAGACGGACATTGAGAGCTTTCTTCCGGACATCAATTGGGAAGTTCCACTGCCGGCGAGCCGATTCCGACTTCACTCTGGCGGCTTTTTGGTCAACGTCATTTATCCGTCCTTTCCTGAATCACATTCGCCGGCACCACCTCACGTGATCGGGACGAGCGGAGCCTGGAAGGATGTTCTTGTCAAAACCGCAATGATCGCGCCCCTCACAAGTGCTTCCACTCCGCGCGAGTTAAAGGAACGAGTGGCAGCGTGCGAGCTGGCATCCAAAGACGTTTTCGCGCAGGCATTCACACGCCTTTCGGAATCGGTGAGGCAAAATCTGGATCAACACCTGAGGGAGATCGATCAGATGGCCGAATCCGCAGACGTGTTGCGCCAGCGTGTCCGGCCAAAGCTTGACGAGTTGGAGGATTCGATTGCTGCGTTGACCGAAGGAAACTATTTCGAACGGATCAAGGCTCGCCGCCTCAGTCAACATTTCGCCGAATATCATGCCATGCTTCTTTCGCGGTGTGCTGAAATCCGCGCCGAGGCCGACCAGCAGCGTGAGCGGTTGAATCAGTTGGTGAAGCCTGCCGAGCGTGAGAGAATTGTCGCAAAGCAGCTTGAGGACGACCTCGCCATGATGAAGGCAATTCTGGACTCAAACGAACTTGCCGGCGCCGCTGCCGAAATGGAAGTCATCGAGGAACTCAGCCGAATGGATGGAGAGGTTTTGATTTTCAACGATGTGAAGTTGGAGGCGCCTGAGTTCATCCGATTCGAAGGAAAGCCGCTGATGTCCGCGCAAATCGATACGCTGGTCATCACGCCCGCGGCAGTCTTTGTGTTGGAAGTGAAAAACTGGAGCCGACGTTTCGCTAAGTCGGGCGAAGGGTTCGATCCGTTTGAACAGGTCAGCCGTGCCTCGTATTTGGTCTACAGGATTCTTCAAGAAGTCGGTATCGTCGCGAAAACAAAAGCTGTGATTGTCACCAATGGCCATCTACCCGAAAAGGGTGATCGAATCGTCGCGGTTGTTCCGGTCAGCAGAATTAAAACCTACATTCAAGGTTTTGGCTCTGGGTATCTGAATGTAGATCAAATCAGAGCAGCACTTGACCTCTAAAGCGGTCGGTCTTCCTAGCGCACGATTCTCACGTCCAGAGGGCTATCATTGAGGGTCACCCCCCCCTTCACTTCTATTGGTTCGTTCTGAACTGTTACATCGACGACACCTGGGATTTCGGCTCGGATTAGCGGCTGTTTCAAATACAGCGCTCTCTGGTCTTTCGTGGTTGCATAATCACCAATCGTTGGCGGCATGCGTTGCCAAATGAGAAACAGCAAAGCCGCGATGACGGCTAATAGGACATTCCCAATTTGCGCGCCAAGGAAACTGGCGGCCTTCCGGCACAACTCGGGCATTGAGCTTCGAGTTTCATCTCGGAGCGCGGTCAGTTCATTGAACAACTCTGTCGGTTGCGGCTGAGCTTCGCATTCTGGAGCAACGGCCGTTTGTTGCTGGCAGGTCTGCCAGATAGTATTCAGGTGTGGGTCCAATATCTCCCCATACGTGTGACGCATCACGCGCGACCACCTGTTCAAATCGACAACGCCCGTGCGGAGCAGTTCAGTTCCCTTCGCTGTTGCAACAGCAATCAATTTAGGGTCTGCATCATGCATGGCTGATCAATACGTCCGTGTCTGAGGCGCGAAAGGAGACGGTAGTTATACCTAGTTTTCCCGTCAACGCGATATATCCAAACTGGCGGGAGTGTCAAAACCCGCCTCAGTCATGTTCCGCGAGCGCCTCCGCCAGCTTCGGGACGAGCGTGGCTGGACTCAGGAGGAAGCGGCCACAGCGTGTGACATCTCGACAAAAGTTTTCCAGTTCCTCGAAACCGGCCATCAGGACAATCCGACTTTGGAAACGATCGAGAAAATCTGCCGCGGTTTTGGGCTATCGATTTACGAATTCTTCGCGCCTCAA
>DATLBQ010000539.1:0-3891 GCA_035526805.1 Pyrinomonadaceae bacterium
AAGCATGTCTGTCGTAATCTCACCGATATCGACTACATTGACACCAGCGTCGAGGAAGCCGCCAACGAGGCTCTTTTTCAATGGCGGCGATGAGACCCGCGCATCCATACCAACAACCACTTCGGTAGGTTTGAACAGGTAGGTGTAGGCTTTCGCGATTCTATAATAAGCTTCCTCGTCAATGTCAGTAGGGTATACTCCTCGAATGTCGTATGCGCGAAAAATATTAAAATTCACTTCAAACCTCCGCAAATCCTGTCAGCAATTTTCACGTCATGGCTCCACGTTGCCGGTGATGGTGTAATCGGTAAGCGACGTTTTGTCGCCCAGCACTGAGCCTGGTCCCACCACGGTGGACCGCCCGATATGACAACCACGTCCAGCGATGGCCCCTGAAACTACAGCAGCAGTGCCAACGCGCGTATGCGGCCAGATCACGGAGTTCTCAACGCGCGCCCGCTCTTCGACAAAACAACCCTGGCCCAGCACAGAATTAATAATTTGCGCTCCCGGCTTGATCTGGCAATCGTCTCCGATTATTGAAATCTCGTCTACCTCGGCCGCCGTTGCCGAGTCAAAGTCGCCACGTCGTTCCTTGAGGTGAATGCGACCGACGCGATTTCCCAGCAAGTCGTGGTGCACCTGCAGGTATCGTTCGGGCGTGCCGATATCGATCCAGTAGGTGCGCGGGGGAACATGAGCGAAGAAGTCTTCCTTTCGTTTCAAGAGCTCAGGAAACAATCCATATTCGAAGGAATGATTCTCGCCCGTTGGAATTAAATCGAGCACCTTCGGCTCGAGTATATAGGTCCCGGCGTTGATCGTATTGCAGGTGATCTCTTCAGCTTTCGGCTTTTCCAGGAATCGTCGGATGCGGCCGTCGCTTTCAGTTTCCACCAGACCGTAAGACGAAGGATTATCTACGGGCGTCAACACGATCGTCGCCGTAGCCTCGTGTTCAGTGTGCTCCCGAATGACAGTTTTGAGATCCAGGTCCGTCAGTATATCTCCGTTGAAAACTACGGTTGGTTCCCGAATCAGTTCCTCAGCAAATTTGTAGGCGCCTGCAGTACCCATTGGCTGCGGCTCGACTGTGTACTTTAGCTTCACGCCATAGTCGGAGCCGTCGCCTAACAGTTGTTCGATCTTGTTTGGTTGATACGAAAGCGACAAAGTGATGTCGGTAATTGCAGCGCGCCGTAAGGTGTCGATCTGATAAAGCAGAAAGGGACGATTGCATATGGGCACAATCGGCTTGGGTGTGTAAACAGTGAGCGGGCGCAGACGCGTGCCTTTACCGCCCGCAAGAATTAGTGCTTGCATGTTTAATAGCCGGAATGCTGAGTTGAAGGTTGAATAGCAACCGAGTCTAACATTCGGTTGTGCAGCTTTTCAATTGAGCGCTTCTGCGTGGCCATTCATGTAGTACAGAGTTTAAGCTTTAAGTTGCGTTGTCGATTGACAGCCAAAGCGCAGCCTAAAAGACTGAACTCTGAACTGCCAGTCTCTAACAGTTTGTGTTACGTTCAGTTCTTGACACGTTACCGGGTAAATAGTAATCGTAAACAGCTAACAATTCTTGAGCAAACGTGGGGTCTTAATGAGCGAAACTCGTGAAGCAGTTATCGTCAGCGCTGTAAGAACACCTGTCGGAAAATTTTTAGGTTCATTGAAGGGATTCACGGCTACTGATTTAGGTGCGATTGTCGTGCGCGAAAGCGTAAGGCGCGCAGGCGTCGCGCCCGAGGATGTCGACGAAGTTATCATGGGCTGCGTCATACAAGCCGGGTTGGGCCAGAACCCGGCGCGTCAGGCGGCGCTGCGTGGTGGACTGCTGCCGGCGGTTTCAGCCGTAACGGTAAACAAGGTCTGCGGTTCCGGTCTGAAGGCTGTAATGATGGCAGCGCAGGGCATTCAGCTTGGCGACACCGACATCGTGGTAGCCGGAGGCATGGAGTCGATGTCAAACGCACCGTATCTGATTCCGAAAGCGCGTGAAGGTTATAGGTTGGGAAACGGCGTGTTGCTTGACGCAATGATTCACGATGGGCTTTGGGATGTGTTCAACGATTATCACATGGGCTGCACGGGAGAAGTCGTCGCCGAAAAATTCTCCGTGACTCGGGCGCAACAGGATAAGTATGCACTCAACTCGCATCGCAAAGCAGCGGCGGCGATAAAAGCGGGAAAATTCAAAGACGAGATCGTCGCCGTTGAGATTCCGCAGCGGAAGGGCTCGCCGATAGTTTTCGATACGGATGAAACTGTTCGCGAAGATACGTCGTTGGAGGCGCTTGGTAAATTGAAGCCGGCGTTCCAGAAGGAAGCTGGAACGGTGACCGCGGGCAACGCTCCTGGAGTTAACGACGGGGCGTCGGCAGTCGTGGTTACTTCGAGAGACAAAGCGAAAGCGATGGGTATTGAACCGATGGCTCGCATCGTTGCGCAAGCGACTTCGGGCGTCGAGCCGGCACTGGTGATGATGGCTCCCGTGGAAGCGATCCGGAAAGTACTGCGCAAGGCCGGTTGGTCGCTCGCCGAGGTTGATTTGATCGAACTGAACGAGGCCTTTTCGGTGCAGGCGGTTGCGATAACAAGGGAACTGGGACTAGATCCCGAGCGCGTCAATGTAAACGGCGGCGCTGTGGCCCTGGGGCATGCAATCGGTCAGTCGGGTTCACGTCTATTGACAACGATGCTTTATGAGCTCAAAGGACGCGACGCCCATCGTGGAGTTATTTCGCTCTGCCTCGGCGGTGGTAATGCAGTGGCGCTGGCGGTCGAGCGATAGAGAAAAAGTGACACCGCAAGAACACAATAAGTATCTGGCATATTCGCATTTGGCGTATGGAGCATTGACGTTCTTATTCGCGATAGGGTTTCTCGTCATGTTCGGCGCAATGATTTTTACGATACCAGAGACACCCGATGGACGCGGCTCGTCCCCTCCTCCTGCCTTCTTTTTCATTTTTCTCACTTTCATAGGATTGATTTACTTTGCCTTCACGATACCTTCGTTTATCGCCGGCTATGCGCTTCTTAAACGCAAACGCTGGGCGAGAACGGCGTCGATCGTCGCTGGCGTGATTGCAGCGATGTTTTTTCCGATAGGGACCGCAGTGTGTGTGTACACCGTGTGGTTTTTGATGAGTGAGCCTGGCAAACTTCTCTACGACACACCGACTACCCCGCTGCCGCCGCTTGGCCAGGGGTCAAGCGGTCAAGGCGAACTTCAACAAGATTCAGCCATCACGCCTCCGGACTGGCGTTAAGCGACAAAGAGGAGCAAAGCTGCTTGACTGAAATCATCGGCGTCGTCGGTTCTGGAACCATGGGCAATGGCATCGCCCAGGTAGCGGCGCGAGCCGGCTACAACGTTGTCATGCACGACATAAAAGATGAGTTTGCCGAGCGGGGATTGAAAGCGATCGATAAAAATCTGCAACGTGATGTGGACAAAGGGCGGCTCAGTGTGGACGTCAAGCAGAGCATCATCGGGCGCATAAAGACTACGACAGAGCTTGAGGCGCTAAAGGAAGCTTCGTTCGTAATCGAAGCGGTGACCGAAGACCTTGCGGTTAAGACGGAACTCTTCAGCGCTCTTGATAGGATCACTCGACCGGAAACGATTCTGGCCTCAAACACGTCATCAATCTCCATCACGCGTCTGGGCGCCGCGACAAACAGGCCCGGGAGAGTCATCGGCATGCATTTCATGAACCCGGTGCCGGTCATGAAGTTGGTGGAAGTGATTAGAGGAATAGCAACCTCTAATGAGACATATGAACGCGTGCGGGCGCTTTCGGAGACACTGGGCAAGATCGCGCTTGACTGCAACGACTCACCCGGCTTCGTGTCCAATCGCGTCTTGCTGCCGATGATTAACGAAGC
>DATLBQ010000540.1:0-10209 GCA_035526805.1 Pyrinomonadaceae bacterium
GACAGAACGGTAGGCAAGCACTCGCGACTGCTGACTGCTCCTTCTTCTCCGTACCGCCTGCGTCAACGGGCGGGTCCTCACGCTGAAGGCATGACATGTAGTAGCCAAGGGCAAAGCGAAGCGACGCCCTTGGATCACAACCCCTAAAACTCTCCTTGCCCTGAAGGGGCGACATATTCCGCGCTTTCAGCGCTTCAAACATATTCCATTCCGCATGCCGCATTCATGCGGCTAGGAAAGAAGCTAAATCAGGCTCTACTGATCTCAAGTTGACGATTATCTTTTACCGAACCTAGTCCTTCGGGGTCGAGAATAGCCAATTCCTTAGCAAATCGTTCCTTCAGTGTTCGATGAAATTGGCTGCACCGATCAAGATCATTTCTGTCAAACAATACTTTACCTCTTGCATCGGCTATCTCACTTACACCCCGATCGTTTAGGAACTGATAGGCTGCCTGTAGTACGTCGTCGACCTCACTCACTCGCTTTCTCACAGTTCCCGCAGGACTACCGGGGCCGATCCCCCAAAAATATCCGGCATCTCTAAACAGTTTCGGCTGGTCAGGGTTCTTGATCCAAGACCTAAAGATCGGGCTCTCAAGGGTCGTCTTGATCTTGCCATGTAGTTCCCTCCCAACCTTCATCTGCACGGTCTTGTCAACGGATTTCCCAGGCTGCCTCAGTCGTGCGGCGGCAGCAAGCCCCTTGCTGGTTAGACGGTATATTCGTCCCTCTTGCTTTGCGAGGAAACCATTATTCACGAGGCTTTGAGAGCCGGTCGACTTGCCACGACTGTCAATCTCCTTTCTTAGTTTTTCGAGATCCGGGTGTTGCAATTCATATCCGCGCAAGCCCCAAGCTTGGGGGTCTTGCTTCCATGCCTCGACGAGAAGATCTTCACCCGTGAAGCTCTTATCTGTCTCCCCTTTTGAACACTCCAGCGCGGCCAACAGCAGCTTCTCTTTCAATCCAAGACGGTGGGTGCTCATTCGAGAAGCCTCCCTGTATCGACGTATTGCTTCAGCTCCTCCCACATGCCCTGCTTGAGACCTATCTGGTTCCGTTCCAGAGCCTGCTTGTGGATCAGCCAAAGATCCGGCTTTTCATCATCTCCTTTAGAAGTGAATTCTTGTTGCATGTGAACCTGAACCACCATTTCGACAACCTGTTGCGCGTGGAACATTCGCCAAAACTTTACGTCATTGGGTTTCTTCTCAAACGCGAATGCCGCATCCTCGCTTTGCAGGTTCAGCCACCAAATATTGTTCTTCTGATCCAACACTTCTTGCCATAGAGTAGCCTGATCCGGACTACCACTCCGTACTTCTCCCGTCAGTGGATCGAGATCTCTATCGGTAAGTAGTAGCTTTGGAAATCCGCTTCCGCGTTTCGGTGCTTCGGGATTGGGTCTCACTTCAATGTCAACTCGAACTCTTGCCCACACAGGTTCGTCTCCAAC
Organism: Pyrinomonadaceae bacterium; assembly: GCA_035526805.1. Lineage (GTDB taxonomy): Bacteria > Acidobacteriota > Blastocatellia > Pyrinomonadales > Pyrinomonadaceae > PSRF01. The sequence goes on from DATLBQ010000540.1 coordinate 1,460, forward strand.
CCCTCTTGCTCCGGCTGTAATGCTGGTCCTTCCTGTTCTATTTCCGAAAACAGCGCCAAAAGGATTGATGCGAAGAATGAGCTGGTCGTCTGCGTCGTGTGCCCATTCTAACAAAACGTCAGTGGCTCGTTGTCCTTGGTCATTTGTTACTTCGGCTGTGATAGTTTCTTTTGTCCCGAGAAGTATATCGAGCGACCGCGGAGTCAGAAGGACATGGTCGATTATCCAAACCTCCACCGACACGGGAGTTGAGCGAATAGAGGTGCCAACAACTCTTGCGTGGATGTTGCAAGAACCCCTGTGGCGTCCCTTCAGAATACCGTTATCAACACGTGCGACTTGCTCGTTGTCGGTTGCCCACTCAAGATTTACTGCCGTGACTGGACGACCCGTATCATCTCGGATTCGCGCCTGAAGAATCGTTGAAAGGCGAATTGAAACTCCGGAGCCGACTCTCAAAACTTTATCATCCGACCATTGGAGTTCGATGGAGCTTGGGATTGTACCAAGGGGTGGCGGCGGCGGCGGTGGGGAGTCCGGCCGCGGGCCTGCTCCGTCTGACCCGCGATTGCCATTGCCGCCCAAACCTTCACTTGGCATGAACTTGTTCTTGAATTCATCAAGAATTTTGTTTTCCTTATGAATGTCATCTAGTTCGTCACTATCCTGTTCATGTCTTCGGCGGTCGTTTATTTGTTTCGCAAGCTGGCGGATCTGTTCTGTGGTAAACCTGTTCACAGCTTGAACCAAGGGGCCGTCTTTTGGTCGCACTCGGCCGTGCGTTGCGTATGCTGCCAACGTTTCAAGTTCAACCTGCCCATAGATGAACTCCGCGCCAGGTGTGCCAGGCGCCAACTCTGAAATGCTCTTAGACCCGAGCATCTGCGGGCCGGCACTGTAACTCAACTTCCATCGGGGTCGTAAGACCTTATGCCGCGCTGGCATGTTGTGTTCCGACGACCAGAGAATCAATCGGCCGCGGGCTTTTGTTCCTCCTTGCGTGGTCGACTGAGCTACGCCGTCTTCATCAACAAGCTCTTCAGGGATTTCGTAAATGAAAGGTCCTTCGAGGCCAGGATATGGGTGGATGGCCTCCAGTTCCAGAGGTTTTCCAACGTTCAGCGTAACTCCATTGTGAATCGCGTAGATCTTCGTCTGCTGTACAGCAAGCATGGTTTGATCGTGCCGTAATACCTTGGGAATTAGAGTCTGGGCATCAATTCGTCCGCGGTACGAGTCAACGGGTTTCTCACCCTCTACAAGCGTGAACCGTTGCCTCCTCTCTACCACTTTCCTGAAGTCGCCAGGAAGATCGTCAAATTCGAGTCCATACGGAGCCAAAGCACGTTGAAGTTCGCTTTTGCAGTCGACATCATGAACTTCTCGACCTTCAGCTACAGACGGCATGAACCCAGGGGTTCCCCTGTCGAGAGTCTGAGCAGGGCCATCGAAGCCTTGACAATTTCTGGTTCGATCGGCAATACCAAGAATCCGCGATGGCCCAGTAAACAGGCTAAACATGTATGCCTTGCCGCCGTTTCCCTGAGTTTCTTCCTCAAGCAAACCAGAACCCCGGGAAGAAGCCTGAGGATCATTCCATTTACTCCAACGCTCAATGTCCTCAAGTGTGGCACCACCGACATCGAGGAGGCCGATTCGCGCATGGCCGTGGGCTTCAGAATCTTTAAGAAGAAGGATGCAGATCTTATCCTGCTCTTGAACGTTCGAGCGATCCACTTGATATGCACGCCTCGCATTCTTCAACCACTCAGCAATGCCCTCATCATGCGTGGAGATCCACCGAGTGGACGCCATTAATGTCCCCAGGTCGTCAAAGAAGATCTTTCCAACTCTTTCTATCGTCATTACCGTTCACTCCGTTGAAGCGAAAGCCGCGATCAACGGCCTCGACTAAGCCTTATGAGAGGAACTCGATCGTTATTTCTTGTTTCACCTGCTTGAATTCTTGATCCCCGGTCACGAGGTGTGCCTTTCGCTGTTTTGCCAACGCGGCAGCGAAGCAGTCGGCAAAAGACATCTTGTGCTTTGCCTTGAACCCGCCAGCCTCGCGGGCGAGATCCCAGTCGGCGTTGACGAACTCGATTCCGAGTTGGCGCAGTTGACGAACGCTGGCCTCGGCCTCCGCGACCGAGACTTCGCGGGCGAGGATGTACCAAACCTCACCGGCGTTCACAACGGACATCAAGAGGGGTATTTTCTCTTCATGCGCGTCGGCAATGATCTCCGCAACTTTCTCGGCAGTGCTCTCGTCTTCGAGGTAGGCCATCACCGCCCATGAGTCCAGAACAATTGCACGTGGCTTTCGAGCCATCTAGAATTCCCTCTCTTTTTCCTTTTCGCTCATCAGAGCCTTCAACAGGCCTTTGCCCCTGAACTTGCCGCGCAGACTATGAACATACTCCCGTGTGATTGGCTTAAGAATGATTTCCTTCGCACTCTCGTCTACTTCGATTTCAATCCGGGTTCCCTCTTTAATCCCAAACTTTCGCCTAATTGACGAAGGAATCACGATCTGACCTTTAGACGTTGCTGTAGTTTCCACTACTAACCTCCTTCTCCAACTTTAGAGCCGAAGTGTACCAATGAGGCAAATGTAAGTCAACGCTCGTAGTGTTATATATTGTAACTCGAGTGGTAAATTGGCGCGTCGGGAATTTGCCGCGCTTCAAGAAGCGCGGTGAGTTTCCTGATCTGTGCGTTTCCTGCCCACCAGTCAATCATTGACTTTTGTGGGTGGCTGGCGTAGAAGCGGCCTGCAATCCCCAAGTCCAGATCCCCAAGGAGCCTCCCATGACCCCAAAGTTTAGTTTCAAGTCCCCGAAGTTTTGTTTGTTGTTAGTTTCGATTTTTGCCACGTTCGCGCTGCTTTCGTGTCAGCAGGCGCAGCCTCCCACAAATGTAGCTGAGAACAAGACCACTCCCGAGCAAACGGAGACGGCGAGGAAGGCCGCGCCGACAGATCTCGAAGCGCTCGCAAACCGGCTGGTCACACAGGTTGCCGGCGTCAAGGAAGGCGAGATCGTCTTCGTCAGTGGTGGCGTTCGCGACTTCGAGCTGTTGGAAAATATTAATACCGACGTGCGCAAGGCCGGAGCCTTTCCGCTCTTAACAATCGGCAGCGATCGCATGTTCAAGAAGTACTACGAAGAGGTGCCGGAGAAATATGATTCCCAGCCGCCGGAGCTGGATCTGAAATTGGCCACTCTGCCTGCGGTCGCCATTGGTATCGACCCCAACGAGTCGGACGACGTGGCCCTCGGCATCTCGCCCGCACGCCTGGCCGCGGTCGGTAAAGCGGGAGAACCCGTCGCTGACCTTTTCCTGAAGCGCAACGTGAGACAGGTCAACATCGGAAACGGACTTTATCCCACCGCTTATCGCGCCAAACAATTTGGCATGGCGCAGGACGATCTCGCCAAAACTTTCTGGGAAGCAGTGAACGCTGATTATTCAGCGATCCAGACCACCGGTGAAAAAGTGAAAGGCCAGCTTTCGACCGGCAAGGAAGTGCACATCACAAATCCGAATGGCACTGACTTGAAAGTGAAAATCGAGGGCCGGCCATTCTTCGTCAGCGATGGAATTATCTCCGCGGACGATGTCAAAAAAGGTGGGCCTGCTGTCGCAGTTTACATACCCGCCGGTGAAGTTTTCTGTTCTCCCGTTCCCGGAAGTGCGGAAGGCAAAGTTGTCGAGTCGCAAACTTTCTTCCGTGGCAAGGAAGTAAACAATCTGACGTTGACCTTTGCCGGAGGGAAGTTGACGGAGATGACGGGCTCAGGTCCCGGCTTTGCCGATCTTAAAGCAGCGTACGACGCCAGCGGAGCCGGCAAGGAGATGTTTGCCTTTGTCGATTTTGGCATCAACCCGAATCTGCGCATCTGGCCCGCAAGCAAAGTGGGAAACTGGATTCAGTCAGGCATGGTGACAGTAGGAATCGGCAATAACGCCTGGGCCGGCGGAGACAACAAGATTTCCTATGGCCTGACTAACTATTTGCCCGGCAGCACCGTCACTCTCGACGGCAAGCCAGTGGTGGAGAATGGCGTGTTGAAGTTGTAGAGGAATAGTAAACAGTAAACAGCAAACAGTAATTAGCCGTTTGTGATCCGAGTCTAAGTCGTGACTTCGTAACGATAGGTTGCGCTTAGGGCCAACAGGGCGGCGACGGCGAGAACGCCGGGGGCGAGCAGAGGGTTGCCGCCCTGCAGGCCGCGCCAAAAGAGTTGGGACGTGGAATAGTCCGGATGGACCTCGCGCGCAAAGGCGATGTTGCCGCTGACGTGTTGGTAGATCCCAAAGAGACTGCCAAGCGCAACCACCAGCATGCACACGCGCAGGACACGCACAGTCGCGGGCCCGAAATTAAATAGTGTCATCGTCACCGACAACGCTCCCGCACCGGCTAAAACAAAAGCGATCCACTGGACGAATTCCACTGTGTGACCGACGAGCCACAGTTCGACGAGTGCTCCGGCAAAAAGAAGGAGTGCAAGCACCAGCAGGAACTTGCGGAGACGTCCTAAAACCTCGGCTGCGGTGGGAGTTAAAAGCTCAGCCGAGCTGATGGCTGGGCCAGGTAATTTTTGACTCATAGCTGGTGCGGTTAATGGATCTGTTTTGATGTCCGACGAGCTTTAGTTTGTCGTAAGCGACAAACTGAAGTTTATCGGACACTTTTTTTGAAATTGGCTCACTTCGTTCGCGGATGCAGGCAGGATGCCTGCGCTCCCAGCGGCGGAGTTCATCGCTGGGCCAGGTAAGTTTGGGCGATAGTCACTGCTTCGGGCGAAACTTTCTCACGCACCTTTGCCAGGAAGGCTTCACGCGACGCATATGGCCGGCCGGCAATTAGCTCCTGCGCTTCGTTCGCGTCGATGCCGGGAATTTGCTGCAGCGTCGCCGCGTCGCTTTGATTTTCGTCAATCGGCACAAAGATATATTTCTCATACTCAGCGACCTGGGCCTGGTCTACATACTTACCAATCTCTTTGCGAAACTGCTGGATGCTTTTATAGGGCCGGTATTCCTCGAACTCGTGCACCATGCGGTTGCCCAGGTTGGGAATGGTTCCCAGAAAATCCGCTTGCGAAGCAGTGTTGATGTTAAGCTTCGCCTTCGGTGCGCTATTAGTCGCGGCTGGCGTAGTTGCAGGGCTGGCATTGGCAATAGCGTTGGCGTTAGTGGCGTTTGCCGAGCGATTATCGCCGCCCGAACTACATGCAGCAACAAACATAAGCGTCAAAGACAGAAGTGCAAATCCAGAAATCAGCTTTCGTGGAAACATCGGTTCTCCTTTGGAGTTGGATTGTCTGGTGGGGGCCGTCGCGGATTATAGCGAAAGAAGGACGTAAATCGTGAATCGTAAATCGTAAATAGATAAAGAGCCGCCCGCTCGGCTGTTTGCTGTCTGCTTTTTGCTGTTTGCTTTCTTCCCGGCCTAGCCGACCAAATTCGTCAACCAGCCGGCAAATGCCAGCCAGGCGTTTGTGCCGCCGAGCATCAGACGCAGCGGCTGTGATGCAACAATAAGCAAAGACGCTAATGCAGTAGCGCGATGGACACGTCTTAGGGTAATGAGATCGTAAAGAATGCAAGCGACCACAAACACGTCAGTCAGTCCAAAGAATGCGGGTGGGCCAGCCTGCATGATCGCGAAAGGCAGCCGAGCAATCGCCGCGGCCATGATTGAAATGGTTGCCAGCATCATCAGCCGTTTGTGCACGTCCGGTCGGCGGCGGAAATAAAATCCTGCTCCTACCAGTATCGCAAAGACAAACATATCGCCGAGTGGTACCACCAGAAAGGAAAGAGGCGATATAGCTGGCAAGGGCGTGGCTCCCTGCTTTGCCCTGATGAGGGCCGTGGTGACGCCGATGACGATCATGAGAGAGGCAATCACGCCGCCGGCAATTCCTAAGCGACGATGAATATCGGTGCGATGCCGGGCGACGAGCGTCGTTTGCGTCACGAACAACACCAGCCAGGCGGTGAACACCAGGCCATGCAAATGAAGCAGCGGCATTAGCGGTGCCGTGGTGAAATAAGGTCTGAGATAGTAGGTCGGAGCAAAGCCGGCAAAAACAGTGATCACCAACGCTGCGGACATGCCAAGGTAGAACAAACGCTCGCGTCGCCGGCGAGTGATTGCTGGGGCTGCTTGCATGGTATGGGTCTCCCGAATTGTCGCGGACTAAAGATTTTCGGCGGAACTTTTTCAGCGCCTTTTATCACGATTGAGTTAGCGTTGTCGATACCGAGGAAGGAAGGACAGTGCCCTCATTTGTAACGCAAACTGAAGCATGGATGGCATTCAACTAACAGTTTGCGGTACAAAAACCCATGTAAGGCACCACCGAAGGAAGGGTACTGTTGAAATTCAAGCCTTAGCTCAAACCCGCAGCCTAAAGGCTGAACTCTGAACTGCCAGATCACTCCTTCGGCAGCGGCATCTGCTTGAACGATTTCATAAACTCCAACAACTGTATCTTCTCGTCTTCAGTCAGCGTCGTGCCATACTCATGACCTGAGTTGCTGTTGCCGGGCTTCGTGGTATCAAGCTCGAAGACACGCTGGTCGTTTTGTTCGTTCACATATCCCAAACGCACGACATCATATTTACGACTGCCGACGAAGAATTTCGCTGGACGTTGGGCTGCCGGCAGCAGCAAGTCATGAAGGGTCAACACTGAGCCGTTATGCAGGTAAGGCGGAGTGGCCCAAACGCCCGCCAGCGGCCGCGCTGAATACACTTGCGGACTGCGCCATTCTGCAGGCAAACGCCCGTGGTTCCACGCCGCCTGATCTGCAGCGGAAATATCATTGGACGCGTAATAGGCCTTCGCTATTTGAGGAATAAGGGTAGCTATCGCCTGAGGCAACGGCACTTGTTGGCCATTGAAATTAACGGACACCGGGAAGTTTCTGGCTTCATTTGGATCCGTACCAATCTGCTCAATTGGATAGGTGTTCAGCACCCAACTTCCCTGGCCGATGTTGTCCGGTGGTGGAGAGGAAGCGAACTGTTCATGACAAGCCGCGCAGTTTTGTTGGTAAAGAACTTTCCCCTTCGCCGCTTTGTCTGTATCGATGGCACCGAAGGCCGCGGGCCAACTCGGCACCTGAATCTTGTAAGCGAGTTCTTCGAGTGCGTTCGTGTTTTTAATATCGACGCTGGTCGCAAAGGTCCCAAATGTTTTGTCAAAGGTTGCGCCGAGACCCAAAGCCTGGCCTATGTTTCGTTCGAGTATTGAATTCGTGTTAGCCCCGTTATGGAAGAACGCGATTTCCGAGAAGCCCCAGAGATAGGGATAGCAGACGGGCGCGGTGGCCGGCTGGGCGCTCGCGGGAAAGAGCAGGTTGCGCGCGCCGCCGAAAGCATCCACACGACCAAACCCACCGGCAAGGCTGCCCGTCTCTCCAATAGTTCCCAAAGACTTCAGGAGCTCCATGTAGGAATAGAGCAGGGCGACGTATTCGTCTATATCTTTTAGCGTGTGCGTGATTGAGTTGACGCGGTCAGCCGCGGACTGAGCTTTGTCGAACAGTTGAGTCGTCCCCGGATGTTTCGCGGTGATTTTCTTTGCCACGGAGGCGTAAGAGTTTTCCTCAGCCGTTTGCACTTGCGCAGCTTTGGTCGGAGCATCCTTGTGTTTTTCAACCAATGAAGTGATTTGATCCGCCAATTCCTTTTCCAGCGGTCCGGCATTCCGCAAGTCGTCCAGACTCTGGTAGCGGCTGAGGAGTTGACGCGTCGGGTCGGTCGGAACCGGTTTATCGAGTTGCCCGCGCAGCAGCTTTTTCAGCGACGGCTTTGCGGATGCTGATTGCGCCGTCGCCTCATCGTGACTTTGCTGCCACCAGCGAACCAGGAAGGCGAAGAGTTTATCGGGGCTGGTGACGGTGTTCTTTGTATCCTCAAACAACTCGCCGTAAAAACCGCCGAGGTCAAACAGGTTTTGGCCACCATCGACGCGGAGAGTGGTGTTTTGATATTTGAGTTCGGCTACGTGGCAGGCGGCGCAGTTGACGCCAACCATTTCGCCCAGCGGTACGCCGCTTCGATTGGCCACCGTCAAACCTATGGGCAAGCCTTCGGCATTATTCGGGTCGGGCAAGAGTCCAAAGCGTTCCGGGTTTTGCAGAAACGGCTGATCATTCGCCGTGTGAAGCGCTTTCATCCAGGAGTAAGGGTAGAGTTCGCTACCCTCAGGCAGATGATAGAAATTTTGACGGTCGACTCCGGAAAGGCCGTTCTCCGCGACTATTACGGTGATACCGGTCGGCGCAGGAGTTGGCGTACTCGAGGTGGCCGTCTTGTCGCGGTTGCATGACGCGATGAGCATAAGCAAGAGAACTAAAGATACAAAGAGCTTGAGGGTTTTCACTTTGTCGGACTCCTATATGCGAGGCGTGGTGCGTCGAGTGGTAATGAGGTCGCGGACAGTATTCTCGCAAGGGGAAACAAAGTCAATGATTTGTCGGCGGCCGGTAGCAGTTTGCCAGGCACATAATGGCTATTGACTTAAATCCCACTACTTTTTATCTTGTGCATCCACAACGTTCCGGCTGGTCCTCAAGAGTCTGGAAATCGATCCTTACGTCTACACCGGCCGCTCGTTTGAATATCGCACCGCACAGCGAAGGGAAAGAAAATGGCATTAACAGACTATGATCCAAACCCTGCTACCGTAATCGAAACTCCCACGACGCGTTGTGAAAAACTGCTC
>DATLBQ010000541.1:0-11044 GCA_035526805.1 Pyrinomonadaceae bacterium
AACGTTGCCGATAACATCGATCGAACCGGCTTCGCCTTCAATAGTCACACGTGAGCGCGAGGGTATGCGCACTATGAGATCGACGCGGTTATTGTCGCGGCGATCACGCACGTCGATGTCCACGACATTTCCCTTAACAACAGCTTGAACATCTGTGCCATCCACCAGCGAGCCGGTAGAGCTCGCTTCAATCGTGACCCTTTTCAACTGCTCGTCCTGAGCGATTACGCTCACTCTGCCACTACGGCTTTTTACCTTGAGAGAGATCTTTTCCGGCGTCTCCATCTCTTTTATGTAACTCTGGGCCGACACAGTGGTCGAAGCTGCCAGGGCCGCCAGCAAGCCAAGGATGGAAACGATTTGTGAGATAGGAATTTTGCGGCAGTCAGCCGTGGCCGCGGGGGATTTCTGGTAAAACATATCGTGTCGATCTTGCCCGAGCCCGACCTCGTGGGTCAAGCGGCCTTCTTGGAATTTGGGAGCTTGAACAAAAGCAAATAAACGAGTCGGAGTGGCGGTATTAGAATCGGGGTAGCGACGCCGGCCAGATGTTCACCTGACGAATTAATTAAATTAATGTGTGCGCAACTTCTTACAGTTGCCTTTATGGCCCGTCGCTACCGCTTCCGGTTCTGATACAGCTGGGATGAGGCGCGAAATGCCCAAACTTCCGATCGAATACACTGTAGGTGGCGGTCATGCAAAGTTGCTAATCGAATTTGATCCGGTATCATATCCAAACCCAACGAAACCCCTGGCCCACTAATCGATCGTATTTTCGACGAAGGACTGAGAAATACTCACGTGTCGCATACCGAGACAGCCACGACTCGCGCAGACAAACTCTACATCCACAACCTCGTCACTCGCGACCCGCGCGCGGGACTTGCCGAGGACGTGCGTCGGGGACTCTCGACGCAGCCCAAGCGATTTCTGCCTAAATATTTTTACGACCAGCTGGGCTCCCAACTTTTCGAGGCTATATGTTTGTTGCCGGAGTATTACCTCACCCGCGCTGAAAACGAGATCCTCGAGAATTATGCCGATGAAATAGTTTCTACGCTGGATGGCAATACGACCCTGCTCGAGATGGGCAGCGGAAGCGCGTCGAAGACTCGCCTGATCATTGAGGCTTTATTACGGAAGCAAAAGCAACTGCGGTTCGTCCCGGTTGACATCTCGGCGACGGCACTCGACAGCAGTTCCCGAATACTGCTGCAGTCGTACCCGCAATTGGAAATTGAAGCCTATGCTGCCGACTACTTTGCGGGTCTGGCGGAGTTAGGAAAAACTCAGCGAAGCCGCACGCTCGCCCTGTTCCTCGGCTCCAATATCAGTAACTTTGATCCGGAGGAAGCGCTAAAGTTTCTGCGTGCTCTCCGCCAGGTGTTGCGCGAAGGAGATGCATTACTGCTGGGCGCGGACCTAAAGAAAGAGAAGAGCGTGCTTGAAGCGGCCTACAACGACGCGCTCGGTGTGACTGCGGCCTTCAACTTAAACGTCCTGGCCCGCATAAATCGCGAACTTGGCGGCAACTTCGAGTTGCGCGCTTTCCAACACCGCGCCTTCTATAATGAAACCGCAGGCCGCGTTGAAATCTACATCGAAAGTACTCGCGAGCAAACGGTCACAATCAGCCAATTGGAAATGACAGTTCAATTCGGTGAGGGTGAACAGATCCATACGGAGAATTCTTACAAGTATGATCTTTCAGAAATCACTAAGTTGGCCGATGAAACCGGATTCACTCGCGCACACACCTGGCTGGATGAGAAGCAACAGTTTAGTAGTAATCTCTTGTTAGCGGTTTGAGATGATTCGACCAGCGGGGCAAGCCCGCCTTCCTCACCCGAGAGACTTTCATAGAAAGGCGGTGGTTTTAAGATTGAAAGCCTTTCAAGGTAAGCAATACTGCGACTGAAGTCAGCTCCAGATCAGGAAGGTGGGCTTGCGCCAGCTCATTGACCGGAGAATACTTTTCAAAATGAGTGAATCCATTTCGCAACCGCTGGTGGAGTTTCGTGATGTCAGTTTTTCTCATCCTGCAGCTCCTGCCCCGGTTATTTCGCATCTCAGTTTTACGGTCCAGGAAGGTGACACGCTGGTTCTCCTCGGCGAGTCGGGCTGCGGCAAGACCACTACTCTCAAGCTGATCAATCGTCTTTTGTTGCCTGGCTCGGGCGAGGTAAAGGTTGAAGGTAAACCTACGACCGAGTGGGATCCGATCCGCCTGAGGCGTCGGACCGGTTATGTTATTCAGGAAGGTGGACTCTTTCCGCACTTCACAGTCGAACGCAATATCGGACTCGTCCCTGCGCTCGAGCGTTGGGACCGGACCAGGATCAGGAAGCGAGCTGACGAACTTCTCTCGCTCGTCGGTCTCGATCCCGGTGAATTTGCCAATCGCTATCCAGGAGAATTGTCGGGAGGTCAGCGGCAGCGAGTCGGCGTTGCGCGCGCCCTTGCTGCCGAGCCGCCTCTGCTTTTGCTGGACGAACCATTCGGCGCGCTTGATCCGCTGACGCGCGCGACTTTGCAGCGCGAGTTCATTGAGCTGACGCAGCGACTCGAGAAGACGGCCGTGTTTGTAACTCACGATGTGCGCGAGGCGTTATTGCTCGGTTCTCACATTGGCCTCATGCACAAAGGCAAGCTGTTACAGCTCGACACGCCCGCCGAGTTTTTAAAGTCGACGAATGAACTGGCCCGTGCTTACCTGGAGACTCTCAACGTGGCGCATGCTGACCGGCGGCGGGCGGAGGGTCGCGCATGAGTTTTTGGTATTTCCTTCAGCAAAACTGGCCGGAGTTATTGGAACACTTGCGCGAGCATTTGTGGCTGGTATTTGTCTCCACGTTGATTGCAGTGGCGATAGGTATTCCCACCGGCATTCTTCTAACTCGAAGAAAATCTCTCCGCAGTTCGGTCCTCGGCATCGCAAACGTAATGCAGACGATCCCCAGCCTGGCCTTGTTTGGTTTTCTCATTCCGGTTCCATTCATCGGCGGCATCGGGGCGCGCACCGCGATCGTAGCGCTGGTGCTCTATTCGCTTTTGCCGATTATTCGCAACACAGTGACCGGAATTCTTGGAGTCGATCCAAATGTTCGCGAAGCTGCAGTCGCCATGGGCATGACCGGCGGTCAGGTGCTTTGGCAGGTTGAGTTGCCTTTGGCGATGAGCGTGATAATTACCGGCGTCAGGGTGGCGTTGGTGATCGCGATCGGCGTGGCCACGATAGCAGCGGCGGTCGGCGCGGGTGGTCTCGGAGTCTTCATTTTTCGAGGTATACGGCAGTTCGATAACAACCTGTTGCTGGCTGGCGCGGTGCCCGCCGCACTGCTGGCTTTGATTTCAGACTTCTTGTTAGGGCTGGTCGAAGGCCGCTTTGCAAGTGATGTCAAAAAAACACAGCGCCGCAAGCGATCGCTAAAGGCAGTCGGCTGGGTGGTGACAGTTATCCTGCTGGGTGGGGCCGCCTACCTTGCCTGGCGGAACGTTGTTAACTCACCGAGTCCGCCGGCGTCGTCGGCGACAGCTTCGCGCATTGTTGTCGGCTCTAAGGATTTCACCGAGTCTGCGATTCTCGCCGAAATTATTTCGCAGTTGCTTGAAGCGCGCGGAGTTTCAGTAGAGCGAAACTTTGAGCTGGGTGGAAACTTGCCGCACGATGGGTTGCTCGCAGGAAAGATCGATCTCTATCCGGAATATACCGGCACGTCGTACACGGCGATACTGAAACATTCGCCGATTACAGATCCGCGGACAGTTTACGATCAGGTCAAAAAAGAGTACGCGGAAAGATTTAATCTCGTAGTCAGCGAACCGCTGGGTTTCGAAAACACGTTCGCGATTTTGGTGCGTGGTTCTGAATCTCGCCGACTTAAACTGAAAACTATCTCCGACACTGCGCCTTACGCGCCCAAGTGGCACGCAGGCTTCGGACAGGATTTCATGTCGCGCGCGGATGGGTATCCGGGCTTCGCTAAAGCTTACGGCTTGAAGTTCGCCGAGCAACCGCGCGAGATGGATCTATCGTTGACCTACATCGCGCTTTCCTCCGGCCAGGTCGATCTAATCGCCGGCAATTCCACGGAAGGAAGAATCGCCGCGCTGGATCTGTTCCAACTCGAAGACGACCGCCACTACTTTCCCCCTTATGAGGCTGTCTATCTGGCGCGGACGGATTCAATCGCCCGCGTGCCCTCGCTCGCTGAAGTCCTCGGCAAACTAGCGCACGGGATCTCGACCGAAGAGATGCGGGCGTTGAACTATGAAGTCGACGCCAACAAACGCGGGCAGGCTGAAGTCGTGCGCGAGTGGATCAAGCGCAAGGGTTTCTAGTAGTGACTTGTGCCGGGTTAGAAGAGCGGGGGCAAGCCCGCCTTCCCGACCCTGAGACTTCAGAGTTACCGGATTGTTTTTGCTTGAAAGCCTTTCGATCCAAGATTGATGCTCAACTGTGGTCAACTATGGGTGAGGAAGGTGGGCTTGCCTCCGCTCTTTTATCGTGAACAGACTTCTGATTCATCTTTTCCCGAGAGGTTATCTCAATGCGATTGGCACTTTTGATCCTGCTTGTAGTAGCTGTTGTTTGTCCGTTCGTCCAGGTGACACCGTTAGCTCAAACCTCTGCTCCGAAGGCGTCAGAGACAGTCTATTTCCTCAGGCCCACGCACATTTTTGATGGTGAGTCGGCGCAGTTGCATAACGGCTGGGTGGTGCTGGTGCGAGGCGAAAAAATTGAAGCTGTCGGACCGGCAGACCAAATCAAAACTCCGGCCAACGCGAAGACTATCGACCTCCCGGGGTTGACTCTAATGCCGGGACTTATCGATGCGCATTCGCATGTCTTACTTCATCCTTACAGCGAGACAGTCTGGAACGATCAGGTGGCGCGCGAGTCTCTGAGTTTGCGCGTGGCGCGAGCCACTAACCATCTGCGCAATACGCTGCTGGCGGGTTTCACAACGATTCGCGACCTGGGGACAGAAGGCGCGGGTTATGCCGATGTCGGTCTCAAGCAATCTGTGGAACAGGGAATCATTCCGGGCCCGCGTCTGCTCGTGGCTACGCGCGCGATCGTGGCGACCGGCAGCTATGGACCAAAGGGTTATGCATCCGAGTGGGATGTGCCTCAGGGTGCCGAAGAAGCTGATGGCGTCGACGGCCTGACCCGCGTGGTTCGAGAACAGATCGGCAAAGGGGCAGACTGGATCAAGGTCTATGCAGATTATCGCTGGGGCGCAGGCGGTGCAGCCCATCCAACGTTTACTCTGGATGAGTTGAAGCTGGCCGTAGAGGTCGCAAAGAGCGCTGGCGTTCCGATCTCAGCGCATGCGACCAGTACGGAAGGAATGCGGCGCGCAACTCTCGCCGGCGTGGAAACGATCGAACATGGTGACGGCGGGACACCGGAGGTCTTTCGGTTGATGAAGCAACACGGCACTGCTTTGTGTCCCACGTTGTCAGTAGCCGGAGCGAACGCTGAGCGCAAAAAGGTCGTTTTTAAACAGGCGCTGGCTGCGGGTGTCACTATTGCCAGCGGCAGCGATGTCGGCGTTTTCGCTCACGGCGACAACGCGCGAGAAATCGAAGTCATGGTGAGCTGGGGAATGCCAATTATTGATGCCCTTCGTTCTGCAACTTCCATCGATGCGCGGGTATTGCACCTGGAAGATAAGATTGGTCAAGTGAAATCTGGATTGCTCGCCGATCTGATCGCGATAGAAGGTGATCCAACGCGTGACATTTCAGCTTTGCGCCGGGTGCGGTTTGTGATGAAAGGCGGCGACGTTTACCGCCACGAGAAATGAAGGTTCTCCGCTGGGAATAATTGGCCGCGGATGAACGCGGATTCACGCAGATCATAACGAAACGGAAAACGAGCTGTGGCCGTTAACTTAACTATTCTGTTTCTAATCCGGGCGCATCTGCGTTTATCCGCGGCTAATTCAGGTTTTTAACCTCGCCGCCCAGTTGAGCTTGACATCGTTTCAACGCGTTTCTATAGTTCACTGAGTTAATCGAAATCATGAACAACACCTGGTATTACTGCTGCTGTCATTGCACCTGTTGCGTCTGTTGTCCAGAACGCGATCGGGAAGGCTTTGGCAGCGTGAATAGCAGATGAGTTAAGCCAAGCGCAGCAAAAGTTCTCAAGAGCCGGTCGCGACACCTGAATGGGGATTCGCGGCCGGCTTTGTATTTATGCGGTTTCGCGCTGGAAGCGCAGGCATCTTGCCTGCCTCAACGTTTGTGGTTAGGTGGCCCGCCGGCAAGATGCCTGCGCTCCAGGTTTGGAAAGATTCAAGTCATGTCAACGGCAACACTAAACGGATTTGATACTCGAGTCGAGCGCGATTCGATTGGAGCAATCATCGGTAACACCCCGCTCATTCGCCTGCGAAATCTTACGCGTAATTTACCGCCGGGCGTCGAGGTATCAGCCAAAGCTGAACACCTGAATCCCGGCGGCTCAGTTAAAGACCGGGCGGCGCTTTGGATGATTCGTGAAGGTGAGCGGGGCGGACGACTGCAAGCGGGTATGACAATTCTCGACGCCAGCAGCGGAAATACCGGCATATCCTACGGAATGATCGGCGCCGCTCGCGGTTACCCGGTTACCGTCTGTCTGCCGAAAAATGCGAGCCTCCAACGTAAACAGATTTTGCGTCGCTACGGCGTGCAGCTAGTCGAAACGGATCCGCTGCTCTCCACTGATGGCGCGCAACTAGCCGCGCGCGAGTTGTTTAATAAAGCACCCGACAAATACTTCTATCCCGATCAGTACAACAATCCCGCAAACTGGCGCGCGCATTACGAGAGCACGGCCGCGGAAATCTGGGAGCAAACGGAAGGACGAATCACGCATTTCGTTGCCGGCCTGGGAACGTCCGGAACATTTGTGGGAACGACTCGCAGACTGAAGGAATTGAATCCCGCCCTACGCGCCATCTCTATGCAGCCGGATTCGCCATTTCATGGGCTCGAAGGGCTCAAGCATATGGCGACGGCAATGGTGCCCGGAATTTACGATGCCGGTCTGGCCGACGAAAATGTCGAAGTGGCGACCGAAGAAGGACGGGAAATGACCAAGCGCCTGGCACGCGAAGAGGGTTTGCTGGTGGGCGCCAGTTCAGGCGCCAATGTATTTGCGGCGCTGCGATTGGCTTTATTATTACCGAGCGGGTCGCTGGTGGTGACGGTGCTTTGCGATGGAGGGGAAAGATACCTGGAATAGACCCGACAAAATTGAGACAGGTAGGGTTCGGAATAAGAGCGGGATAAGCCCACCCTCCTGACCTTGAGCTGATCAAACTTTGACTTGGCCATTCGTCGTTGAAAGGCTCTTATCATCAATTAGCGAGCCCGCCGCTGAGCCTCTTTGGTAAGGAAAGTGGGCTTGCCCGCTGCTTAGCGCACAGGAATGATTCAGCTAGAGGAAACCCAACGCGACGAGATTGCGCGGCATGCCGAAAGTGATTATCCATACGAATGCTGCGGGCTGTTGCTCGGTAGTTTTGAGGCTCCGGGTCTGAAGTCGATCAGTCAGATTTATGCGATTTCGAATGCCCGAGAGGAACAGGCGAAACGGAATCGCTTCTTAATTCGCCCCGAAGAGTTATTGAAAGGCGAACAGTATGCGGCGGAAAGAGGTTTGGACGTGATCGGATTCTATCATTCGCACCCTGATCATCCCGCGGTGCCCTCTCAGTACGATCTTGAGCACGCCTGGCCCGTGTACTCCTACATCGTCATGTCGGTAATGGCTGGGGTTGCGGGCGATCTGCGCTCGTGGGAGATGGAATCGGATCGTTCAACTTTTACAGAAGAAGCGATTGGCAGTAACACAGACTGTTAGTTTGCACTGTGGCAGAAAAGCAAGTTTTTAGTCTGCAACAGGCCGGGTGGTTGCGACTTCGCAAATTAAAAGTTTGCATAATGGTTGAAAGGAAGTTTCACGTATGTCAGTAACCATAAGTATACCCACAGCGCTGCGGCAGTTTACCGGCGGCAGCGTTCAGGTTGAGGTTGAAGCCGCCACCGCCGGCGAAGCCCTGGACCGTCTAACAACGCACTACGCCGAACTGCGGCGTCACCTTTACGATAATCAGAACGTGCTTCGGAGTTTTGTAAACGTCTACGTAAACGAAGAAGACGTGCGTCACCAGTCGGGTGCAGCTACGCCGTTGAAAGATGGCGATACCCTGATGATCGTGCCGTCGATTGCAGGCGGCGCAACGGAAGTTTCTCCAGCTTTGCCGTCATTATCAAACGAAGAGATCGCGCGTTATAGCCGACATCTGATCATGCCTGAAGTTGGCATGGAGGGGCAGCGAAAACTGAAAGCTGCCAGCGTGTTAATGATCGGCACCGGCGGATTGGGCGCACCGTCAGGAATGTATCTGGCGGCCGCCGGTATCGGCCGTATCGGAATAGTCGACTTTGATGTTGTCGACGCCTCGAATCTGCAGCGCCAAATCATTCACGGCACTGCGGATATTGGTCGGCCCAAGATCGAGTCAGCCCGCGATCGTCTGCGCGATATCAATCCGCATATTGAGATCGAGACCCATGAGACGCGCTTGAACAGTCACAATGCGTTGGCCTTGTTTGCTAACTACGACATTATCGTGGACGGCACAGACAATTTTCCCACTCGTTATCTCGTAAACGACGCCTGCGTGCTCACGCGCAAACCGAATGTCTACGGCTCCATCTTTCGCTTTGAGGGCCAGGCAAGTGTGTTCTGGGCCGACGCGCCAAACGGAGGCGGATCGTGTTACCGCTGTTTGTATTCAGAACCGCCGCCGCCCGGACTGGTGCCAAACTGTGCTGAAGGAGGCGTGCTGGGAGTTCTGCCGGGAATAGTTGGCACGATTCAGGCTACTGAAACAATAAAGTTGATTCTTGGCGCCAGCGATACTCTGGTTAACCGGCTGCTGCTGTTCGACGCCTGGCACATGAAGTTTCGCGAATTCAAATTACGCAAAGATCCAAACTGTAAGATGTGTGGCGCGAATGCAACCATCAAGGAGTTGATCGACTACGAGGAATTTTGCGGGTTGCGTGAGCAACCGCAGGAGCAACCAGCCGCGCTCGAAGAGATCACGGCAACCGAACTCCGGCAAAGGATGGATCGTGGTGCGGACCTGCAGGTAATTGATGTGCGCGAGCCGTCGGAATATGAAATCGCGCGCATTGATGGAACGAAATTGATTCCGCTGGGCCAGGTAGTGGCGCGCATGAATGAAATCGATCCTTCACGCGAGACGGTAGTGCATTGCAAGGCGGGCGTACGTAGCGCCAAGGCAATCGCAGGGCTGAAGCAGGCCGGCTTTCCGGGCCGCTTGATCAACCTGAAGGGCGGAATTACCGCCTGGTCGGATGAGGTCGATCCGACGGTGGCGAAATATTAATTATTTGTGGCCAACACTCTAATATCGCGCTCTGAAAAGATGTGCCATGCCTGCCCGACACGCTGCCACCTCAGTTCCTGAATTACCTGGCCTCGCCGGCTGCGTCGCCCGTTTTCGATCCGGTACTTTTTACGGTAGCGCATGATCGCAGCGCGTCCACCGTCCTGAAAGATTATTTCCGGTTCCTCTGCGCGGATGTCGATTACCGTGGCGGTCGCAAACACACGGGCCTTCTCGTCACGCACGAAATGTCGTGGCGTGTTACGGCTGAGGTAGTACGCTTTCAAACGCGGCACGTAAAACGTCATCTGTTTCTCAATGTCTCGGTTGTTCGTAGCATCGATCCATTCTGTTAAGGCTTTGCGTAAATAGCCAGCCGCAGAGTTGTTGGTAGCTCCGAGCGTAACAGGAGCAGACTCAGGCGCAGTGGCGGCTGCGGCAGTAGCGGTCGATGTGGCAATTTGTGATTCGCCATATAACTCCCAGCGCGCCACATCCGAAACCTTGTTATAGATGCTGCGAATTATCAACGGCTGATCCAAGCCGTCTGCGGTTATGTGTCGAACCACCCGCAGACGTTTGCACTCCTCAATCGATTCAAAAACGACGCTGAAATTGTCTTCGCCATTGCCGTTAGACGTGAAGACCAGTAGCTCATTATCAATAGCAAACCGAACGCGGACCGCATGACCGTCTGCCGCGCGTGTGTTACGAGCGACGCCATCAGCTACGAACATCATGCGCGGAGCGCGCGAAGAACCCAGGCTGATCTGATTGCCGCGTCGCTCAATCGCTAATAGGTCAGGAGGCGTGAATCTCACCGCCAAATCAATAAAGAATCGTTGTTGTTCGCGAAACGGAACCTTACTCGAAGCGCCGGCCACCACTGAATAAAGTTTGTCGCTCTCCGCAATGTCGATTCGATAGACGCCGGTTAGCGTCGAACGCTCTGCAGAAGTAGTTTGCGAAGCGCTTATTGGATGGACCTGTAGCGGAACAGGTCCCATGAAGAAGAAGACGAGCAGACTTATTAGTATTGACATCGCCACCCCCTTGTTCGGCTCAAACTCTGTCAATTGTTTTTCACAGAATACTGCAAAACTCGGCTGACGGCATATGCCGAAGGCCTCTACTGCGGTCGCCGGCGCTATCCGATCGCGGCGACTATTTGGCGGTAGCAATCCTTCAGTCAAGAGATTCATTTGTCAGTGAAAAGGAACCCCCGACATCCGCGAAAAGTGTTGACGTACGGTTCGAACCTATATACTCTTTTGCGCCACGAAACACCGATCAGGCTTGTCTAGGTAATCCAACTAAATTGGGCCGCCTCGCAGCATCCTTTTGACTGCAAGAGCGCCATGAGTGCGGAACCGGCGCAAACAATCACCATAACGGGAGGTTCCACTGTGCGACTTATTACCGCTTCTTTATTAGGCATTGCTATGCTCTCGCTTCCGATCGTCACCCCGCCCGGGCGGGCAGAGTCTGAGAGCAACTCTAAGTGCGAAAACGTCAGCGGGGAGATTGCCGGGCAAATCATTGGGCCAACGTCGCTGTGCGATGGCGCGTTGACCGAGATCGGCACCTTCACGGGCTTGGGCGGCGGCACGTTCGTGGCCTGC
>DATLBQ010000542.1:0-8632 GCA_035526805.1 Pyrinomonadaceae bacterium
AAATCATCTTCCGCCCGCGGCGTCGCCGGGCAATATCGGACGAGCGCATGAGTTCCGGCGTTAAGGAGTATTCACGATAAGTCCGATCGTGAACGACGGGGATTTTCTTTCCAAGCAATCGTGCCACGAGCACAAACGCCAGCGCGCGCATAACTTCCGGTGGACTGTCCTTACAGATATCGGACAAACGCACGTAAACCTGCCCTGAACGTAGCCTGATCGTATGGCGCAACCCGGCATAGGGATAAAAGCGCACGTCGATTATGGGAATGCCACGATTGCCGCCGAGATGGTGGAAAGCGTCAGTAAAAAACTTCTTAACGTCGGTCATTGCCCAATCACTCCTGACAATTCGCTCACTAACCAACAGCCTTCAAATGTTTAATCCCGATGCAGGAAAGCAGGAACACTTTTGACTCTTGCTCCGGCCGGAACCGAGGGCGGGGTGTCAAGAGTTGGAGGCGACTCTCATATTACGGAGAACGCTTGCCGAGCGTCAATTAGGCGGGAGAACCGTGGAAAAAGGCCAGGAAAAACCTCACTTTTCTCGGCAATCCAGCCAGTTCAGGTATCGCTCTAAAGAAGACTGTTAGTCTGCGCGGTCGCGATTCTTAGGCCAGGTTCGAACGAACAACGTAACTGACAGTTGCTTCAAAGGGATGAGCCATTGATCGAGTTCGGGTTCCTGTCGGTTCCTGAGGCAGCTGCAGTCGACCTTTCGTATCCCGCTAAATCTTTGCAGCGATTTGAATTATGCGGTTCCATCGCCGATCAGATCATCGTGACTCGAATGTTTGCAGCGCGACAAATGATTCCTTTATACTGCTGGATTGTAAGTGCTTCGGTACTTAACGCTGTCAAAAAGAAGTGATCCAAGTCAACAACTAAATGCCCCGTCGTAATCCCACCCTGCAAGCTCCTTCGAAAGACAGTCTTGACGCTCGTGCGCAAGCGGTCCTGTCTGCTGTGATTAAGGAGCATTTAGTGACTGGCGAAGCTGTTGGCTCGCTGGTTCTTGCGGATCGTTTTTCCAGGGGCACCGGTTGGAGTTCGGCCACGATTCGCAACGTCCTGGGCGAACTGGAAGAAGCAGGACTGGTCGAACAACCCCACACATCCGCCGGGCGCGTACCCACGGATCAAGGTTACCGTTATTACGTCGACTACATCCTGGAAGAGACGCGGCTGTCACGGCCCGACCTCCGGGCGATTGATAAGGTGTTCGCTTCCACGGGCGTCGACTCCGCGAGTTCTTCCGAGCGGATAATGGAAAGGATGTCTCACGCGCTCTCAGAACTTTCGACGAACGTGGGCATAGTGATTTCGCCGTCCCTGGCGGAAAACCGGTTAAGCCATATTGAATTCGTTCAGCTCTCCGATAAACGCATCCTGGTGGTTTTAGTCACCGCCTCTAACAGTATCCATAACAAGATCATTCGGCTGGAAGACAACATAACGGAACAAGAACTTGAGCAAACCGCGCGTTATCTGAATACCGAGTTTTCCGGCAAAAGCCTGCTGGCCATCCGCGCAGAGATTCTGGAACTGATGCGAGAGGAAAAGGCGTTGTATGATCGACTGCTGCGAAATGCCATTCTGCTGTGTGATATGAGTCTGGAAGGTGAAGAGACTGCCGGGGCAGACGTTTACGTCGACGGAGCTTCCAATATCCTGAGCAAGCCGGATTTTGTTGACGTCGACAGAATGCGCGAGTTGTTTCGCACCTTCGAAGAGAAGTCCCGCCTGATAAAGATTCTTAACGAGTGTGTTTCTCGCGAACAATCTGCCACGCGAGGGGACGTTCATGTCGTTATCGGCCGGGAGCATCCGATCTCGTCGCTGAGCAATTGTACTCTGATCACTTCTCCTTACCGCTTCGGTTCAAACGAACAGTTGGGCACGCTTGGCGTCGTTGGCCCGATGAGGATTGAGTATTCCCGCATAATGGCTATGGTAAACTACATGGCGCGGCTCATTGAACGCCGCTTGAACGAAGAAGCGCGCGTTTAGGCCTTCCGAAACTTTGAACGACTACACTGATAGATGGCCCCTGATAGAAAAGGTGATAGCTCTAGCCGCATTCCAATCAACTTTTTTGATTCGGATGAGGATGGCAGTCGCGGCGACGGCTCCGAAGACTCAGGCTTTGAAGAGTCTTCGGACGGACAGGACTTGATTAACACTATGAGCTCCGACAACTACGCAACAGCAGCTGACGCTGATCCGCCAGAGCACGAGGATGGCCCTCCCGCGCCATCGCCTCAGGCCGACGGAACAACGGAGGAGATCGCGCCGCCAGAGCACGAGGATGGCCTTCCCGCGCCATCGCCTCAGGCCGACGGAACAACGGAGGAGATCGCGCCAAGTGCCGGTGGTCCGGAAGTAGCAGAATTGGTTGCCACCAGGGCGGAGTTGAAACGCCTGGAGAGCGAAGTTAAGGAACTAAAGGACGCGTTGGCGCGTCGTCAGGCAGATTTCGAGAATTACCGTAAGCGAATGGAGCGGGAACGCTCCGAGACCTACAGCCGTGTAGTCGTTGACATTGCCGCTAAGCTCTTGCCGGTCCTCGATAATTTAAAAAGAGCCTTGGAAACCGAGGCTTCGCTTGAAGCCAGCGAGTCAGATGAATTTCGACACTTTCTTAGTGGCGTGGACCTGATCTATAAGCAGCTCAATGGTGTGCTCGATGCGCTGGGCGTCAAGCCTGTGCTTGCCGAAGGCGAACAGTTCAATCCGCATCTTCACGAAGCAGTGGTTACGGAACCTACCGATGATTATGAGCCCGACACGGTGATGCAGGAAATTGTGCGCGGGTTCCGCGTGGGCGACAAGTTGATTCGTCCGGCACTGGTGAAGGTAGCTGTTAAAAAATGAGGCAAAGTTCTTTTAAGGGACAAACTCCTTACTAACGCGAAATCTCCAGGTAAATAAACATGGGAAAAGCGATCGGCATAGATTTAGGCACTACAAACTGCTGCGTATCCGTACTCGAAGGCGGCGCAGTGCAGATTGTGCCTAACAAAGAGGGAGGGCGAACGACGCCCAGCGTGGTCGGCTTTACAGATAAGGGCGAGCGCCTGGTGGGGCAAATTGCCAAGCGCCAGGCGGTAACTAATGCGGCCAACACAGTTTACGCTGTCAAGCGTTTGATTGGCCGCAAATACAATTCTACCGAAGTGCAACGCATGCGCGAGACCTCCGCGTTTGAAATTGTCGATTCCCCAAATGGCGATGCCCGCGTGCGCGTACAGGGCCGCAGCTACAGTCCCCCCGAGTTGTCGGGAATAGTATTGCAGCGGCTGAAGGCCGCCGCGGAGGATTTTCTCGGGGAACCTGTTACCGACGCGATCATCACCGTTCCTGCTTATTTTGACGATACCCAGCGACAGGCAACCAAGGACGCGGGAAAAATCGCAGGGCTGACGGTCGAAAGAATAATCAACGAACCGACCGCCGCCGCGCTCGCCTACGGGTTGGGTAAAACGGATGTCGAACGCATCGCTGTCTACGATCTTGGTGGCGGCACTTTTGATATTTCCATTCTCGAAATGAGCGATGGGGTCTTTGAAGTTCTCTCCACCTCCGGCAACACCTTCCTCGGCGGCGAGGATATCGACGAACGCATCATGAACTGGATGGCAGACGAGTTTCTCAGTGATACCGGAATCGATCTGAGAAAAGATCGGCTGGCCTTACAGCGTTTAAAAGAGGTCGCTGAACGCGCAAAATGTGAACTGTCATCGTCGGTCGAAACTAATATCAACCTTCCTTTCATCGCCGCGGACGCCACCGGACCAAAGCATTTCAACAAGATGATGACTCGGACTGAGTTTGAGGACTTGATTGTTGACCTGATCGATCAAACCATCGAACCGTGTCAGAAAGCCCTCGAGGATGCCAAGCTAAAACCCACGGACGTTGACAAGGTAATTCTGGTAGGCGGGCAAACACGTTCGCCGATAGTCGAACGCACGGTGGAAAAGATTTTCGGCAAGAAGCCTTCCGCTGAGATCAATCCCGACGAGGTTGTAGCGATGGGTGCGGCCATCCAGGGTGGCGTATTAACAGGTGAAGTTAAAGATATCGTACTGCTCGACGTGCTGCCGCTAAGCCTGGGACTGGAAACGCGCGGCGGGCTGTTTACGAAAATTATCGATCGCAATTCGACAATTCCTTTACGCAACAGTCTGACTTTCACGACCGTCGTGGATAATCAAACGTCGGTTGAAATTCACATTTTGCAGGGCGAGCGTGAAGTGGCCGGCGGTAATCGGTCGCTGGGAAAGTTTGAGTTGGTCGGCATTCCGCCAAGCCCGCGCGGAGTTCCTCAGGTAGACGTTACTTTTGAAGTTGATGCCAACGGTATTGTCTCCGTCTCGGCGCAGGACAAGACCACCGGCCGCGAGCAGCAGATGCGCATCACGCCGACTTCCGGTCTCGCGCCAAATGAGATCGAGCAACTGATAAAAGAAGCCGAGGGTCACGCCGACGCTGATCGCGCGGCAAAGGAGCTGGTCGTCCTCCGTAACAAACTGGAGTCGCTCTTGCGCAATACGCAAAAGTCCTTCAATAAATTCGGCGGCGTGCTTTCCACGAACGATCAGGAGATCGCTGAACGAATTTTCAAGGAGGCCGAGGAGGCCGTAAGCGCTGACACAAAAGAACCCATCAATAAGGCCCTAACTGCACTCGAACGTATTGCCGGTCAACTCACGGCCGCCATGATGGATCCTGCAACCGAATCATCGTCCACGGATACGTCTGCTAGCGAATACACGAAGTTTTAGTTAATAATTTTCAAAATTTGACGAGGAGTTTTGGGAAAGTCCTAAATGAGTAAACGAGATTATTATGAGGTGTTGGGCGTTAATCGCACCGCTACTGACTCCGAAATGAAGAGCGCCTACCGCCGCCTGGCTGTTCGTTTTCATCCCGATAAGAATCCCGGCGACGTCGCCGCGGAAGAGAAATTCAAGGAAGCCGCCGAGGCGTACAGCGTGCTCGCGGATGCTGAACAGCGTCAGCGCTACGATCGGTTTGGCCATGCCGGTGTTGCCGGCGGCGCCGGACAAACCTGGGGAGCGCCAGGCTTTGGCGGTATCGAAGATATCCTTGGCGATCTTTTCGGATTTAGTGATGTGTTTGGAGGCGGACGCGGCGGATCGCGACGTACAGCAGCACAACGCGGCGCCGATTTACGTTACGACCTTGAGATCACGCTCGAAGAAGCCTACAACGGAATGACGGCGCAACTGCGCATTCCTCGACTTGAATCCTGCGACACATGTAAAGGCAAAGGAGCTGCGTCCGGCACTGAACCTGAGAATTGCTCGAACTGTGGCGGTACCGGTCAGGTCCGTTATCAGCAGGGTTTCTTTTCAGTAGCTCGAACTTGTCAGCCTTGTCGCGGCGCTGGTCGCGTAATAAAAAGTCCATGCCAGGAATGCCGCGGCGCGGGTCGTATCGAGCGCGAGAAGCAGATGGAAGTGAAGATTCCCGCGGGCGTGGAAACCGGCTCGCGCTTGCGTGTACAGGGAGAAGGAGAGTCAGGAACACAAGGCGGGCCCTCGGGCGATCTGTATGTCGTTATTCATCTCGCTGAACACGAGCGCTTTGAGCGGCAGGGAAGTAATCTCTACGCTTCACAACCCCTCACTTTCGCGCAGGCAGCGTTAGGTGCGGATGTGTATATCAACACTATCGATGGCGAAGAGAAGATAAAGATTCCTGCGGGCACGCAAACGGGCACTGTGTTTCGTATCAAGGGTAAGGGCATGCCTGTACTTGGTGGCCGCGGGCGTGGTGACCTGTTCGCTTCGGTGAGCGTGGTAACACCAACTTCGCTGACGCGTGAGCAACGAAAACTTCTCGAGCAACTCGCCGTGGTTGAAAACAAGGATCTGGAAGATAAAGGTTTAGTCGACAAGGTACGCGATATTTTCGGCTAGGTTTTAGTGCCACGGCTCCGCCGCCTGATGTGCGGAAGGGCTGTGCCCTTCTGTAAGTGCTACGAATGATCTGGGGCTACGCCCCTTTTCTGGAGTTTCCCATGAAGCGATCCCCCCTCCTTCGCATAACCTTTCTGCTTCTGCTTGCTGCTTTCTCCACACACGCCCAGGACAGCATCGATCGCTGGAAGGACTTTGATTTCGCAAAGTCTTCGCTGAAGTCGTCCGACCTCGCCAACGTTCCGCTTGAAGACTTGACCCTTATGCGCGGCATCGTGTTCGGCCGTCACGGGCGCGTCTTCAAGGACGCAACCATCCGCACCTATCTCGCAGCGCAGGATTGGTACAAACCAAACGCCGACTTTCAGAACTCGATGCTCAATGCGAGTGAGAATCGAAATCTGGATCTCATCCGCGACGGGGAGGCGAGCAAACACGAAAACGTGCAGCCCGGCGACATGCGCTACTGGCGTACGCGAACCCTGACCGCGAAGAAACTTGGACTACACAGCGGCGCGGAGTGGCGTGTGTTGCGTGCGGAGGTTGAGGCAATCCACGGCAAGCGATTTACTGAGCCGTGGCTGCAGCAATATTTTGACGAGCGTTACTGGTACAAGCCTGCCGATAAATACGATCCGAAAAGTTTGACGGCGCTCGAGCTGAAAAACCTGGCGACGATCGCTTCGGCGCAGAAGAATTCGCGCAAGCTGGCGCTGGCGCCGGGCGATATGGAATTATTTGAAGACAAGCTGATCTCACCGCAGATGCTCCACGGCTTGAGTCTTAATGAACTTCGCCTGCTGCGAAATGAAATTTACGCGCGTCACGGCCGGCAGTTTCAGGCGCCCTGGCTGTCGCAATATTTCTTCAGCCAACCCTGGTATCAACCCGACGAGAATTTTAAGGACGAACAACTGTCGGGTCCTGACAAGCAGAATGTAGAAACGATTGTCGCTTACGAAAACAAAATCCACGACGAACTGGGTAGTAAACCCATCGCGCGCATTCTGCTGGAGGGGTTGTTCGTCGAAGATGCGGTGAAGATGCGGCAGGAGATTTATGCGCGTCGCGGAAAAGTGTTTACGAAGGAGCCCTGGTTTCAGACTTACTTCGAAAGCTTTGCCTGGTACAAAGCGAATCCTGAGTTTACCGACACGCAATTGACTGCGATGGAGAAACGCAACATCGCAACCATCAGCGCTTATGAGAAAAAGGCGGTGAGCGCCGCAAGCGTCATCGAGGGTTGATAAGGCCCACCCCGGTCTCGCGTGCCGAGACGAAAAACAGTGAGCAGTAAGAAGTAACCAGTAAGCAGACAATGAATAGAGGCGGATATCGTCCAGGGTGTCCGCCTCTTTCGTTAAGCTCGACGAATTTGGTGTGCGCTGACTTGTCAGCGCTTGGTCGGTCGCGACCTGCGCGACCTAAGGAACATTACAGCCGATACCGCACTTTCGCTTTACGTAACGCGTCCTCTTCGTTATCGACATTCTGCAAACGGAGGGTTACGTCTGCGTTCAGATCAAATCCGGCTCGTTCGCCCGCTAGGAGTTTCACCGTCCCCGCAGCTGCGATCATTGCGGCGTTGTCAGTTGAAAGATGGGCCGAAGGAAAATAAACGGGAATTCCTAAACGTTCCGCTGCTTCGCGCGAGGAATCTCGCAAGGCGCCGTTGCAGGCGACACCGCCAGCCACGATCAATGTCTTTGGATGATACTCGTTCGCCAAGCGCTCAGTTGTTCCAACTAAAGAACGCACCACCACGCTCTGAAAACTTGCCGCGAGATCTTTAATCGCCTGTGACGGTTCTTCACCATTTGTAACCGGCTGCAAGCCCGTTTCGCGCACGTGTTTGGTAACCGCAGTTTTTAACCCGCTAAAACTAAAATCCGCCGAGCCGTCGCCCATGCGTGGGGTGGAAAACCTAACTGCCTTTGGATTTCCATCGCGCGCCAGCCGCTCGATGACTGGGCCGCCTGGATAGCCGAGTCCCATCATCTTCGCTACTTTGTCGAAAGCCTCGCCGGCGGCGTCGTCGCGGGTGCGCGCGAGTACTTTGTACTTGCCCGGCGCGGGCACAAAAAACAAATTGCTATGACCGCCGGAGACAATTAGCGCCAGCGCCGGATACTCGACCGGCGGATTTCCGAAAGCCACTGAATAGACGTGGCCCTCGATGTGATTCACTCCCACCAGCGGCTTACCCAACGCGAAGGACATCGCCTTTGCATACGACACCCCTACGAGCAGCGAACCGACTAGGCCGGGTCCAACGGTGACAGCAATGCCGTCTATTTCTTGCGCGCGGATTTTGGCGCGTTCGAAAGCTTCTTCGACTATGGGTACGATCTTGTCGAGATGTTCGCGCGAAGCGAGTTCCGGAACGACGCCCCCGAAGCGTTTGTGAGTTTCGATTTGAGAAGCGATGACGGAGGACATGATTTCTCGGCCATCGCGCACGACGGCCGCGGCAGTTTCATCGCAGGAGGTTTCAATTCCGAGCACAAGCATGAGTGGATTCTAACAATGATTGAGAGAAGCGGCGACTGAACGGTGATGATTCATTTAAGAGCGGGGGCAAGCCCGCCTTCTGTATAGACCAGGGACATGCTAAACACCTGATCGGGGACATGGTGAACACTTTTGACAGGTTATACCTTGCGACCGAAGGGAGTCGAAGGTAT
>DATLBQ010000543.1:0-8945 GCA_035526805.1 Pyrinomonadaceae bacterium
AATGGCAAGCGCGGACCAGTGGCATAGCCCGGGAATAATCTGGCGCTGTCGGCGGGGCATAGCCACCCGCACATCGGGCGGCAAAGCCGAGCCTGACATTGATCATGAATTTTGAGGCAAAGGTAAACTTTTCCAACGCAAACTCGCATTTACTGTGGCGACTCGCCATTGACTAATCCCTCCAAACCGCTGTAATTCCTCGCGCCGGTTTTCAGCCATTGATTGTACTCTTTGCGCCAGGCGACAAAATCCTGCGTCAGTGCCGTCGCAACCGTCTTGTTTTTTCCACCGGTCGACGAAGGGGAGGGATTCGCCTGGGTCTCTTTTGCACGCAGCAGCAGGCCTTTGAGTCTTTGTCTCAATTCATCTGCCCTGGGATCGAGCTGCGGCGCGGCGTCAAGGTTCTTCACCGCAGTATCAATGTTGCTGCTGTTTTTATCCTGCATGGCCACGACAAACGCCTCTTGCGCGTCGTTCATTGCCTTTGCGTAATACAGGTAAGCTGGATTTTCAGGCTGGGGGAGTTGAACTGTTGGCGTGAATCCGACAATAGCCGGCGGCAATGGATCCCGAAAATGCTGCACGGTTTTAAGGAATCCTACGGCCACCAGGGCGATCGCAGCCACCTGCAAAACGCGCCAGGTGACGGCAATTCCCGAGCGCTCGCCAGGCCTGCGGTAATCCACGACTAACGCTAACATTGCTCCGGAAAGTAAACCGCCGAGATGTGCGGCGTTATCGATGAAGCCGCGCAGAACGTATCCGATGAATAAGTTCATCAAGATCATCGGCAGTAGTCCGGTGCCGAAAGCGCGTTTGAAGCCTTCCGGCAATTCGTGACGAAACTTAATGCCAAAAACGAAGAGCACCCCAACCAGCCCAAACAATGCTCCCGATGCCCCGGCTGAAGGGACGTCAGCTGCTTTGAAGATGAACGCGCGAATGCCGCCGGTAGCAAACCCGGGCCTGACCGTGAGATAACTGGCCACCACGCCCGCCACGCCGGTCAACACCCAAAAGGCGACAAACTTCGCCGAGCCGTAGAGCTTCTCAACATAGGGCCCGACTATCCACAGGCTGTACATGTTGACCATCAGGTGTAACAGGTTAACGTGAAGAAACATCGGAGTAACAAACCGCCACCACTGGTGCCCTGATTTAATTAAGTAATTTACCTTGGCGCCAAATGGTATGAGAACTTCGTAGGGTAACGGAGCAGACATGCTCAATGGTATTCCGCTCGTTTGCCACATCAATATGAAAACGAAAATGTTTGCGACCAGGAAAATGATGGTGAACTTGTAAGGACGATTCAAAACCGCACGCGCGAACCGCACGGCCTCGCCGTCGGCTGGTGTCCGCGCTTGATTGGCTCCCTGCGATGCAGAGACTGAGGTTCCGCAAACTGCGCATTGCGCTTCGCCGCCGCCGACAATTGAGCCGCAGCTGCGACACATAGTTGGACGGCTGGCATTGCTATTTTGAGTTTTTTCGCCGCGCAAGTTTTTTAGCAAGTGGTTTTACACTAACAAGCGTGATGCTTCAGCTCCAAAGCACCACGCTCGAGTTCGGATAGTTAATTTCGGTTCAAAGGAATTCTACACAGACGCCGCTGTTCAGCCAGACATCGTTTCAAGCAAGCTAACCAGGTCGTCCGCATGTTCCTCTTCCATCGCCAGTATGCCTTCCAACATGCGCCGCGTCGTCGGATCGTCCGTATTGACGTAGTTGATCATCTCGCGATAACTGTCGATCGCGATGCGCTCGGCGACCAGATCTTCTTTGATCATGTCCAGCAGGCTATTGCCTTCGACGTACTCCGCGTGGCTGCGCGTTGAGAGTCCGTCCGGATTGAAGTTCGGCTCGCCGCCCAACTGCACGATGCGCTGCGCAATTTGATCAGCGTGCCCTTGTTCCTCATTAGCGTGTTGTAGAAACTCCGCCGCTACGCTCTCGGCGTTTATGCCCGTAGCCATGAAGTAGTGCCGTTTGTAGCGCAAGACGCAGATGATCTCGGTAGCCAGCGCTTCATTGAGAAGCTTCACTACAGTATCGCGGTCGGCACTGTAGCCTTCAGTTATGGCGCCTTTTTCGATGTGTTGGCGCGCGCGTTCGCGCAGCGTTTTGATATCGGTAAGAAATGGTTTATCGGTCACAGCTTTTGCTCCTGTTTGATCAGCCACAGCTTTCACTCCTTCATAGTTGGATTGCAGGGGAAAAACGATGGTACTCGCGTCGTGCATGAGGGGCAAGTCGCGATCGGTCCATTGATAAAACGATTCGGATTTCCCGATAATTCAAGTTTCTTTGCGGCTTGCCGGAAAAAGCAAGCTGTTAACAGGGACAACTTGTCACTGGGTACCGATTAATCGGCTGTGACTGCACCTTGAATTCTGATCTCATGGACCGCGCTTGCGTCGTTAACCACATCAACCGGTACGTGCCACATAAGCGTCTTTATTCGACAAGTTCCGGTGTTGTCTTCGCGGCAATAAAAAAGTGTGAGTTGGACGCGAAGTTCAGCCTTGCCCGGTTCATGGGTTTTTAGGGGAATACGTAACGGCAGTTGTAGATTCTTTAGCGACTGGCTGACGCTTTTGTCACGACCCATGGCGCCAAGTTCAGTTGCAGATACCAGACCAACCTGTCCGGAGCCCTGTTCCACTGAAACTCGATAACGTTGCGGCGCGGCGGGATTGAGATGATAAGCCTTAGGCAATTCCACCTGTGCAATGAGGGCGGCGTTGCTGTCGGCGCGCAATGACTGCGACGCAACCTTGATCTCCTCAACATTAGGGCCGCCGTCGCCTGAAGTGTCACCGGTGCCTATCTCCATAGCAGGTGGTTGTAGTCCCTTGATGTTAAGTGTGGTCGTCGCTTTTGTTTTCAGATCCACGCTGCGAATCGCATGGTTATTCGTATCGGCAACGTAAAGGTTGCCATTAGCGACGCTCAAGCCGCCGGGTTCGTAGAACGATGGTTTGGTCCCGTCCGATTGTCCAGATTTGCCGGTGCCAAGAACAGTCTTCACGGTCCGTGTTTTCGGATCCAGTTGCTTGATCTTGTGATTGTACGTATCGGCAATGAATAATTTATTGTCCAGGGCCACTACGCCGAGTGGATGCTGCAACCGCACCTCATCTCCCGTGCCATCCAAGTCGCCAAAATCAAACAGGTCTCCGCCGGCAATCGTCTCCACGCTTCCTTTGTCAAGCGCAATTGCGCGGATGATGTTTGATTCGCTGTCCGCGATATAGAGTTTGTGGCCGTTAAATGCGATGCCGGAAGGTTGCGCGAATCCTGCTTCAAGTAGCGGCCCGTCCAGGCGAGCTTCGCGACCAGAACCTGCAAAGGTCGACACTTCCTGCTTCTCTAAGTCCAATTTCCAGATCTGATGTGTTCCGGCCATGGTGATGTAAAGCTCACGTCCGACCAGTTGCAAGTCCCAGGGCGAACTTAGTTCGATAGTGCCTGCTGGTCCCTGGCGGAAATAGTCGCGAGCCTGTTTACCTGTTCCGGCGACGGTTTGCACGGTCTTCGCCTTGAGATCAACGCGGCGAATCAGATGATTTTCAGTGTCGGCCACGTACAAATTTTCGCCATCCAGCGCTAATCCCTGTGGCCTGTAAAATGTTGCCTTATCAAAACCTCCATCCGCCGCTCCCGGCGCGCCCGTGCCGATTGTTTCCAGCAGCGTGCCGTCCAATTTGGTTACGACTAGCCGGTTGTGGTTTGAGTCCGCAATGAAGAGACGATTGCCTATAGCATCAGCCAAAACCTTACCGGGGAACGCCAGCGGCAAATCACCGACCTTCGCGCGTTCAAGCGCAAGCTTGAACGGCTCTTCATTCAATTCGCCGCGCTTGCGAAACTCATTGACTGCTTTAGCGATGACCTGATCGATTAAGTCGTAGTTTCCTTCGCCTGACACCGCACCGATAACGTATCCTGCCGGATCAATCAGCACCTGCGTGGGCCACGCGCGCACTCCATAGCTCTGCCAAACCTTGTAGTCAGCATCGTTGTAAACCGGGTGCTCCAATTCATAACGCAGGATGATGCGGCGAATGTTTTCCGTGTCCTTTTCGTTTTCAAACTTTGCCGAGTGAACGCCAATGACCACCAGCTGGTTTGCATACTTGTGTTCCAGCCGCTTCAGATCCGGAATGATATGAATGCAGTTGATGCAGCCGTAGGTCCAAAAATCGAGGAGTACGACTTTTCCCTTAAGTGCGGCAATCGTGAGCGGCTTATCGGTGTTAAGCCAACCGCGCCCGCCGGTGATTTCCGGAGCGCGCACACGCGGCGTTTCCTGAGCAGACATGTCTGAGCCCTTCATTGTGTTTGAATTGGATGAATACGAAAGAAATGAAGCTGTCGCGATGACAAAAACCCAGATGAAGAGTGAAAGTCTCCGAGCCACAGGTGAGAAATGTAATAGCCTGGGGCAACGCCCCAGGTAATGAGCCTTGGGTTTGTAAGCGCTGAAGGCGCGAAATAGAAAGTGTCGATCGAAAATAGCTAACATCATTTCGCGCTTTCAGCGCTAAGAAAATGCAACAGGTTTACCTGGGCCGCTGGCCTATACATTTCGCGCCTTTGGCGCTGAGACCCGCTTTCACGTCTTGTCCTCACACAAAAAGAGATCTATTCGTGCGAATGCGGCACCGCTTCATGAATCTTTCCTGCCAAAACCTGATCGAGTCGATCAATTGCTCGGCGCAGATGAGGAATTGTTATTGAGCCGCCTACTACCAACGCCACGTTAAATGCATCGAGAAACTCCGGTCGCGTAACTCCGGTGGTGACGCTTTGTTTGATGTGATACGTAATGCAGTCGTCACAGCGCAGCACTATCGAAGCGACCAAACCGAGTAATTCTTTTGTTCGTTTATCCAGGGCACCATCCTCATAAGCTTGAGTGTCAAGCGCGAAAAACCGCTTGATGCCCAGGTGATTGCTGCCGAGCAGCTTTTCGTTCATATCCGCGCGATACTGGTCAAACTCATCCATTTGACGAATCTTTCTGTTAATCGTTCGAAGAAGCGTTCCGGCAAACTACGCCGCAAACATTCTATCCGCGCAACCAGAAACTCGCCACAACCGAGGCTCAAAGCAATCAACGGCATGCATTTAATATTCAGAACCGGTAGCCCTAGCGACCGAGTCTGCGGTTCGCCGTGCTCAAGCGTGATGGAATGGTCTACGCTCAGAAGATTGCCGGGTGCGGGACCGGGTCACTACGGCTCTCGGTTCTGACTTTGTGCACGGTTCCGTTAGAATGGCGGCCGCGTTTCTGTCACTCCATGAAGCATGACCGACAATCCCGAAACATATCTCGACGAGGTAACGGCTGAAGGCTCAGAGCGCCGGTTGCAGGTCGTGCGCGCGGGTTCGCGTTACTTCGGCATCCCCACCGACGAAATTTCCACCATCGTTGTTTGGCGAGAACCCACGCCGCTGCCCTACGCACCTCAGTCGGTGCTGGGGGTGGTCAGTATTGAGGGCCGAATGTTGACTGTTATGGATCTCGCGAAGTTAACCGCGGGCCAAGCTGATGTGACTCATGCAGAGGCGCGCGTCAATGCCGAACGTGGCGGTCATGTAATCGCTCTGCGTGGTGATGAACAACTTGCGCTGGCTGTCGATGAAGTGGGGGAAATGATTCCTTTCCGTGAGGCTGATTCCGTTATCCAGCAGCAGGAAATACGGACAACAATTGTGGTCGGAGTTTTTCAACGGGACGAAATGGAAATAAACATCCTCAATTTAAAAGAGCTCTTCCCCACAGCGATTCAGGGACGCGAGCGACGCCGGCGTCGGTTCTAGCGGCTTTGTCACACGTTTGGTCGGCCGCGACTAGTCTCTCGGCCATCTTTCGCTTGAAACTAGACGACTTCGGCGTCAAGCCCCGGACCAAAGCGCTGACGGGCGAGCGCACTCGAAAGAGTAGCCGCAACCGCGAATGTGAAAATCCTGCCTGAGTGTTAAAATCGAAAACGAACCAGATCATTTAACGAGTTTGCACAAGCGAGGCACGGCTTATTCTGTTTCCTCGTCGGTAACCATTATTTAACCATGCACCAACAAGCTTTCGAAATTTTGGAATATGACGATCTGCGGACGTTGGTTCGTCGCGGCGCGCAAACCCCGATGGGAGCGGCGCGCGTAAATGACCTGAAGCCTTTCGACAATAACGCCATCCTGGAGCGCGCGTTACAAGCCCTGGCCGAAACTGTTCACTTGCGCAATCGAGGCGTCGCCTGGACCTTCCGCGAGCTCCACGATCCGGATGAAAAAATCGCACTGTTACGAGTGGAAAATGCAATCCTGGAACCGACTGCGATGCTTGAGCTCAAGTCGTTATGCGACCAGGCGATGGCCGCGCGTGCCTCGATTCTCGCGGAGCGCGACACGAGTCCGATCCTATGGACTTTGGTTGGAAAGCTGCCGGTCGACTTAAGCCGGCTCAGCGCTCGTATCGCAAACAAGATTCTGCCTACGGGGGAAATCGATGATCGCGCCAGTCCCGAACTTGCGCGCCTACGTCACGATATCACTCTGCTTCGCTCGCGCATTACGCGTACGCTCGAAAGCCTGATGCGCAAGTCCGGCGAAGCAATTCAGGATGAGTTGGTGACGATCCGCAACGATCGATTTGTGATTCCCGTTAAATCCGATCATCGCGCCCGCGTGAACGGCGTGGCGCACGGTTACTCTTCATCGGGCGCGACTGCTTTTATTGAGCCGCTCGAGACCATTGATGCGAATAACGAATTGCAAGCGCTGCATGAAGCTGAGGCGCGGGAGACTTATAAGATCCTGTTTGGCCTTACCCAGGAAGTTCGAGAACAGTTGCCGGCGATTGAGTTTGCCGCTGACGCAATCGCGGAGCTCGACTTCATTAACGCCAAAGCAGTTTTCCATCAAAGATTCAATTGTGTAATCCCAAAAATTGATCCAGCCCGTGTATCGAGCAACGAGAATACTAGGACCGCGGGCCTCCCGCCCGCTCTTTCGTACCCAACCAGCACCCTTGAATTAACCGAGGCTCGTCACCCGCTCCTGGAAGAGAACCTACGAGCGTCTGGAGTGTCGATCGTGCCGGTTTCGTTTATGCTTGATGAAATAAACGACTCGATGGTGATCTCCGGCGCCAACGCGGGAGGCAAGACCGTCGTTCTCAAAACCGCCGGACTACTCGCGCTGATGGCGCTTTCCGGAGTTAGTGTGCCCGCTCGAGAAGCCAGGATTCCATTTTATGCCTCAGTGCTTGCCGACATTGGCGACCATCAGTCGCTAGCGGCAAACCTCTCAACGTTCACCTCGCATGTCCGGAACATTTCGCAAATGATCGAGCTCTGCCAGGCGCCGGCGCTGGTGTTGCTCGACGAAGTCGGTACGGGCACTGATCCTGAAGAAGGATCGGCATTAGGGGTTGCGGTAGTCAATCACTTCCGCAAACGCTGCCGCGCCCAGGTGATGGCGACTACGCATTACAGTGGCTTGAAAATGTATGCTGCCAACGAAGCCGGCGTGCTCAATGCCAGCGTGGAGTTCGACGATAAAACATTGCAACCAACTTACCGGTTGATTGTCGGTGTGGCCGGCTCATCATCTGGACTTGAAATCGCGCGGCGCTTTGGAATCCCGAGTCCAGTCATCGATGTAGCCTTGGAATCTGTAAAAGACTCCTCGCGACAGGCATATGAGTATCTGCGGCGAATCAAGCGGGAAGCGGAAGAAGCCGAAGCCTTACGCGCAGCTCTTGAAGAAGAACGCGCGGCCGTGGCGGAGAAATTTGCTTCACTCGATAAAAATGCTGAACGGCAGGAACGCGAGCGACAGCATTTGTTTCAGGGCGCACTGGAGAAGGTTGTCGGCGACTTTGAAAAGCGTTCACGCGAGCTGGTGGCAACCATTCAGGATCGTTCGGAACGGTTAAAGGTCGAACGTGAATCCCAGCGGCGGGTAGCAGAACTCAAACGCGAAGCACAACGCGCCACGAGTGCCGGTGGAAAAAGGGAATCAATCTCCGCGGGGGTTGGCAGTACGAGCGGACGTGGCGTACGCGTCATGCGCGATGGGCTGGTGGTTAAGAAAGAGAAGGAGCTCGAGGAAGATAAAGCTGAAGGTGAGGAATACACGCCGGTCGAAGTTCGCGAGCTTGTAGTGGGGGATTCGGTTAGGCTTCGTTCGTTTGGTTCAATCGGAATTGTCGATAGTGTTAAAGGCGATGAAGCGGAAGTGCGCGTGAAGTCTCTTCGGTTCAGAGAGAAACTGGAGAACCTGGAATTGGTCGAACTAGTCGCTGCGGCGAAATCGACTACCGCGAAAACTGAAAAGCTTGCTGCGCTGCGCAAGTCTTCGGCGAATGAAGTTCAGCTAAAAGCGGTACAGGGAAATGGTCGCTCCGAATTAAATGTAATTGGTCAAACGACCGACGAAGCGGTCGATACGGTTGATAAATTTCTCGACGAAGCATCGCTTGCGAGCCTGAGCCAGGTGCGAATAATTCACGGCCACGGCACCGG
This sequence comes from Pyrinomonadaceae bacterium, assembly GCA_035526805.1. Lineage (GTDB taxonomy): Bacteria > Acidobacteriota > Blastocatellia > Pyrinomonadales > Pyrinomonadaceae > PSRF01. Next base: position 8,535 of record DATLBQ010000543.1, read on the forward strand.
TGCGCTGCGCAAAGCGATCGCGGAACTCTTAAAAGATCATCCGCACGTCGCGCGCTTCGCTGCAGCGCCCCAAAATCAAGGCGGCTCAGGCGCCACGCTAGTTGACTTGAAACAGTAGCACATGCGTTATCCACAAACGTTTCTTGACGATCTCAAGCGCCAGGCGGATATCGTTCGCGTGGTGCAGGACTACGTGCAGCTCAAGAAGAAGGGCGCGAACTGGATGGCGTGTTGCCCGTTTCATAAAGAGAAAACGCCGTCGTTTTCGGTCAGTCCCGCCAAGGAAATCTTCTACTGTTTCGGCTGTCACAAAGGCGGTTCGGTCTTCAATTTCGTGATGGAGATCGAGCGCGTGACCTTTCCCGAAGCCATCAAGATCGTGGCGGAGAAGGCTGGCATGCCGCTCCCCGT
>DATLBQ010000544.1:0-11975 GCA_035526805.1 Pyrinomonadaceae bacterium
CAACCACAATCAACAAGCTTCGTAACATTTTTCTCCTCATGTTATTCCTCCCTAAAAGAAGTTTGCTCCAGTCATCTGCCTGGAGTTTGAAAGTTCTCCGAAGTTCGGAGGAGAGAAAAGACACGTCAGCCTTAAACACCGCACTTGCAGCGTCCCTGGAGAAGTTAGGATTTGCGGCTTCGGAAAACCCCTTGCTGAAAACTTAGACGCGGGTCCGGGATGGGAGGACGGAATTTTTCGACGAGAAATATTTCTTTAGGGTAAAAGGGGCAAGAGGGTAAAGGGGAAAAAAGGTCAAGCTAAAGAGTACTGCGAATGAGTATTGAGGCCTTAAGTGTGCCTCCTTTGTCCTGTCCCCTTTTTACCATTTACCCGGCGCTAATACTTCGGGACGCTGGGATCTACATCATTCGACCAGGCAGTGATGCCGCCGGCGAGGTTGATCAAGTTGCCTGTGAACCCTGACCGCTGCAACGCGTCGATGGCGCGCGCGCTGCGGCCACCCATCTTGCAATGCACGACGGTCTCGCGCGTTGGGTCGATCTCAGACATTCGATTGATAACTTGTCCTAATGGAATGTGAATCGTGTTTGGGATCCTGGCTACGGCGACTTCGTTTGCCTCGCGCACGTCCACTATCTGAATGTCGTCACCATTGTCTAATCGTTGCTTGAGTTCGGTTGCGGTGATTTCGCGCATAGGCTGGGCGGTTCCGTTCATGATTGCTCTCCTGATCGAAAATAATTGATGGATTACGATTCTACCGGCCACTGATGATGCAAACAAGATGCAAGGTTGAAAGAAGTGCGGTAAGTGAGAACAACTATTGTATGACGTCCGTGCGCCAAAGCGGGGAATGAAATAGCCAGGGGCAAGCGACGAAGGAGTGTCGCCATTGGAACTGGCTCCAGTATCTCCCAGCCCTGAAAGCGCGAAACAGATACGCACGGAATCTCTTCGATGTTTAAATATTCTCGCGTGTTCATTGATGGATCTCATCCTATTTCGCCCCTTCAGGGCTCCGTCCGGATGCTGACTCTGATCCAGAGGCGACGCTCCTTCGTCGCTTGCCCCTGGCTGTTATATTTCGCGCCTTTGGCGCTTGGTTGAGGAGCGCGCTTTCAGAATCGGACCACTACCTTTTGAAAGTACACTCCTCGTACTCCGAGTGGTGAAGCAAATTTCTGGTTCAATACGAATATCAGATAGACTATCGTTATTTAACTGACAAATTGAGGTTCCCTATTCGGAAGGAGTTCCCCAATGCATTTTGAGTTTTATCATCCCGGCCTTGATAACGTTCCCAAGCTTTCCGTTGACGGCACCGTTTCAAACAGCGTGCACTTTTCTCACTGGGAAGGAAACGAAACGCCTGCGGAACTCAAGGCTGACACGTCAACTGAGATCGCACTGAACCTCATCGGCGCTCCTAACAGGAATGAGTTGACGCGCGGTATTGAGTTAGTAACCAACAATCATTTCGACACCGATGGTGTGCTTTCAGTTTGGACCGTACTCACTGGTGAGCGAGCGCTGGAATTGAGAGAGAAACTAATTCCTGCCGCGGAGGCCGGGGACTTTTCCGAGTTCACAAACGAAGCGGCAGTGCGCGCGAGCATTGCAATTCAAGGCTCCGATCAACCCAATCCAAATGACGAGACCGGCTCGCCACTCGCTAATCAACTGGCCGGCGAGAGCGTAGACGACGCAAGGGCGTATGAATTAGTCCTGCCCGAGGTTGAACGCCTGCTGACAAAGACGGATGAATATGAGCCCTTGTGGCGAGGCGCGTGGGAGAAAATCGCCAACGCGATCGATAGTTTTGAGCGCGGTGATTCCTCAGTGATCGAGTTCAGTGATCCAGATATGTCGCTGATTACGCTCGCGCCGGATGTGTTTAGTCCATCAGGTTTTAATCCCACGCGACACGCGGCGCCCTACACGGCGATCTCGCGTTACGCCAAGGGCAGCCTTTTTGTTATCACGACGCCTTTCAAAACAGGCTGGAGCTACAGAATTGATTACCCTTATTACTCCTGGGCAGAAACGATCATTCGTCCGCGGATTGGCCGTCGCGATTTTTCTCAGTTTCTGACAGAGCTAAATCAACGCGAGCGTCATAGCGGAGGCGTCTGGAAGTTGGATAACAGCGAAATGACTTCTGCAGTCAAGTTTCTCGGCCAAGATGGAACACTGGCAGCTTCGACGGTCGCGCCTGATGACGTTGCTCGCATATTGTGTGCACAGATGACGTCGAGTGAAGCCACCCTCGCCGCACCCTAGACATTAGGCCGACCGTCAGGGAGGCTCTGCTTTTTGAACTCGCAAATCCTTGATGCATGACGTAATAATCATCGGCGCCGGGCCGGCCGGTCTCTCCGCTGCGCTATGGTGTGATGAATTGGGACTCGACACCCTGGTGCTCGAACAGAGCGAAGCTATCGGGGGCCAACTACATTCCATTTACGCTGCTATAACAAACTATCCTGGTGTGAGCGCAGTTAACGGGCGCGAGTTTCTTGATCGGTTTTCAGCTAACGTGAGTGAAGCCGACTTTGATTTGTGGACAAATCTTGAAATCGATAGCGTCAACTTGAATGCAAAGACTATTCGTTTGCGCAGCGGTGAAGTGCTGCAATCGATTTCGATTATTATAGCGACCGGCGTGCGTCGCAGGCAGCTTGGGATTCCGGGAGAAAAGCAGTTCGTCGGGCGCGGTCTGATTGAATCCGCAAGCAGAGATCGCGATGAATTTGCCGGCAAAGACGTTTGCGTTATCGGCGGCGGTGATGCCGCCGTCGAAAACGCGCTCCTGCTGGCTGAAGTTTGTCCGACCGTGACGCTGGTCCATCGTCGGAAGGCCCTGAAAGCACGACCCACATTTGTGCAGCAGTTGCAGGGTCACCACTGTATAACAGTTTTTCCTGAGTCTGTTGTCACGGGGATTTTGGGCAGCAACCAGGTAGAAGCCGTCGAAATTCTTCGTAAGGAATCATTGAAACCATTTCAGATGGCGGTGCAAGGTGTGGTGATTCGCATTGGGGTTGAACCAGCCACTGAATTTTTTCGCGGGCAACTTCAACTCGACGACGAGGGGTACGTTGTGATCTCCAGTCAACAGGAGACGAATGTGACGAATGTGTTTGCTGTCGGCGACGTGTCGAATCCACTGGCGCCGACAATTAGCGGCGCCGCGGGCGCGGGCGCCACGGCCGCAAAGGTGATCGCCTCACGTCTGGGTGGGCGCAAGTGACGACTCTGGAATAACAGAAACTGCTCGCAACCTATGTAGTTTGATGGAGTTTCGTTGTCCTTCGCGTGATTACGCGGATGACTTCGTGTGAGTTCGCGGTTTGATTTTTTCGCCCGAAGACATGAACCACGAATTGCACGAACGACGACAAAAATAAAACTAAGGAACTGTTGCAGGTAATATGGAAGTCTTTGAAATAATCAGACCTGAGCAAGCGCCATATAGCGATGCACACATTGCGGCTTATCCCGTCGAATATATAGCCGGTATCGATCTGTATAACGCAGGCGAGTTTCACGCGGCCCACGATGTTTGGGAAGAACGTTGGATGGGCGAGGTCGGCCCACAGGAGAAGCTTTTTCTGCAAGCGATGATTCAGTCGGCGGTAGCATTTCATCATCTGGAGATTGGAAGGCCGGGAGCCGCTCGTCAAATGTACACGCGAGCAAAAGAGAAGTTTGACCGATTGGGAACAAAGATTTTCATGTCGCTGGATCTCGAGGAGTATCAGCAACAGCTCGATGCAGCTCTTTCGTGGTTGTTGACTGTACCGGACCCGCGCGAATTAACACAGCCGGATTTTCACGTACCCAAAATTTGCTTGCTCGCTGAAATCGGTCAGTACGATTAGGGGCTTCATTGATCGTAAACCATCTACGCATAGCGTTGCTGGCTGCCTGGCTGGGAGTTGCTATTTATTTCAGCGCGGTAGTGGCCCCAAGCGCCTTTGGAGTCGTGAGATCTTTTAGTCTCGCGAATGCAGGAGAGATCGCCGGCACAATCGTCACGCGAACACTGTACGTGGTAAACCTGAGCGGCCTGTTAGTAAGTCTGCTCTTACTCGTTACGGCGTTTCTCGTTAAGAAATGTTATGGCCGAGCGTCATTCATTCTGCACAACGCCCTACTCATTATCGTGGCAATTGCCACCGCAATCGGCGAATGGGTGATCGCCGCAAGAATGCGCGGCTTGCGAGCAGCAATGCACGGGCAATTCGATCAAGTGCCGCTCAGCGATCCGAGTCGCATCGCGTTTGCAGTCTTACACGGCTATTCTGTCGCCGCTTTGAGTGTAGCGATGATTGCGGCGTTGATAGTAATCCTGGTCATGATTTTCTCGCACAAAGGAGTCGTGGCAAAGACTTCGAAGTAAGACGGCAGGGGTTGCAATCTCCAATCAGGCTAGCGATGACAAACGAGTTCGATGTCCCGCCGCGTAGTTGCAAGACAGGCGTGCGGCCTTTATAAGATTTACACGAGCTTATCAGTGAGATGACCAGGTTTTTAGAAGGCGGAACGACTGTGCGACAGGATTAGCAGTGCCTCAAAATCAGGAGACTTCAGAACGTTGGAAATAATCGAAAATCATGAAGGTTGGCGCGAGAAATATTCAGCCTGGCAAAGGGACCATCGTGTCGTGGGCGGCAGCGATGATCTACTGCAGTCGTATCCATGGGTGAAGAACAACCGCGCGCCTTTTGCGCCCGCCCGACGGGCTCTGCCGATGCTTAACCTCGCGCTCATTTCTTCGGCGGGTGCATACACTGACGGAACGGCGCCTTTCGATACCGAAGCGGCTGAAGGAGATTTCAGCTTTCGAGAAATTCCCTCACAGATAGACGCTGAAGATTTGCGTTTTTCCGCGCGTGGTTACGATCCTTCTGCAGTCGAGAGCGACAACAATTCGCTGCTACCGCTTGGCCGGCTCTTCGAATTTGAAAGTAATGGAATCATCGGCCAACTAAATACTGTCTTTTGGAGTTGCTGCGGCTTTATTCCAAACGCAGCCAGAGTGGTGGAAGAAATGGTTCCGCCGCTGATCGAGCGTGTTCGGCGTTACGAAGTGCAGGCCGCGCTTCTCATTCCCGCTTCGCGTTTATGTCATCAATCCGTTTCACTGCTCGCGCGCGCTCTGGAGGCGGTGAACATTCCCACCATGACGCTGGGAGTTGATAGAGAAGTGGTGGTGACCGTGCGGCCACCTCGCGCCGCCCTCTACGATGGAAAGCTCGGTGCGGTCGCTGGACTACCAAATTGGCCTGAGCATCAACGTCGAGTGCTTGATGAAGCGCTTCGTTTAATCGAGCCGATGGATCAGCCAGGCTTTCGCCAACTGGTTGTCACGCTTGAAAGCCAGGTTGAGGAATCGCGCGGCGAACGGTAACGTAGGACAGATATTTCTGTCTGTCTAACTTGATCGAGTCGCCTGTGAAAAAACGAAGAAATTTTCCATTTGTCATTTTCACTTGTTATCGCCTGAGAAATCATTTCACGCGACCTATAACGAATTGCTCCAATTACAAATGAGAAATGGAAAATATCCTTCCTTTCTTGATTGACTTGAGACTATGTGGACAGGTAAGGCCAAACGGCTCGTCCTCTGGCTCGCGGTAGTGATCGCGATTGTGGTCCTTTATCTTCTCTTTTGGCCCGTGCCGATCTCTCCCGTCGCTTGGATTCCTCCAGCTGCTCCGACGTTAACCGGTCAGTATCAACACAATTCGCTACTTTCAAATACCGAACGCCTTTCGTTAGGAACTGAAAATCCGCGCTCGGGCGCCGGCTTTGGGCCGGAAGACGTCGCACTCGATGCCGAAGGTCGCATCTATTCGGGACTCGACGATGGTCGCATCATTCGACTGCAAGCTGATGGCACGCGGCCGGAAGTTTTTGCCAACACCCACGGCCGGCCGCTGGGATTGGCTTTTGATCCAAAGGGCAATTTAATTGTCGCTGACGCGATTAAGGGATTGTTGTTGATCGCTCCCGACAGTTCGATATCTGTGTTGACCACGGCAGCGGATGGCGTGACGCTTGGGTGTACCAATGATCTGGATATTGCCGCCGATGGAACGATCTATTTTACTGACGCTTCCAGCAAGTTTCCCCTGACAAACTTCACGGCAGACATCCTTGAGCACGGAGGAAACGGGCGCTTTTTCGCTTACGATCCGAAAACAAAAACCACCCGCACGTTATTGCCTGACATTTGCTTTGCAAACGGCGTCGCTGTTAGTCCGGACCAGTCGTTCGCGCTTGTGGTTGAAACGGCCGCTTATCGCATACACCGCGTCTGGCTGAACGGCACGAAGCGAGGTCAGTCGGATATCTTTATCGACAACCTGCCGGGTTTCCCCGACGGGATTTCTTCAAACGGCAAAGACAAATTCTGGCTGGCGCTGGTTACGCCGCGCGATACGGGACTCGACAAACTCCTACCGCATCCCACCCTCAGAAAAGTCGTGGCGCGTTTGCCGAAGTTTCTGCAACCGGCGCCGCAGCGCTATAGCTTCGTGATTAGTCTGGATGCCAACGGGCGTGTGGTTGACAACTTTCAAAACGGTTCACCCGATTGCTACGCGGAGATCGCAAATGCTGTCGAGCGCAACGGCGCGCTTTACTTCGGCAGCATCGGCGAGAGCACTGTCGGCCGCTATCGCCTTCCCTGAAAGTTTTTCTAAGTTTGTCGCCTTGAAACAATTGATCAATGGCAAAGCTTCGGAATGTTAGATACAAGGAGCGAGACTTTGATGACCGAAGAAGGCGAATTGTTTAGATCCGTGGCCGAGGATCTTGAATGGTTTCGAAAGGAATGGTGGGAAGCCCAGGGTGAAAGTCTGTCCGAAGGACACATTCGCCGTGGAAGTACCACACTACATCTTCTGCTTGTTGATGGCATAGTAGGGAAGGCATGGCGTCACTATGGCTTCCTTGGCGGCCAGCCAACTTTAGATGGTCCAGATGTTGTCGCTCTTGCCGCATCCCAAGGCCTTCGGCTAGACATGGCGGCATCCCTAGTAGCAGGAGGTGGAAGAGCCAATAGCGTTGACGCGGCGTTCATCGGGGCATTTCGAGTCGATAACCCAACCACGGGCGTTCCGGCCGAAGCCGATGAAGGTTTTGCTGTATCCGTGACCTTTATAGCACGTGACGCTGCATCTCCTTTGCCCAGCGACATCGATAAGTTAGTTCATCGCCAGTGGAAGGTATCCGAGTTCCTGGAAGCTCCGGGTGCAATTCGGCGGGGGATAACCATCACGCGGCGGGAGGTTATAGATTATTTTCGCAACTACGTAGGGGGCGCACACCACGATCTTCTGAAGCATAGCAAGCATAGGTCTAAAAACGACTTGATTCAGGAACTTGAAAGGCGTGTTCGCGCCGACACGCGCGATGGCCTTTACTTTGAACTCTTGTCGATTGGGCAAGCCGTTGGACGTTCTGAAGATATGAAGGCGCTCGCAGAAAAGATCCGCGAGGGCAGGTAGCATTCTGGAGTCTAAGGCTTTTGTGCAGAATCCCCCGTCTTGGGCAAACGAGACTATTTAGGCAAAGCCGACTTCATGACTTAATGACCTAATGACTTAATGACTTAATGACTACCAGCTACACAGTTGGATACTTGAGTGCCAACCTCATTTTCGACTTTTCCAAGCAATAAATCTTGTAACAGAAAATTTTGGCCCTTCCCTGGATACCAGGTATCCAAATGGAGAAGTCTATGCCAACTGGCTGTCCTGCTCGTAAGTCTTAGTATTTTCTCAGTTACGTCGTGCAACTGGCTATTTCCACCAATGGCACAGGCATTGATAGGCAACTAGATCGAATACAAGCCTTTTGGTAAGCCGGTAAGTTCGATTCACGGACTAAGAACCATCCCCAGGGAGATTAACGATCATGATCAATTTACTCTCAGCTGCCACTTCTACCCCCCCAAACGCTTTCAAAACCACGGAACTCGCGAACGCACTGATGCACAAGCTCTCCCCCGAGCTTATTAACACGCTGAATTCTTTGGGCGTCGAGCAGCGATATTCCGTGATGGACAACTATCCCGACTTCCTCGTCGGTAAACCAATGAACGCGAAAAGCTCTACGACTCAACTCGGTGTCGGCGCTACCAAGCGCTGCATTGAAGAGTGGCAGGGTGACCCTAGGCGGATCGGACTGCTGATTGCCGCTACCAACACCCCTGATCAGATGCTGCCATGTTTGGCCTCCGAAGTTATGGGCCAAACTCACGGGCTTTTATCTCGCTCGCTACGCACGGTCAGCATGCAGGCCCAGGGTTGTTCGGTGTTACTAAAATCCATTGAAGTCGCTCAATGGTATCTCGCCGCTAATCCGGGCAAGTTGGCGATGGTCCTGATGGCGGAAGCACACACTCCCTACGTCGCGCCGCTCTTGCGCGACGAATATCACGGCTTTCGAGAAGTCATACGTATGCGTAAGGAGCAGAAAATAAATGAACTCGAATTCGAACAAAAAAGGTTGGATACCACCTTCGTCATTCAATCAATGCTCTTCGGTGACGGCGCGGTAGCTCTCCTGGTTGGCAATGAAGAAAGCAAGCCCAGCTTTGGCCCAATTGCTCACTTAACAAATGAAGACGCAGAAGACGTCAATCTTCTAACCATGAACAGTAGAAGCTCGCATGAGTTTCTCAAGGGACGACCACAGTATTTTATGCGTCCGAGCGTGCCTAGCCGCGGGGCGCACTATGCCGTCAGCACAGTCAAGGACGTTCTGCGACACCCTGATTCTCCCGTATCAAACATAGCCCAGGTCGATGATTGCCTTATCCACACGGGTAGCAAGAAGATCCTTGACGGTGTCTGTTCTCAGTTGCACCTCGAAAAAGACTCCACCAAAGTCCAAGGCTCATACGACGTCCTGAAGACCTATGGCAACCTTTCAAGCGCTTCAACGGGCTTCATGCTTGCCGAGAAGGACGAGTGGACCGGGCCGACGATTGTAGTGGGATTCGGTGTGGGTTTTACGGCGAGCGCCGGCATCATGCATCAAAATTGAGCTTACGATACTTATTCCTCCGCTCATTCGCTAATTAGAAGTCTTCTCGCAAAGACCGGTTCTAATTCCGTGTGAACAATGAAACCTTTAAGTAACCTCTAAGGAGTCCTCCCAATGAAAAACTTTGTGTGCAAAACCCTTCAGTTATTTCTCTCTCTCGCCATAGTAATATCTCTTGCTTCCATCATTTCTGCTCAGGACTCTTCTTGTAACACGCGATATACTTTTGTTGGTGCAGCCATTAGCGGAGAGTGGGAACAAATATTCGATGGCTATTGTCGCAGCACCAAGACCCAATATGAGTATCAAGGAATTCCGCAAAGCATGCACGTAATTGCAACCAACGCTGCCAGGACTCCGGATGGCCAAGTGCACACAACGATCGGGGGGAAAACGAGTTGTAGTCCGGTAGCGAAAGAGATAATCATTACTTTCTCGGAGCCCGTTGCTGATTTGGTTTTGCTAGTGGAGGGGGCACTCACAGCTACTGACAATAGAGGATATTCCGTTAGCTTCGACTCTCCCAGTACTTTTGAAATCAGGCCCAACCTTTGGTGGTTTGCCCGCTTTCCCGGTACTGGCATCACTCAGGTTACCGTCACAAATCCAGTCCAGTGGAAGTGGATCAATAGTCCCGAAGGTGAACTTTTCTGGCTCATGTCCGCTGACTGGGGATACTTTACACCTGAATCTCTTTACAAGAAGTGCAATTGCGAGGCGCCAACTGTCCAAACACCGCCGATCCAGAACATAAGCAGCACGTGGCCTTTTGACCTCGATGGGGTCGATCCGAATTGGAGCATGAAGGCTGAAGTTTCCGAAAAAGATGGCTTGGTTCTTCGCGACGTAATGTTGGGCCAAAGGTATATGGCCGAAAGAATGAGCGTGCCCTATTACTACCTGCAAACAAGTCTTATGCCTAATACGAAAGGCGAACTGAAGCCCGATAGCTCTGATCCGTCGATGAGAAGTCGGCTAGTGGATTTTAACGTCTGGGCGGATGATGAAAAATTGGCAATTGAAGCAAAATATTCCATAAGTGAAATCCCGGCGGGTACGCAAAGTTGCCTTCAAATTACCCAGCGATACGAGTTTTATAAAAGCAAGCCCGGTGATCACTGCGAACCCAGCGGAACATTACCTTGTTCGCGGTGGAAACCGACCATAAGTTACAAATTCTTCGGTAGAAATGCGGATACCTTAAGCTATATTACGATTCCGCAACGTCAGCGTCTTACGGTTCACGGAAATCCCAATAATTCGGTAGGCATCTTTCGTGATTGCGAAAACAGTCCCTATATGGCCGGGTGCGCTGACGGTTTACTTATTTCCAAGCGCGCCAATCCGCTCCACGGAGAATGGTTTACGCGAGTAATATCTAACGGCAAGAGCACTCAGGAGTGGGACAACTTCCATCTGACCGATCGCGGTGTCGTTGACGAGCCCGGTGTGGGCTTTAATCTCGAACAGATGACGCTTGCGAGAGCCGGTTGCCCAGAATGCCTTCACAATCATTGGCGATGGTCAGCAGCCAGCGGTGGGGAAGATAATGGCAACCCGATCGGACTGGCGAAGAACTCACACCAGGACCTTGATGTCGCTGTATTTCGCTACAATTCGGGTGAAGAACATCCTACCTGGTTTATGAATTTGCATAACAACGAAAAAATTCGAACTTGGTTTCCAAGCGGAAGAGATCCGTTGCAAGTCTACAGAGACTCCGCGCCCGATGCCCCAGTACTCTGGTATTCCGCGGGCAGCAACGGCGTGGAGGACTCATTTTTCAGCCACAGCCATTTTTATAATCCCGCACTACCGAGCAACCAGTTATATAACGGCTCAACCTCAACTCCCTTTACGACGGACGCCGCTCAACAGACAACGCGTGGTGCCGTCCAGGCTGCGCTGATGACTGGAGTCGACGGGATTAGTTCGATCGTTTCTTCCGAGATCTTTGTGGCTGGAACGACCAACGTAGCTGCGTTCAATGCTAGTCTGGGAGGGACTTTACCGGCAGGATACACACAATACAGCGCTCTCAGCTACGATGTAACTACCACTGCCGAACTGTCGGGCCCAAACACTATTACGTTCGCCGTCCCCTCGGTTACGGATCAAACCAAATTCAACAATCTCAGAGTGTTTCATCTCGAAGCGGACCCTTACAGTCCCGGGGAAATCAAATGGGTTGACCGCACCGTACTTTCACCGGATCCAGCGGCACCCGACTTTGTAAATAAGACCATCAATGCAAAAGCAAATACTTTGGGGCAATTTGTCATGGCGGCACTTACTCAACCGCAGCCACCCAACACAGCAACAGCGGATATAAGGGTCACCATTAACGACTCCCCCGATGGCGTGGTGGTTGCTAACAATCTAACTTACACGGTGACAGTGGCTAACATCGGGCCACAGGCAGCAAACGACGTAGTGTTCAATAGTAGTTTGCCAACCGATTCAACATTCATTTCAGTCAACTCTGCTCAGGGCAATTGTTCACATGAGGAAGGAAGCGTTGTTTGCAAACTCAACGGAATTGCCAGCGGAGCCAATGCCGTCATTACGATGGTCGTAAGACCAACGGAAACTGGTATTCCTGTTCCCGCTCAAGGAAGAACAATAACTATCACCAGCTCTGCAAGAGCAGTCGAGACGGATCTCAATACCAATAATAACTTTGTCTCGGAAAACACCACCGTGCTTCCCGACGGGAACCAAGCTCCGTCTGTAAATATTGGTAGCCCAAGTGCAGGATCACTTTTTGTTGGACCGGCAAACATTCTGATTGATACGGTTGCGACGGACAGTGACGGGAGCGTCAGCAAGGTCGAGTTCTTCGGGGACGGCACCCTACTCGGAACAGGTACTTTCATAACGCAGAGTCGATATAGTTTCGCCTGGAATAATGT
>DATLBQ010000545.1:0-4252 GCA_035526805.1 Pyrinomonadaceae bacterium
CGCCGGCTGTGATGTCGATAGCTCCGGGACTCCTCGTCAGAACATCGAGTCCCTTGATCACCACCTCCTCAGCCAGATCGGCTGGAAGAGTCGCTGAAGCGAGTTCCAGCTTCAGATGCTCTGCTGACTGCGGACCGATGATTAACCCACGGTGACGACGAACATGGTCGACAATGGCCGCGCTAATATCTTCGCTACCGATCCGTTCAGCTCGTGCATGAACAATTTCACCGTTCGCGACGATCGCCACATTGGTGGTTCCACCGCCGATATCGACAACCGCGGAAGCCTTTGGGTCATCTGCTCGTACACCTGCCCCGAATGCGGCCGCCAGACCTTCTTCAATCATAATTACCCGGCCGATACGCGCGTACTCAGCAGCGCTGAGAAACGCCCGCTCCTCCACTTGCGTTACTCCAGACAAAACGCTCATGAGTGCGCGCCGGCTAAAATAGGAGTTGCCGCCGCGCGCTTTTCGCACAAAATGCGCCAGCATCTCCTTAGTCCTTTCAAAGTCTGCGACTACCCCGTCAAGCAAAGGAGCGATCACCGTAATATCACGGGCCTCGCGGCCAGACATCTGTTGCGCTTCAATCCCAATCGCGATCACTTCTCCCGTATTGGAGTCGACGGCGACGAGGGATGGCTCATCTATCACTATGCCCCGCCCGCGCACAGAAATGATCGTTGCTGCCGATCCCATATCTATGGCCATCGAATCGGAGACTAAATTTCGCAGAGCCTTCAAACCCACGAACGCTGCCGTCTTGGTCATGAACGACATAAAGATAATCTACGGAACCAAGGAAAACTCTCTAATTAATTTGCAAGCCGCTCAAACCACGTACTCGGATAGAACCCAACAGAATTGTCTGTAGTTGTAGTCAGGAAAGCAAATCGAAAAGCTCTGCGAAGGGGAACCAAACGGCGACCGCCATGATTGGCTACGTAGAGCTGTCATAAATTGGCGGACTTTTTGGCAGACTACGATTGGAACTTAATCAGTTTACGCAGCGTTAAGCGTGACTTCTCTAGCCGCTCACGTTAATGTTTATCGGCTTGGGAACGATTACGCGCTATACGAGGTGACCCGAGACGGCGTTGACACGGTAGGGGTCTGGGGTTTAAATCCCCACGCGCCTACCATATCTATCAACAACTTAGCCCTCACACCCACGTTTTCCGCTGCTCCAAACGCTCCAATCAAGAACCTAGTTATTGGAATGATTCATGGAATGCTATCCAGGCGTTCGCGTGGCCCGGCATGCAAGAGGGTGATCTCACATCCGCTCGCTTGCCCAGAGAGAATCATCTGAAAAATGCGTTGCAGCGCCTTTCCACATAATGTTTGCGCGTTTCATGCTGAACTCCTTACGATTCGTCATTGTTCTTACCTCCGCCAAAAATTGCCGGCGCCATTTTGGGGGAGTGCCATTGCGTTTCTCTGCGACACAATATCCGACGGATGATGAGAAGACGATGAGAATTGGTACTTCTGGTCAATGACCGAGGAGACCGTTGTAAAAAAGGTATCTTCAATCACCCGAAAGGTTCACGGTTTGCTTGTGACGTGTTTTCCCGTCTTTCTGCGAAGTCCGAGGATAGGACCCGCTTTAGCAGCTATTTACCACATGCAAGAAATATTGCGTATATAAGATATATTCTGCATTTGACATATACGCGAAGCTGGGCGTAAGATAGCCGCGAACCGAGCGCAGCTTACTCCCTTCTCAGCTCTTCTGGAATCCATCCAGACCACCTGAAACCAACAGCTCAACTACCAAGGAGCTAAGAAATGTTTGCACGACATGTCACTATGAAACTCAAGTCCAATTCGGTCGTAGAACTCCCGCGGATTATCGAGAGCGACGTTCTCCCGCTGCTCCGCAAGCAGAAGGGATTCCGCGATGAGATTAGCTTTGTTAGCCCAGAGCGTTCGCTAGCCGTGGGTATCAGTCTCTGGGACACAAAAGAGGACGCGGAAGCTTACAACGGCGCGGGATATCCGGACGTATTGAAGACGCTGTCGAAAGTGTTGGAGGGAACACCAACGGTGGAAACGTTTGAGGTTGCTAATTCGACGCTCCACAAGATCGCGGCTAAAGCCGCCGCTTGAAGCAGACAGATTGGTAACTGCGAAAGGGGCGGACCGGGTCCGCCCCACACCTCCGCCCCCACCAACAAAGTAAGGGAGACTTATGCAGCAGTTAAGAGAGCGCGGCATCTATACCCTACCTGAGGGAGGAGAATTCGTAGCGCATGCAGTCTTTCGTGGCGGCTATGTTTTCTACACTCCGGTGGCTTGGGAATTTTTCGGCATGCACGCCTACGAATCTGATGGAACGGGCAACATTCATTTACACGAGCGGTTCACGGGCTGGCACATCAAAGATCTAACTGACGCCGGGCGGACGGCGCGCTCTCGTTCCAGGAGCGGTGCTGCCCAGCAGGCTTTTATAGGATGAATAGGCTTAAACTGTGATCTTCCTACTTGTGCGTTTATACTGGAGTAAGTTCAAAGAGATTCTCATGGAAACCACAGTTAATAAGATCGTGCCCCACGAAGACATGGAAATGGAAGTACACATCCATTTTCTTGATGAGTCTCATCGCCCCCACCCTGAAGCCAATGTGATTGTTTTTATTGAAAAGCAGGATCATCCTCTTTCTGAGGTAAGGGGTCTTGCGATCCAGAAAGCGCTCAACTTTCTGTCTCAGATAATACATGCGGAAGCTAAGGCGCATGGTGGTATTTGAGGCGCACCCAGTCAGGCGGAGATGCTGAACGGTCATGCCTCGATTAGCAGGCTGAAGCGGACGGGAGCCCGCTGATCGCCGCAGAGCATTCGACGCGAAAAGAAAAGAAAGCTGCTCCGGCCTGTCACACTGAATTTTCGGTACGGACAGGATAGAGAAACGAGCACATCATGAGCGAGCAAGAGAACACGAACCTCGTGCACCTAGTCTACGAGAATTTCAAGAGCGGAGACATTAAAGCTCTACTCAATCTGCTTTCAGATGACATCGAATGGCAATTACCGGAAATAGAGAATGTGCCATTTGCTGGCAAACGTCGAGGTCATGAACAGATGGGGCAATTCTTCGAATCGCTAGTTGACACTCAAGAGGTTCAGCATTTTGATCCAAGAGAGTTTATCGCTCAAGGTGATAAGGTCGTGGCTCTTGGTCATTACGCTTGGCTAGTCAAATCTACTGGTAGGGAGTTCGGGGGTGACTTTGCGCATGTGTTAACAGTACATAATGGTAAAGTCGTAAGATTCCACGAATACATGGATACTGCCGCCGCCGCTGCTGCTCATCGAAGAGACAAGTATGATGAAGCAGGTGCGCTGTAAGAAAAAAGCGGGCCGCTTTGAGAAGCGCGCCATATTCATTTTTGATCAGTGGCAGGCTTGCCCCTAGTCGGGGCAGAGAGCCTCATCGGCGCCTGCAACGCCCGCCAACAAGGCGCTCATATGTTGCTTGGCCTTCCACGCGCCGGTACGATCCGCAGCCTCAACACCATCTCTCCAGGCCTGTTGTGCGCCGGCAAGGTCACCAGCATTAGCCAGGACCGTGCCCAGCATCTGATAGGCGGCGGTATAATCCGGGTTGAGACTCACGACCTGGCGCAAAGACTTCGCTGCTTCAGCCCAGTTCTCCAGTTTGTATTGTTCACTGGCCAGGCCGTACCAGATCATGGCGTTTTCCGGCTGCTCGGCGAGCATTGCGGTGAAGATTTCGATTTTCGACAGGACCATCAGTTTGTGTACTCAATCTGGCAAAATCAACTGTTACAGTCCCCTAGTTAATTCCTTGGGTCATTTGTCTCCAAACAGATCCCTGGCCAACCTTGCCGCTCTCTATCCGTTCGATGGCCTGTCGGATTTGCATCGCCACTTCAAACTCGCGATCATCCTGGGCCTCTCTGAGTGCGGGCAGAGCGCTTTCGTCCCCTAACTCATAAAGAAATCGACTGGCACGCCAACGAACAAGTTTGTTCGAATCTTTTAATGTCTCAACCATCGGGCCAATCGCCTGTCTGTCTCCTATATCCGTTAGTGCATCGCCTGCCGATCGGCGCACCCCAACTGCTTCGTCTTTCAGAGCCTCACAAAGTGGAGCTAAGACTTCAGGAGTTTTTATCAACCCAAGAAAGACCACCGCTAAACGGCGAATCGACATCTTTGGATCTTTGGTAGCTCTGATAATCAGTGTCAGAGCTTGAGAATCTATCTGAGCTGTTGCACTT
>DATLBQ010000546.1:0-12657 GCA_035526805.1 Pyrinomonadaceae bacterium
CACTTCATCGGCGACCGTTACTGTGTTCGCATCCGTCTGCCGATTTATGTTCACGAGCGCGGCAGGATGTCCGTCGGCAGTGACAATCGTGTATTGCGGTTCGACTCCGACTGCGACTGTAGCCACGTCAGCAACCAATACAGGCGCGCTGTTCACCGTAGCCACGACAATATTGTTGAGTTCGTCGGGACGCTTTGCCTGACCGCTCACCAATGCCAACTCAAGCTGGTGGTTCTCTTCAATTAGACCTGGCGAAACAATGACGTTCGAGTTACGGATTGCATCGACTACCTGTTGGGATGAAACATTGTGGGCCGCCAGCCTGTCGGGATCGATCGTGACATGGAACTCCTTGGCTTTGCCGCCAGCTACCCCTACGATCGCCACACCCGGTAAACGCGCAAGCTGTGGGCGCACAATGTAAGTCGCCAAATCCCGGAGCGTCGCTTCGTCGCGTTTGTCCGAAGTCAGGCTGTACCCTGTCACTGGAAACACCGCAAACGTGAGACGTTCTATATTTCTAATCTCGGCGGTCGGCGGCAGTGTCGACAAGAGTTGCGACATCCGCGCTTGAACCAGTTGCAGTTCCTGGAGAATGTCGCCCCTCCAATCAAAGTAGAGATTGATTTCAGCTGAGCCGCGCGCAGTCTTCGATTTAATTCGGGCGATGCCGGGAACTCCGTTCATCGCCTCCTCAATGGGACGCGTAACGGAGACCAGCGTTTGCGAAGCCGGAGCCTCGCCGTTATCAACGATGATGACGATTCGTGGAAAATCGGTTTGCGGGAAAACCGAGATGGGGAGTTGCCACGCCGCATAGAGCCCGGCAGCGCAGAGCAGCGCTACGATTACCACAATAGCGCGAGACTGATTTGAAACTACGCGAGCAAGCTTCATTGAAGTCCGTGGTCAGTGGTCCATGCAGTTTTCAGTCGCGAGTCGAAGAAAATGATCCGCTTCAAGCAGCAACGAACTACTGACAACGGGTCCCGGCTACTGACCAAATGACAAATGAAAAATGTCAAATGAGAAATGGAAAATCATCTTTTCGGCTACTCATTTCTGCTAATCTTTCGTCTCCTCGCCTTCCTCTTTCTTCTCCTCATCCGTCGCGATTTCAACCTTTGTTCCGTCGGGTAAAGAGTAGTTACCTTCAATTACCACAGTTTCACCACCCTGAAGTCCTTCAAAAATTTCAATCTTCTCGGCCGTCCGAATGCCGACCGTTACTTTTGTTTCATGGGCCACGTTCTGCGCATCGATGACGATTACCGTTCCTTCGGTGGCGTTACTTGCTTCAAGTGTTACCGCCGACGCGGGCACGACAATGGCCTCGTTTTTGGAGTTGGCAAAAATGGTCACCTGGGCAGCTCCATTCGTGCGCAGCTTTCCGTCGCCATTGCCCAGCGTCACCCAAACTTCAACTGTGCGATTTGTTGGGTCACTGGATCGGCCAAGTAGAGTGATTTGCCCGTGCATTTCTTCGGCTGACGTGTCGGTTGGCCGAACTGTTGCCGCATCGCCTGGCTTAAGTTGCGCGACCGCTGTGTCGGAAAACGGCGCCTTCACGATTACCGTGCTCGTGTCAGCAATTGTCACCAGCTTTCCGCCAGCTGACGCGAATTCACCTTCGTATTGAAACTGATCGGTAACGATGCCGGTGATGGGCGAGCGAATGGTCGCGTAGCTTAGTTGCGCGTCCAGGGTCGCAACTCGTTGCTGCGCTTGGGCTGTCCGAGCCGCGGCTAAAGCGCGATCATTTGGATTTAGTGACCGCGCTCGCAGTGAAACTGTCTGCTCCTGCAAGCGCAATTCATCCTCGGCCGTCGTCAGATCTAGTTGTGAGGCTTCGAGATCTTTCTTCGAAATCCCGCCTTTTTCAAAAAGCACTCGGCGACGTTCATAAGTGGCCCGAGCATTGTTAACTTTGGCGCGTGCGTCGAGCAGCGCTTTCTGATCTTCGGCATTTGTTTTTGGAATAGTTCCGGTGATTAGGCTCCGCTCACTGGCCCTGGCTTCGTTGAGCGCGGCGACGGCTTCCGCGCGTTGGGCCTGAAGATCGCGTGATTCCAGCACAGCAATTATTTCACCGGCACGAACGACTTTGTTTTTGAGGAGTGCCATCCTTCTGATTTGGGCGCTAATCTTCGCGCCGACGTCAGCCTTTTCGCGAGGCCAAATCGTGCCGACGGCCGTGACCTGGGCCGCGATGTTTCCTTTTTCGGCTTTAACAACCTTGACGCTGACTGTGGGAGTTACTTCGGCCTCAGCCTCGGTTGCCGATCTGTATCGCCAGATAGTCAGGATAAGTAGCGTCAGCGCGACCAACCCGACGGCCGCTACCACTAGCACCACGTTTCGCTGACGGACTATTCGAGCTCGCCTCTTTTCGGACGAAATACGATCCGCAACTTCAGCTTGAATCTGGTTCGGATCCTGACTCATCTTCGTTTTAACGCTCCGTCATCACTGGCCGGTTGCCTGTTTCAATCGCGCCAGCGCCATTCGGTAATCAAAAATTGCCTGATACAAAGTGCTGCGTTGCTCGACCAGCGTCGTTTGGGCGTCCGTGACCTCGGCTATCTGGGCCTCACCTGCCCGGTACCGCGCGATCGATGCTGTCAGATTGTCCTGAGCCTTGATCACACCATCACGTGCCAGACTAATACGGGCCGCGGCGCTGGTGGCCTGGGCGCGGGCCGCGTAAAACTGTTGAGTGAACCCACGTAACGCCACCGTTCGGTCGTTCTCGGCAACCTCAGCGCGCAAACGCGCTTGGCGCTCTCGACTGCGGCTAGCTCCCCAATCGAAGATCGGAATCGTCAAACTAATCGCCGCTGACACCCCGCTGCGCTCCTTCAGGCGCGGGCCCTTTAGCGAATCTGTATCAAAGCCGGCATTGATCGAATAAGAAAGGGACGGTAACCGATCTGCACGAGCGACCTTGATGTCCTGTCGCGCGGCCCGCAGTTGTTGCTCTAACTGGGTGAATTCGTGTCGTCGAGAAACGTCGTCAGCTTTGAACTGCTGATACTCGGCAGCGGAGGGAACCGCCAGCGCAAGATCGGTCGTAGTAATCGGTCGCGTGAATTCATAACCGACGAGCACTCGCAAAGCTCCGGCTGCGACCTGCTCGTTTACCCGGGCCCGTTCTAACTCGTCGCGTCGCGTGAGTATTTGCAACTGAGCGCGTGTCAAATCAACAGGCGCGACTTCTCCACCACTCAACAGCAGCGCAGTAATGTGCTCGAACTCTTCAGCCGCTCTGAGATTTCCTTCAGCCGCTTGACGTTGGGCGATCGCTAGCGCCATCCCGTAGTAACCCTCGATCACCGCCAGCGCCAATGCGCGTTTGGCTACTTCAGTGCCCGCATGCGCGGCTGCCAGTAGCGCTCGATTCCTGGCGAGAGTCGCACGCAGTTTTCCGGCAATATCGAAATCGCCGGCGACATTGACGAAGGTTTCGTACACACTAATCGCATCACTCGCGATAAAGCTGGGTGCGCGCGGCTCTCCAGGTGGTAACCCCAGCGCCGGCGACGTATAGATGTAACTCAAAGGAGCGCTAACCTTCGGGAGGAATGCGGTCTGCGCTTGTCTTACATCTTCGGCGGCGATGCGCTCGTTTAGGATCGCAGTCTGAAAAGTCGACGCCTGCGCATTTGCGAGGCGTATTGCTTCATCGAGCGTAAGCGGATCTAACGGCACGCTTGGCTGAGCAGTCGGCGGGTTCTGAGGGGTCGCAGAAGGCGAGGGGATTTGTGCGTCGGATGATGCAGACAGGCAGACAACCGCGAATAGTACCGCAACGGGGATTGCCCTCGGTCTCGCTTGATTCGGCATACTCAGTCCCTGAACTAGCCGAGTATACTCAGGCCCACCTTAATGGAAGATTAATGGACCATTGCAAATCAGTGTCGGGATTCGAGGATGTAACCCTCACCGCGCCGTGTGTGGAGGAGTTTGAGTGAATGGTTTCCGTCAATCTTCTTTCGTAGGCGGTTCATGTAAACCTCAATTGTGTTCGAGAAGGGATCGAACGAGTCGTCCCAGACATGGGCTGCGATCTCCGCACGAGAAACCAATTGGCCCGCACGTCGGGCGAGGTATTCCAACAAAGCATATTCCTTCGCCGTCAGCTGCACATTGTGCCTGGCCCGGGAGACACGATGGCTGGCTGAGTCGACAATCAGATCGGCAATCTCCAAAATGTCGGGACGTAGCTGCGAATCTCGTCGGAGCAACGCGCGAATTCGCGCGAGTAGCTCTCGAAAAGAAAAGGGCTTCGTAAGATAATCGTCAGCGCCCGCGTCAAATCCAGTGATGCGATCGTCAATGGCGGCCCGTGCTGTCAGCATCAGGATGGGAGTTGCGTCCCCTCGTGCACGCAGTTCCCGGCAAACTTCAAATCCGTCGCGCTGGGGCAGTAACACATCGAGAACAATCACGTCGTAATCATTGATTGAAGTTTGGTACAGACCAACATCCCCGTCTTCTGCCACATCGACCGCGTAGCTGTGCTCTCGCAAGCCTTTGGCTAATACGTTCGCCATCCTAGGCTCATCTTCTACCAGGAGAATTCGCATTTGGGGATTCCGAGTTCCTAAATCGTAATTGTCTTTTCAAATAATACTGGCCCGAAATAATACTGGCCAGTGGCAGCTCTCCCAGAAACTACGGTTATTTTGAGGCTTTGCCTCAAAAGTGAAAAGGAACACTAGCAGTGCCTTCCATTGATACCGGAATCTCAGCCCGGCGGGCTGAGAGAAAGTAGCCGGTGGTCGAAGACCACCGGAATGCGAGATAAATGGGCATCCCGAAAGGATGCGAGAATTCTTGAGTTTTCTGGCACCCCGCGTTGGGGTGCGGACGCAACATCGCAAGCTATCCGGAGGTCTCCGCTTCGCTCCGACGTCCGGCTACTTTCTCGCAACCCTTCGGGTTGTGTAACGCGAATATGACACTCCACAGACTTTTGAGGCAAAGCCGTTATTTTGAGGCTTCGTATTGGTTGGTTCAAGACGAGTGACCGGCACCTTCTTTGACTCTGGGCGGTGCAACGTTCGACTCTCTTACCTAGCGGCTTTTCGCCTTAGGTTTGATATTCCATTATGGAATCTTAAACCAATTAGTCCGCCTTGCAATGCACCCGGCGTCTCGTGATCCTGGTCAGAGCGCGATGACGCTAACGCCGCCGCTGTGTCGGCGCGATTTTACTGAGGAATTCAGACGAAACTGACACACCCAATAGATTAACTCCGTTGCGTCGATTCAGATTCAAGTAATGAGTGTTTGTAAGTGATTGAGAAGATTGGTGCCGAGGGTGGGAGTCGAACCCACACGACCTTACGGTCAACGGATTTTAAGTCCCATGAAGGCGGCACCACCTACTCTTACGAAACGATATAAGCCAGTATTTACGCGCCTAGCGGTCGTCAAGGTATCGCTTCGGCTGGCTTAGTATCAACACATACCGCCACCATCTTAGCCCCATCTTTGCTTTTGCAGTACATGAATCTAACGTCTTTTCCTCAGTCTAGTTTTCGTGGACGAGGAAGGTCCGTGTTTTTCCCAAACTCGGTAAGGTCGAAAGCCGCAACGATTGTCTTCGATAAAGATTCGCAAACACGGCGTGGTGAGCGTACGCAATAACGTTGCCTCCACAATAGATTTCCACATAATTTAGATATCCCTAAGGCTAGACCCGATGACAGAAAGCCGGCCCCCCGCCAACAAAAGGTGCTAGCAAATGCGCGCAGATAATGTCCCCTCCATAAACTCCGACACCACTGGTTACCACATAGGTTCCGATCAGTCGTATCCTTGCAACCATTCCATTGGGCTCCCTTAAGAATTAGCCGATCAAAGGCAGCCTCGCGAAAAGACATATGCACGTATTCGCCGTTCACATTCAGAATTTCCGCAGGTTCGATACACTGACTATCCACCCGAGCACGAAAGTCAACCTCATTGTCGGTGCCAACAACAGTGGGAAGACGTCACTTCTTCGAGCCCTAGACTTAGCACTAAACGCTGCTCACCATCCCTATCGAGAGGACCTTGTGGGGAGGTTCGACTTCTGGCATTGTCAAAACGAAAAACCAATTGAGATGTGGGTCTTTTTCCGATTTTCGACGGACGACCAACCTGACTTGTTGCAACGATTTGGTAAGAGGGTTTCAAGGTGGCGGCTACTGGACCCAGAGCACTTGGTTGAATCATCCGAAGAGTATCTCAATACGACGGGGCTGCCTTTCGAGGCGGCGACAAAGGAGCCTTCAGAAACCGTTCCGCAGGAGAGCGACGCTACAATTGAGTTGCTAGCCACTAAGTTCTCCGCGACGTGGGGACAAGACAGCGGAACAATCGACTTGGCATGGGAAGTGATTGATGAGGTAGGCGAGAATTCAATTTTCTCCCAACCGGATCGCCGAGCAATCGGCTTCACGTTCATTCCGAGTCAGCGAGAGCCGCTGCAGATGCTTGGGTTCACTAGAAGGAGCTTGCTGGGCGCGCTATTGGACGATTCGGAAATCTCAGGACCTCTCCGCAACCTTGTTACGGAGATTGAAAAACTCAAGGAACCTCTCGACAAAACGGAGTCTATTGCCGCGGCGCTCAAATCGGTCAGCGAAACCCTAAAGGAGCTTCACCTTACGGACGGTGTTGGAGAGCCAGAGGCTACGATTACTTTTCTTCGAACTGAAATCAATCGTCTTCGCTCGGCACTCGAGTTGGCATTCCGCACCGTCCGGCCAAACGAGGAAGAGTCGACTCAGGATAAACCTGAAGGGTCTCAGGATGGGAATCAGCGTTTTGAAGTGCCTCTTTCATATCAAGGGGATGGCGTGCAGAACTCGCTGCTTTTGGCAACGATGTCCGCGAGCAGAGCAGAAGGCATTCAGGCTATCGGCGCGATTGAAGAGCCTGAGAGAAGCTTGGAGCCATGGCGTGCAAGAGCCCTGGTAAAGAAAATCATTGGAACGTCGAACCACCAATTGTTCATAACAACCCATTCTCCAGCCGTCTTGGCGGAAGTAAGTCCCGAAAGTCTCGTCGTTCTCAAGATAGCAGACGACCGCGAAACTGAAACCTCGCTGCACTCAATAGCTGCGGTTGTTGGTCGAGATATACCTCAGACCGCGCGGAAAGAGTTTGAGCGCCGCCGCGAGGCGTATTCCAGATGCTTGTTTTCGCGCCTCGTTCTCATTGTCGAAGGTCCATCGGAAATGGGGTTTCTTCCAACCGCTTTGGCTTTTGCGGCCAAAGTTCGCGGTGGGCCAGAGTTAAGCATTCTTGGGCTAGAAATTTTTGAGAACGATGGTAAAGGACATGTGCCTTTCAGGGCCACAGCTCTTAGGGAGTTTGGAAAAAGGTCAGCAGTTCTCATTGATCACGACGAGGTACGGAAGAATGAGAAGTCCACGGACGACCGCATCGCAGAAGCTAAGAATACCGGAGATGTTCTGGTTTGGAGTCGGAAGGCGATACTTGATGGAGCCAAAGGATGCGATCTAGAGATCATTTTGGCTAAGGAAACTCCTGTGGCTGCATTGACACAATCACTCAAGACGATCTACCTGGAAGCTAAGGATGAACACGCAATAGACGAAACAGATTGGAGCAACGCGAAGAGTCCCCTGCATGTCGGCAGTCCCTTGGCTTTGCAGGTTCCAGCCGAGTTTCCGAATCCGGAATCCTATCTCTTTGAGAGCCTTGATGAACCTGTAGCGAGGCTAACCTTCCTTTGCCTAATGCACAGACCACACAAAATTAAGACGGCACGGGACATGCGAAGATTCGCAGAATTACTAAAGACGGATTTACCTGCATCGGTTCTGAACTTGTACGATAGGCTGCGCGCTCGACTTGCGAGTGTCAACGAAGACTCACAGTATGTGTGCTATGACCTCCACGAAGGTAGTAACTTCTGACTCGGTGGGTCGCAAACAGCTCGACCCGGACCAGAAGGCCGCTGCCAAGTCTCTGATATCCGGGCGAAACATTCTAATCGAAGCCCCGCCTGGTACTGGAAAGACTTTTCTTGGCGTCGCTCTTGGCATAGTCGCAGTTCGGAAAAATCTGCTGACTCAAAACGCGAAGGTGCTGTTTCTCACTTTCTCCAAGAATGCTCGCGTGCAAATTGAGAGGCAAGCCGATGAGTTGGTTTCGAACAGAACCATATCCCGCCTCGAGAGGAAGCGGCTTGAGATCTCAAATTATCATTCATTCTTCTTTGATTGCCTTGAGCAAAGAAAAGGTCTATGGGGTATAAGCACTCCGTTAAGGGTTTGCTCGCTAGCAAAGCGCTCGCGCGATTTCGCTAACTTGCTCAAAGAGAGCAGCGAAATCGGCGATCCTGACCTCCTGTCTCACTCTCTTGCGCTTTGTAGATTTGAGGCCAAACGATTGTTCGGCACATCAGCGCAACGCTGCCCTTCAGCGCTTGTGAACCAAGCCACGAAAATAATCACCGCCTCAATAAGGCAGGGCCGCCCACACTATGACGACTTTGGACCACTCATGCTTGATCTAGTGGAATCCTCGCCTTCGTTGTTGGCATATCTTCGAGCGACTTTCCCGATTGTCATTTTGGACGAATTTCAGGACACCGACTTGCTGCAGTGGGAAACACTGAAGAAGTGGCGACCGCCTCGGCTAATCGTCCTTTATGATGGATTTCAAATGATTTATGAATGGCGCGGTTCAACTCAAGAGAGGATCACGCAAGTAAAGTCTGAGTTCGGTCCCTTTGAATCACATTCCTTACGAACCAATCATCGGACGGGCCAGGACGAGCGTGGGTTGGCCGACTTTCTGATGGCGCTGCGACGAGACAACCTGAAGGGAGTGGAGGCGAAGACATCACCAACGGATGAATTGAAGAATTGGCTACGACTAAAGGCAATTCGAGGAACCGTTAACGCCCGGCTCGCGAGTCGGTGCGCTCTCCCGATAGCAGCTCAGATTAAGCAATGTCTTGAGAAGGGCGAATCAGTAGCTGTCATCACTCGGGGCAACAGCCTTGCGAGGCAGCTATACCGAGTTCTCTCGACAAAGCCAAAGGCAGGAGCAATGCCACGCCCATCCTTCGCCTGCCGAATACTAGGTTCAGACGACAACAGTGATGAAATACTTCGTGAATGGATCGATGAACTTCGATCGGTTGATTCTGTGGCCGATCTAGCAGAATGGTTTGGGGAGGGCCTCGATGTAGTACTCGGAGGGGAGAGGCGAATCCAGATCCAACGATCAGATCGAAAACAGAAGATAACTTTTAAGAAGTTATTGAAGCTCATATGCCAGCCGAAGTTCGAGACTCTCAATGATCTTCTTCCTATTGGCAAGAAGGACGAGAAGTTCTGGAGCGGCTGCGAATCCGCGCTTCTCAGCCTGGCGAAGAATGAAGGGCACACAGATTTTAGTGGCCTTGGAAAACAACTGGAAGCATTGCTATCTCTCGCAAAGGAGTATTCGAGCTACTACGCTGTCTTTTGCGATCCGGATGCTGTTTATCTGATGCGAGCAATTGTAAGGGCGACAAAGAATTCGACCGACATTGTCGATCGTGACGAAAGAGCCGACCGAATGGAAACCGCTCTCCGACAGGCAACGTTCCTTGCTTTGAGGAGATCGTCCACCTCACCTACGTTCATGTGTGCACATCAAAGTAAAGGGCGCGAGTTCGACCACGTAATCATACCGTGGCTTGCTGGCGTTGCGGAGGACGCTGCGAAAGACTATTCAGGAAGCAATCAATTCTGCAAGGTTAGCGGGGATCCAACCAGAGATAACGAAGAGCTTCGATTGTTCTACGTTGCCCTATCCCGAGCGAAGAAAAAGGTTACTATCTTTTATCCAGCGGAGTCGCCTAATGCAATAATTGAGCAGTGGGGACTAGATCGCGCGATTCTATGACTGAACAATACAACGCGGCTGCGCCATGTCGGCGCGAACGCTTGTTTCTCGACCAACAATTGTAACTCGGGAAGATCATGACTTATGTCAGCCGTTACTTGGATAACTCACTTCACGCCTACCATTGCAACCAGCTGTTCAACCATAGGCCAAACGTGAAGCGAATACACCTGTTACAGCCTCCCTCCGCTTAAGACCGACAAGAACCTGTGCCGTTCACACGGCGCAAGCGCTTGGAGTGACACTGCATTGCTCAAAGTACTCGAACGCCCTAAGGGCGTTTTTGGTTCTCTATCCCACATCAATGCGCGATGACCTGCGTAAGTTCCGCCAAGCAACTAAGCAGAGTAAATAGGAGCGGACAGCGTACCCAGCGACCACAAGATAGATTCGAAGGAGCAAAAGAAATGAGATTTTTACTTGGAGTACTCGTTGGCTACAGCATGCGAGGCAAAAAGAAACTACTAATCACAGTCCTTGCGACCGCAGCGTTTATTGTCTTCATAATCTTGCCGGCAATCACACTTTTGGCGCTCCGTTTGGACGTACAACATGAGCGCCAGTCGAGACCAGCTCAAACCAGAGTTCCGTCGCTCAAAGGATTGAGTTATAAAAACGCCGAAACCAAACTTCACGCCTCTAACTTGAACATTCAACTGCTGGCGATACGCTACGATCTAGCACTTCAGCCCGGACTGATTATAGATCAAACTCCAAAACCTGGAGAGGAAGTTGATTACGGTTACCCTGTTGGCGTTACCATTACTAAAGCGGATTCCCATGGCCCTGGTCCGTAACGGCAAGACTCTTATCGCAACGCTGAGGCTGCGACGAGTTGGCTCCAACACCGAAAAGGTTTCGCGGCGGCATCTGATTCCAGTTATTCCCATTTCCCTTTGCGCCATCTTTTTCTGAACGGCTTTCCAGAGCTAGCCGCGATCGCTAGCGGCATCAGGAATGCTTCCAGGTCGGTTACAATCTCGCCGAGCGTCTTGCTCTCAACAGCAAGGCGTCCTTTACGCACGAAGGCCCTCCACAGTGCTTGCTTGGTCGGGTCTTCGCGGAACTCTTCGGTGAGCGCTCGCGGCGTCTGCGCGGGCAAGGGCGTTGCCCGCCGTGCGAACGTCGCAGCTATCGCTCTCGCGAGAGTCGCGCCTTCGAAATCCATGCCTCGTGAAAGGTTCCAGATGTCGTAGAAGTCCTTGATACGTGTGTTGAAGATATCGAGGGCTACGAGCGCTTGAAACTTCTCCGCAATTGCACTCTCGGGGGTGTAACCCAGTAGTCGCGGTGCGCCCATGCCAAGTAGGTCCGGCAACTCGATCCATATCGGCTCTGGCACAACGACGTCGCCGAATCCGAAATCGATCTGCACGCTCAACTTGATCTTACCCAGGGTTCCTCGCAACCGAACACGTACGCCTTCATATAGCTTACCCTTCACGATGACTTCGCCTCGTACGCTATTAGGGTCGAATTCGACTCCGTCCGCGTCGACTCCAACTGTTGCACACGCGCGGACAATCTGCTCGAGATTCTCAACGGTGTTTGAGACTCGCCCGAGCATGTCAATGTCCATCGTAGGTCGCGCTAGCGGAGCGTCCCATGCCTGGAGCATCTGTGCTCCCTTCAGCACAAACTGTTCAGCATAAGCAGAGCGACTGAAACGAAACAGGAATCGCTGGATGGCGAAATACTGTAGGAGCTCATTAAACGGTCGGTTCGTCTGGCGCGCGAGATTGAGTAGTCGCTGATGCACTGATGCCGGGACATTCTTGGGTGGACGGCTGGCCATTGACCTCACTTCACGACAGGGCTTCAAGATACGGACGCATGATTCGCTCAACACGGCATCGCCGCGCATAGTTGACGAGCTTCCTTAGTTGGAATCCCTTTCGCACGCGACATAGCTTTAGCGCCTCCAGGGCAACATCGAAGCCAATCTTGTGCCGAAACTTAAAGCAGTCCGCAACCGTCTTCTCCGGATCGAAGATACGCACCGGTATGCCGTCAAGATTGTGGATCTCAACGCCGGCGGAAAAGCTGTCGTTCGAGAACGTGAATACTCTGATCGGTGGATAATCGAGACGCGGTGGTTTCGATCCGCGCGGAAGCGCAACATGGACTTCGTGTGGGACCTCAGTCGTGATCTCGTGAAAGGCAAGAGCCGAGATCAGACAGACTACGGAGTCGGGGATCCGAGTCGCAACCGTAACCAGATCTGGATTTGTGATCTCCGGAAGGTCAGCGAGCCGGTAGACACCGCGACTGATCTGCACAACCTGATTCTCGTCGCGAAGCTTGTACAGAGTTCGCGGATGGATGCCCCGTCTGACCGCTTCGGCAGTGTGCAGGACTCCGCCCTTCCGCCGAAAGATGCTCAGTGCCGCTTCGCTGGATGCTGCTGTGTGCCTCACGAAGACAGTATACCTCGCGCTGGATACAACTTGCTACAGTTATCAGTAAGTGCAGATAATTCTATCCAGTCGCGGTTCCTGCGAATCTCGGAGCTGGGGGCGCTTTAAGATGCGCGTCGGTCGAACAGACGCTGCGTTGGCCAGGAGCGATACCGCCGGCCAGTGTGGTACCGCAGGTGAGAGTTTGAGCCGAATACATAAACTGGCAACCTGCGAAGAAGCGTAGCATCCTATTTTGCTCAAATTGCGCGAGAGACAATCTGGAAGAAATAGAATACCAACCGCACCTCACATCGTGCCGGTTGATTTGCCGGTGTGATTG
>DATLBQ010000547.1:0-3132 GCA_035526805.1 Pyrinomonadaceae bacterium
AAACATCGCCGCGATTCAGGCCTTCGACCCAGGTGCGCTCGTAGGCGGTAATCTCCATAGTTGTTCCTCTCTCAGAGCTGGTGAGTGAGTTCGCGTGCTTGTTAATCAGTAAGTATGCCAACAACCGCGACGTGCTACAAAGCCGCGCGCCGATTCGCTCGGCGCGACGGTTGGTGTCTAGTAGCGTCGCGCAGAGTTCTGCTGGCTGTATCCTTGCTGGTAGGCTGTAACGTAGGCTTGGCGATAAGCCGCTTTGTATGCTGTTTCGCCAGGCCCGCCTGGAAAGCCACGGGTAGCGTCTTTGTAGTTATCGCCCTGTGTGGGGCGGTTACTATGACCCGTTAGCCGATCTTGGCGTCCGTCGTTAAAACCATCCTGAGCTCCAAACTGGGCGGCGGTATTTCCGCTGATAGGATACTGGCCATTTCGGTCATATCGACCATGGATTTGTTCGCCATAGCCCCGTTGGTAGCCTGACACGTAAGCTTGTCGATATTCTGCCTTGTAGGCTGTCTGGCCTGCCCCTCCGGGAAAGCCCCGAGTGGCATTTTTGTAGTTGTCGCCTTGCGTAGGACGGTTGCTATGCCCCGTTGACCGATCCTGGCGCCCGTCGTTCAATCCATCTTGGTAGCCGAACTGTGCAGCTGTAGTTCCGCTCCGCCCATATTGATCGCGGCTATAAAGACCATCGTTATTGCGATAACGCCTGTCATCATTGTTCTCGTACCTTGCGCTGTCACGATAGCCTTGTTCGTAGCCAGCCTCGTAAGCTCGTCGTTCAGAGTCATTATTCGTCTGCCAGCGATATTGGCGATTCCGGTTTCTTGCTCCGTCTTCTCGTCCGTCGTTCACTCCGCGCTGGTAGCTCGAATTATTATTGTTCCAGTCCCCCGCGCGATTATCCTTGTTCTTATCCTTTACCTTGTAATGTCCGCGACCATTGGCGATGCCGCGTGCGGACTGAAACGCATGTGCGAAATTTGGAGCGCTGAAAACCGTCAGCGTCACTACTAATGCAGAAACACGTGCTACTTGTCGCAACGTCATTGTCATATGCTCTCCGATCGTCTAGCAGGAAGCTTTCAGCGCAAGAGAAAATGCTATCCCGCAGCAATTAATTGGACGAATTGCCGTGCTGGTTAGTTGCCTGTGTGGCCGGCGACGTCCAGATGTTGCCAGTTTGCGAGACTCTCAGCTCGTGGATAATGGAGGGAGAGTCCGGCAGCTTACTGGCCTTTCATCCAGTTGCTCGGCGATCGTCTTCTGCCTGTGATTGCTACATGCTTTGGCATCTATTGTTAGTTAGGAGAACCCGTGAAACGTTTGTTCCCACTGCTCAGCATAGGCGTGCTCCTACTTTCTAAGGGTTTTGCTCGTGCGCAGGCTCGGGAAGGCAAGTTCGAGCTTGGAGGACTGATCACATACACGTTTTTAGAACAGATTGGGACTACGGACTCCGGAGTTGGCACGCAAGCTGGAGGATTCCGCAGCAGATTTGTGTATCCGGCTTTGCCATTTATAGACTTCGACACTGAAATCAATTTTTTGCCTGGGAATTCAGCAACGAGCGGCAATCATCTGCAGGGATTGTTTGGTGTGAAGGCTGGAAAACGGTTTTCGAAAGTTGGAATCTTTCTCAAGGCTCGCCCCGGCTTTCTTCATTTTCGGCGCGATCCATTTGGTGTGGGAGAATCCAGCAACAACTTCTTTTCGCATGAGCGGGCCAAGAGTACAGAACTCAATATTGATTTAGGTGGAGTGATTGAATATTACACCCCTCGTAATTTAATCTTACGATTTGATCTTGGCGACAGCATGATCCGTTACTCACGACGTACCGTGCGCACGGCTGGCTTCGTACCTCCCTTTGAAGTGGGCGGCTTCACTACGCATAATTGGCAAGGCAGTTTCGGAATCAGCTTTCTTTTCTAACCCGGACATGTAAACTTCATACGATGAAAGCGCTTGGCCTTCTTTTCTGCTTAGCTTTTGCAACCCAGGCTGGTTCTGGCACTGAATGGTTCACCCCCCACGCGGATGGAAAGCCGCTTCGGATTGTATTCCTTGGCACGTCAATCACGTGTGGCACCGGCGCATCAGCATACGGGAAAGCTTTCCCACCGCTGCTAACGGCCGACATCGAGAAGCTTGCCGGTACGAAGGTTCAGGAATTCAACCTTTGCCTCGGCGGAAGTATTTCACCTGTGCAGCTTGCAGTACTGAAATACGAGGTCGTTCCACTGAAGCCGGACTTATTGGTGATGGAAGTTGGAACCCTTGATGAGCTGTTCAAGCTGAAGTTGGGAGAGCCAGCGCTAGAGGCGATGTTTCGCCTCATAAAAGCTGAGAAGATTCCAACAATCGCATTCTATCCGTTTACATCGTACGCGGCGTTGCAACGAAAGACCGTTGTTTCACTCGCGAATCAAGATCGCATCCCTATCCTTGACATTGAGCAGCATGCAAACCTTCGCAGACTATCCATTCTCAACTTGACGGAAGACCGCGTTCATGCAAATGACCGTGGACATGCACTCATTCGTAAGGTTCTCTCTGACTACCTGAGACTAAGAAAGCCCTTGATCGCGGCAAATGGAATCCAGCACGTGCAGGACGATTCGTTTAGTAAAATTCAATTCGTTCCTGCCCATCAATTACTGCCACAGCAGGGATGGGTTCCTCTTCAACACTTCAGCGCATTGGGTTCTGGTATCTCCTGCGAAAACGGATGCGACCTCTCTTTTTCGATTGAAGCACGGCTAGTCGTGTTAGTGTTTAATCCTTCAGACGGCCCAATTCAGTTTTCTTACCGAGTGGATGGAAAGGAGTGGTCGCCGCCAATCGAACAACCGAATTGGTTGATCAGCTATCCGTTGCTTTCAGAAGAACGCGCGAGCAGCCATCGAATCGAACTAAAGTTAAGAAGTAATGTCGCTGGCATTCTCATGCTGCAATGACTCTGCAGTAGCTAACAAACATCTTCAGCCCTGTTGTCGACTTTCGCCAATAAATCTATGGCAAATCGCCGGCGGTTTGCGCCGCTTGCCGTATCGCTCCACTTACATGAATATGCCATTAACGATTTCCGTTCCTGAAGGACCATGACCTGCAAGCGAAGGTGGGCGAAACGCA
>DATLBQ010000548.1:0-7155 GCA_035526805.1 Pyrinomonadaceae bacterium
TTGTCGGAAATTTGCCGCTCGCGCCATGCAGGCCCCGCAAGGTAACTCGCAAATGTATCAACCTTTTCCCAGCTATCGTTCCCGCGACCTAACGCTTCCAGTGCAGCAGTGTTAAGACTTTGTAGCGCCGGCTTGTGATGCTGAATCAGCTCGTAAGCGAAAAACCTGGGAACGATATTGGAACGATCTTCAATTCGTCGTGCCAGAGCAACAATCCATTCGGGTGAGTTTTTCGCAAGTTCTTTGGAAAACTGACGACGCACACTTCGAATTGCGTCGAGATTCGGCTCCGACAGCGCGCGCAAGCGATTTGCTATCGCGTTTTCGAC
Source organism: Pyrinomonadaceae bacterium (assembly GCA_035526805.1). GTDB lineage: Bacteria > Acidobacteriota > Blastocatellia > Pyrinomonadales > Pyrinomonadaceae > PSRF01. The sequence goes on from DATLBQ010000548.1 coordinate 330, forward strand.
CGCACCAAGTTCATCTTCCGCAAGTTTCTTGCGAGAGTTTTGTTGCGCCTTTTTTCACCACAGTTTCAAAACTCTCCACCAGGTGAAACCAAGGATTACCCAGATTGCGATTGTCATGAACGACGTTATCAATCCCAGTTTCCACCAGATTTTCTGTTTTACGTAGCCGGCGCCAAAATAAATCGGTCCCGGGGTTGTTCCGAAGTGGGTTAACGACGCGTCAAGATTAGAAAAATACGCCAGGGATAGCACTGCGAGATAAGGCGGAGCGCCGGCTGCAAGGACTACCACCAGGAATGGCGTGTACATTGCCGTCGCATGCGCGGTAATGCTCGCAAAGCCGTAATGTGCATAAAAATAAACGAGTAAAAGGACGGCGAGCGCTGCCCACCAACTCCAGCCAACGGTGAAGCTGGCGGCAGATTCAGCAAAACGCTTTGTGATTCCCGTTTCACCCAGCGCTTCAGCCATTCTGACTAATCCCCCGTACCAGATGAACACGTCCCAAGCCCCGCGCTCGCTGATAACGTCCTGCCAGTTCAACACTCCGAACAACAACAGCACGCAAATTCCCAGCAGAGCAACCGCGGCATAGTTTATTCCATGCAGCGCGCTCGTCATCCACAAGCCGGCGACCAGGGTGAACACGAGTAACATGAGTTTCTCGCCGGATTTCATGCGACCGAACTGTTTCAATTCTTCTGCAGCAAATTCCGCAGCCGCGGGTGTGTGTTTTATTTCCGGCGGGAAAATTCGATAGATCACTAAAGGAACCACGACGAGCGACACCAGTCCAGGGACGACGGCTGCCAGTGCCCAGCCGGCATAAGTTAACTGGATCCCCGTGACCTGCTGTGCAAACTTTGCGATCAATACGTTTGAAGCTTGTCCGGTAATAAACATTGCGCCGACGATGACGTCGCACTGGTAGATTAACGTCATCAGAAACGCACCAAGTCGCCCGGCGGTCTCGCCCGGTCTCGAGTCGTAAGCTTCCGCAAGACTTTTAGCTACAGGAAAGATGATCCCGCCGGCACGTGCGCCGTTGGAAGGGATGACCATGGCGAGCAGCATATCCGTCGAGACGAGCGCATAACCCAAGCCTAATGAGTGGCGGCCGATGGCGCGGATAAACAGAAAGGCGATTCGTCTGCCCAAGCCCGTCTTGATCATTCCTCGCGACATGAAAAATGCGGCCAGCACCAGCCAAACTATTGGATCCCCGTAGCCTCGAAGCGCACCCTCGACCGGCATTGTGCCGGTTAGAGCTAACGCTGCAATTCCGAGCAACACCATGGCCCCACCCGGAAGAGGCGTAATGATTAACCCAACGATGGTGGCGACGAAGATTGCGAGCAGGTGCCACGATTGTGTGGTAATGCCCGTGGGGACGGGCACTAACAGAACCGCCAAACCGGCAAGTAGTACGATCGCCCAACGGGTAACTCGACTCTTTAACAGGATTTGATCTGAATAAGCTTCTGCGGGAATAACAACGGGCGGAGATTGCGGGGTTTCCGGCAAGTTAGTATGAATCCTTTTGCCCTTTGAAAGCTTCTAAGCCTTAGGCGTTCGCGATTGAGCCTAACGTTGAATTGGCGATACTATTACGTCATCTAATCGGCTAACTCAAGGTTTTTGCTGTGGAAAAGAGTTGGATTCCATCTTCCTTTCGCTGCCATCGCTTCGAAGGGCTTTGCTGCACATGAAGTAAAAAAACGAGTCTGGAGCCATATCAGAACCAGGAGCGGTAGCGACTGGCCAGATATTCAAATTTCGAAATTGAGTAAATCAATGCAATGCTTTATACGCCAACCTATAGTTGCCTTTTTGACCGGTCGCTACCGCTCCCGGTTCTGATACAGGTGGGGCCTTTGCGCAAGACTGCTTCGAAGACATAGAGCAGCGAACGAAAACTTTTATGGTCATAAAGAATTCCAGCGATATTAAGTCCAGCGAAATTACTGACAAAGAAAGTTATCTGAACCGCCGCCAGTTCATCCGAGGCGGTGCGCTGCTCGGGACCACAGCCGCGACCGCACTGCTTTATCGGAAACTAAATCCGCCACCGGTTGAGAAAGCAAAAGGCGAAACTCTGGTCGCCGTTGCCAAGCCCGACGGCGCCGCACGCGATGGCTTCACGACCAATGAGCAGCTCACGTCCATTGAAGACATCACTAACTACAACAATTTCTACGAGTTTTCGACTAATAAGCAGGGTGTAGCGATCGCCGCCGCCGGTTTCGTCACAAAGCCATGGAATGTTTCGGTTGGCGGTCTGGTCAATAAGCCGAGAACGTTCGGTTTAGAGGAGTTGTTGAAGTTTCCGCTTGAAGAACGCATTTATCGCTTGCGCTGTGTCGAACGCTGGTCAATGGTGATTCCCTGGATTGGCTTTCCGCTGCGGAAGCTGCTCGAAAAAGTGGAACCGGCGGTGCAGGCAAAATATGTTGCCTTCGAAACGCTCTACGATCCAAAACGGATGCCTAACCAAGCAACCGGCGTACTCGACTGGCCTTACGTAGAGGGCCTGCGTCTTGATGAGGCAATGCATCCCCTCACCATCCTCGCTACGGGCCTTTACGGCGAGGTTCTGCCGCCGCAAGACGGCGCGCCCATCAGGTTAGTGGTGCCATGGAAATACGGCTACAAGAGCATCAAGTCAATTGTGAAGATAACGCTGGTAGCGGAAGAGCCGCCGACCACCTGGAACATCCAGGCTCCGAATGAATATGGGTTTTATTCCAACGTCAATCCAAATGTATCGCACCCACGCTGGAGCCAGGAACAGGAGCACCGGATTGGAGAATCGACCTTCAGTTCAAGAGATACGCTGATCTTCAACGGCTACGCGGAACAGGTAGCGCATTTATACGAGGGAATGGACTTGCGGAAGAATTACTAGGGCAGTGGTCAGTGATCAGTGACCAGTGGCCAGTAAGGTCTCTGAGGTAGGGTTGTTTTTCGAAAACTGAATAATTCTGACCACTGATCACTAACCACCGGTCACTGCCTGATGCGCTTTTCAAAATTCCTACTGTTTGTCAACGGCCTGGTGCCATTGGCACTGCTTTTGTGGGACCTCTACCACAAACGTGTGGGTCCGAACCCTCAGGAGTTCATAACGCGCACGACCGGGATGCTGGCGCTGGTTTTCCTGATCATTACGTTAGCCGTGTCACCCACACGCAAGATCCTGGGCTGGAACACTCTAATCAAGTTTCGCCGCATGCTTGGACTATTCGCGTTTTTCTATGGATTTCTCCACTTGATGACTTACGTGGGTTTTGATCGGAATTTCAACCTGCGGAGCATACCGCGTGATGTCTTTTCACGCCCGTTCATTGCGCTTGGCATGACAGCGTTTTTGCTAATGGCGCCGCTGGCGATAACCTCTACAAACAAGATGGTGAAACGCCTGGGCGGGAAGCGTTGGCGCAGGTTGCACGCACTTGTTTACGCTGCCGGCATCGCGGCAGCGCTGCATTTCTGGTTCCTTGTGAAGTCGGACACCCGTCTACCGCTCACGTTCGCTTTTATTCTTCTGCTGATGTTAGCTCATCGAGTATTTGTCAGGTTTTACTCGCCTGCCAGGGGTGATGAGGTCAGTACCACCTCGCGATAGCGTATGGGTCCGTACGTCACGGGATGTACACCGCTTATCCACCCGCTTACCGCGAGGTGGTACTGACCTTATCCTGGGCATGGCCACAATAGCTCTACCTGGAAAACGCGTTTCGGCTAGAATCCTGCCATGACCGATTCGGTAACCCGATTTTCAACTCGTGCTGAGAATTATGCCCGCCATCGCCCGGGCTATCCGGGCGGCGTCATCGAAATTCTGAAGTCCGAGTGTGGACTGACGCCCAGGTCAGTAATCGCTGACGTCGGTTCCGGCACCGGCATACTGACCGAACTGTTTTTGAAAAACGGCAATCTAGTGTTTGCCATTGAACCAAATTACGCGATGCGGCTGCTGGCGGAGCGTCTCTTGAAGGACTCGAAAGAATTCGTAAGTATCGAGGCCACGGCAGAAGCAACCACGCTAGCGAACGAAAGCGTTGACTTTGTGGCCGCGGCGCAGGCGTTTCATTGGTTTGATCAGAAAAGAGCAAAGATTGAATTCGCGCGAATCTTAAAGCCGAATGGTTGGATAGTTCTGATCTGGAACGAGCGACGGTTGGATTCGACCGCTTTCCTGCGCCAGTATGAAAATCTTCTGCTTCGTTACGGCACAGATTATGAAAAAGTGCGACACGAGAATGTTACCGACGAGATTGCCGACTTTTTCTTTCCGCAAGAGTTTCAGGTGAAGACGTTGGAAAACGCGCAACACTTCAATTTCGAATCGTTAAAGGGTCGCGTTCGTTCCTCATCGTACACGCCGGATGCCGGGAATCCCACTTTCAAACCAATGCTCCTGGAACTTGAAGAAATCTTCGAAGCAAACCAGAAAAACGGCATCGTTAGTTTTGAATACGAAACCAGGGTTTATTACGGACATTTTGGACTGCGCTGACACGGTCAGCGCTGCAAAAGTTTGCTTCGCAAGTCGACTTTGGTATCTTACGCGCAGTTTTAAGCTGCGACGTGAGAAACCACGACTTAACCCCACATGAAATGAATCTGACCAAAGCGGCCCAACATTACGGAGCAATTATTGAGCTCGGCCTGCAAAAGGTTAAGTATTCGCTCCGGGGACGCTTTTCCCATGCGAACGAGCAGCGGATTCTCGCGAACTATATTGAGAAGCTGATCCCGAAAGATTGGCCGCGAACAGTCGTTGATGTCGGCGCCGGTAATGGCGTCCGCTGGTCGAACAGTTACGCGCTGTTGTCGTCCGGCTGGAAGGCGCTGGGTATCGAGGCTGATCCGCAAAAATTCGCTTTGTTAGAAAAGGCTTATAGCAAGTTCCCGCAGGCACAGGCATCAAACGCTCTCGCTGATCCGGAAAATATTGGTGCTTTACTAAGAGAGTTCGAAATTGAAAAGAACTTTGGTGTGCTTTGCCTCGATATCGACGGCAATGACTACTGGGTATTGGACGCGATCTTAACCGACTTTCGTCCTGGTCTCGTGGTTACTGAGATTAACGAGAACATTCCGCCGCCGCTTAGATTTGTGGTGAAGTTTGATCCAAACTTTCGCCTTCGTTACCACTTCTATGGTTATTCTATCGCCGCTCTCAAAGATCTTTGCGACAAGCATCAGTACGGAATACTTGAGTTGGAATACAACAACGCCTTTCTTGCGCCCGCCGAATTGGGCGCAGGTCATTTTCGCGACGCGTATGCCGTATACAGGCAAGGTTATCTCGACCGACCCGAAAGGAAGCAGCGCTTTGCATCGAACCTCGACATGGAGGCAGTGCACTCATTAGGTGGCGAAGAACGAATTCGGTTTCTGCACGATTTCTACGCTGCTGATGCAGGAAACTATTATCTTGCGGCCGATAAGGATTCGTTTTCGGACGCTATTATGTCGGAAACTGTTGTTGCCGGCCGCTGAGACTGCGAAAATTATTATGACTGAGAAACGTAGCGATGAAAGAATTTCAACAAATCTTCCGGCCAGGTGGGGCGGTGTAACCGGCGATCACGACGGACGGATTGAAGACGTGAGCCTTTGGGGCTGTTTTGTTAACACCAGCGGCCGGGCGGATGTTGGGGAAGTCGTTGGACTTGAAATCAAACTGCCAGCTGGCGAGTGGCTGGAGCTGCGCGGTGAAGTCACTTCCTATCAGCCGGGAATTGGCTTCGGTCTGATGTTTACTTTTTTGACTGATGACGAAGAACAAACTTTGCGGGATTTAATCGGCTAAAGCTGACGGTCTTTTTACAACTGCCCTACTGCGCGATAGCTCGCTTTTGAAGGACAGCTATAGCATGCGCCAGATCGGCACGGGAAAATGTGCCCTGCGGACGAAATGCGCTATCGGCCTGCAGTAACCCTTTCGAGACCGCAACCGAGACATAGCCTCTTAACTCACTTGGGATGGTTAGGGCATCGAGAAAAGCCAGGGGAGTGCCGGCCTTAGCTTCCGCTTCGCTACGCAACCCAGCGGCGCGCACCAAAGCGACTGCCGCGGCCAACCTGTTTACGTTATCAAAAGGCCGGAATTGGCCACCGGGAGTAACATCAACAAATAACGCGCCGGTGGGCGACGCCTGTACGCTCTCGACGAACAACATCGTCGACGCATCGCGCGTATCCTGATAGGTTGGGCTGCCGGGCAGGTATTGAGGCACTCGTCCACTGAGAACCAGCGACGTCGCCAGGTCAGCTCTCGAAGCAGTGAAATCGGCTCTGAATTTCGATCCGATCGGCCACATCGTAAACGAGCGCAAGCTTTGGTAAACGTCTGAACGCAGACTTGCCGTGAAAACTTCGACATCGGTCATCAGCGCGTATCGGGCGCGGCTCACCTGAAGCACTCCATAAAATGCCTGCGCTGTACCTATCACTCCCAAAGAATTCTTTACGCTAATTCGCCACGTTCCTGCCGCCGGCCCTATCACTGAAACGCTTTCTCGCTTACCGGTAAGCCCAGGAAGATTAATGGCGTTTGACTGCCCCTGAAGAGTTCCCAATTGATCGTAAACAGCAAGGCCAAGGTCGTTAGGACTCCAAATCGGTCCCCACGAAATTTGTATTGAAGCGGTGAGCGCGCCCTCGGGAATCGTCAATGTCGTTTCAGTGGATGTTCCTGGCTTAACTATTCCCGAAAACGTAACGAGCGCATCGTTTTCAAACTCAACCTGGTTACGGTCGACCGTACTGCGCCAGGTGCCGATTGGTCGCGACGGAAATTCCGCCTGCAACACTG
>DATLBQ010000549.1:0-6181 GCA_035526805.1 Pyrinomonadaceae bacterium
ACTGTTCTTACACCAGCAACGCCCGGAGGAGCCTTAGCAAGCTCTTAGGAGTAGTCAGCGATCATTTCATTTAGGATTTCTACATTTGGGTAGTCAAACGAGGGGCCGTTCTCAGCAAAGAATGCAGGATGGTCATGTTTGTTTACGGTCTTAGTATGCCTACTTGTCGCTCTGTGGATTCATTCCACATTCACCCTGCAAAATTTCACCCACTAAAGAGGTTAGCCCTTCAGGCTCCACCGGCTTGGTGAGGTAGCCTATACATCCCTGAGCCGCCGCCTCAGCACGCAGGTCGTAGGCATCGTGCGCCGAAATGATCACAACAGGCACGTTGACGACTTGCGGATGCTCCCGCAGACGCCATACCTCGCTCAGGCCATCCAACCCCGGCATGGCGATGTCCATAAGGATCAAGGCGGGAACATTATCGAGTGCAGCACGCTCGGCCTCTGCCGCGCATGAAGCCTCAATGACATTGTAGCCTTCGCGGCGAAGCACCTCTGAGTGAAAGAAGCGGATGTCGTCGTCGTCATCGACAACGAGGACTGTTCTGACGCCTCGGCCTCGTGGTTCCTCCATGACCCGTGCGCTGTCCCGCGTTGCCATGCGCTGGCGAACTCTAGCAATTCGTCTTGTCTGGCGAACCTGGGATGGAGACACAAAACCTCCTGGGAAGCTCTCAAAGATTACTCGACTGAGAGCCCGCCCACCTTCATAGCGTCACACATTACAGACGTGCAACACCGAGAAGCCACAAAACAAGTGGTGTGCCGCGGCCCGCCGCTGCTGGCGAGGAGCATCATCGCTGGCTCTTCATCGAGTCTTTTAAGGCGAAGGCGAAGCAGTTCTCGTGATAGCTGGCAGACACTGTCGCGTTGATTTTGTCGCAAGTGCTCGTCAGCGAGCACCTTGCTGGTCGATAGGGAGCAGAAGGATGTGAACGCGACCACGTTTGTCAAGCCGATCCCCCGGCAATTTTTCACCAGTTGATATAAACCTCGAGGAGCGTCAGATTCGGTTAACCCCGCGTCCCTCACTAGACAGGGAAATCCGCTTCTGGATTGTCTAGCGATGTATGACAGATGCGACCCAGGGCAGCGCGTGGGGTACCTAACTCTGCCCTCTTCGCTGGCATGTCAACCGGTGGGGGGAGTTGTTTTCCGTCCTCCGCCCAATTTGCCCAGTCCTGGACGCAGTTACCACCTATAGCAATGGTTTTATATTCCCAAGTCTGCCGCGTCGGGCTGTTCCTTTGCAGTTGTGCGTGCGCCGTCCACCGGCCAGACATAACAAGATGGCGATCAGCAGCGGATAGGATATAGTGCACGCCGCCCCTTGCCTAAAACGCGAAAGGCCGAAGATTGGGTCTCCGGCCTTTCGTTCTCCTCCAAAGTTTGGGCGGAGACATTCAGCCTCCTTGTTGGTCACTGTTCTCACTCCAGCAACCAGAACCCGATTGCGCGGGATTTTACTCGCTCGAATTGAGCTGTCAACGCAAAAGATCTTGCATCGTCAGCTATACGGTAGCGGGCTCTCTTCGCGCGTAGTTTTCAAGTCGTCTCGCTTTAATATTTCGTTACGCTGGGCTACAGTCCCGCATCTTGAGCACATTAGACAGGAGGGGTCGGGCGAAGTTTTTCCCAAACAGTCTCCCGGTTACACACTCGGCAATAGGCTTGAAATCTCTTCAGTTGTTCGGTCATTTCTCTAACCCCTTGGGAATCCGTCATCCGACCCGCATTGACAGCATGGGATTGCCGTAGGACCTGAGTATAAACTCGTGGTCTATGCGGTTGCGGACACTTGGTTCGGCTCACTCCCGCGGGCGCAGGTCGTGGCAGATGACACGGTTGCTATTCGATGGTTATTTGGCCGGGCGGCACCACAACAACGGACCGGGCAATTTTAGACTCCGCAATGAGACGCACAACTTCAGCCACTAACTCACTTTGTGTAACTGGCTTGACAAGGTAGCCTTGTGCCCCCGCATCCTGAGCGCGGGCCTTGTCTGAGTCGTAGGCCGCGCCTGAGTAGAAAAGGATCGGCGTCTTCGTATCGAACGCGCGGATCTTTTTGCACAAATCCTCCCCTGAAATTCCCGGCATCCAGTTGTCCAGAAGGCAAAGGTCAAAGCTCTCGGTTTGAATAAGCTCAAGAGTCTTTTCTGAATTGCCCGTAGAGATCACTTCATAGCCCGCGAACTGAAGCGTGACAATAATCAGCTCGCGGGTATCTTCGTCGTCCTCAGTGCAGAGAATACGGCCTTTGGGAGCGGTCATTGGCGAGAATTCACCTTTCGTTACAAGGGATAAAGTATTAGCAGGAGAGCTTAGAAATGGGGCTTAATGTACGCTATCGCACATATAAAAGCAAACACCCGAATGTTATTCAACATTCGGGGACTGTCTGTTGTTAGCATGCTTATCTGGCAAGGCTTGGTGTCATGGTCACGATCACAATCCAGAAGATCAGGTGAAGACAGGATCGTTTTCCTTAGTGTTCGTAGGCTCAACCTTTGGTCCTAGGGTCATCAATGCAACGGGGTGGGCTCCGCCAGCCAAGTCCAACGAGATAAGTTTGTCTAAAAGCGGAAACACACCCGCGACAGCGTGGTGGTACAGACCCCAGGCAAGCGCGACTTTGTTTGTTAGTGAACCAACAACACAGCGGATCGGTAGTCGCACGTGTATTCGCTATCAACATTTCGTTGGCAACCGATACAGCGTGACACGGCCGGATCTTCGAGCAGACGTTTGTCGTCGATCACAGCTCCGCAGTCGATACAACGACCGTACGTGCCTTCGTTCAATCGATCCTGGGCCTCCCTAACTTCCCGCAGTCGGGCTTCCAGGTGTTGCCGACGATGCCATCGCATTTCGAGCGCGTATTTTTCCGCGGCGTCACTCTCCAGCGGGGGCGGGTCATCTTCCCGGAGATCACGCGCAAGCAATTCGCGACTCACTACTTCCTTTTCGGCCTGCAACAGTTCCCAGCTTTCACCGGGAGCCGTAACAAACGGTGAATGTCCAAGGCCTTCCAGGCTCTCAAGTAAAATGCCGTCCATGAAAGTTACCTCATTAGTGGTTTTGTTCCAGGTGTTCGCCTGGCCCAGCTGTTTAGAGCAAGACGTATTCCGAGCCGCTTCCGTACCTGGTGAGATGAATTCAGCTGATATTCCTTAGCTGAAAAGCTCTGGCCTACAAAGCTGGCTAAGGTCGCCAATCTTTTCTGAGGAATATTCCCAATCAGTTAGCGGAGTAGTTCTCAGTAATCGTATTACGGCAAACAAAATTCCTTGGATTTGCCTCGGCACGGTCATTGCTAAAACCCCAGTCATGGAGGCAGGGTTTGGCCCTGGCGACGCTAATGGCAATTAAAAGCATTCTATGTCCTACCGACCTGACGACCGGATCGGATCAGGCCTTGCGCTACGCTCTTGCACTCGCCCGAGCTTATCAAGCCAGGTTGACGGCCTTTCACTGCGAACCTCCGAACAGAGAAGAGGAACTAATGCAGACGGAGTTGAAGGCTTCGTTTGAACAATCGCTCTTTCAGCAACTTGGACCGGCAGAGTTAGCAACGATTGAATGGGAGCGAGTGGTTGAACAAAGCAGCGATCCGGGAAACGCAATTATAGAGTTCGCGGCCGAGCGCAGCGTTGATTTGATCGTGATGCGCTCGCGGCGGCGACTGCACCGCGCCGCGTTGCTTGGTTCTACCGCCGAGTCGGTTTGCCGCAGCGCGCCTTGTCCGGTCCTGGTGATGCATACCGACGAGCGCGACTGGGTAGAAGAAGCAACTCATGAAGTAACACTGAAACGCGTATTGGTCGCTTACGATTTTTCCGACTATTCCGAGTTGGCCCTGAACTACGGATTATCGTTTGCCCAGGAGTATCAAGCGGAGTTGCACTTGCTCCACGTGATGCCGCCGTCCAGTTTGGAAGAGCCTGAGATTTCCTGGTACCCGCTCGGTAAAGAAGGAACCTATCACCGAGCTGCGCGCCGCTTACAAAGAGCGGTGCCTGCTGAAGCGCATCTTTGGTGTCAGGTTAAGCATGCGGTGAGCGAGGGCCAACCGTATAGAGAGATTCTCAACTATGCGGAACGGAATCAAATCGATCTCATTTGCCTGGGAGCACACGGCGCCGGCTTCGGCATGCGCGCCTTGTTCGGCTCAAACGTTGATCGAGTCTTGCGGCAAGCGCCTTGTCCGGTGCTGGTGACGCGACCGCTTAAGCCCACTTATCAGGTTTTAGGCAGCGGATTCACGCGGATCAGCGCGGATCAGATGAAGGAACAGAAAATCAATTCTGAAGTGCGTGTAACCCCCTAATTTCACCGGCGTTCATCCGCGTGAATCCGCGGCGAAATCCAGACAGCGAAAAGGCGCAACGGCTTTGGGCCGTCGCGCCTAATCTAATGTGGTTACTGTCCTCACCCCAGCAACCACGTGATGGAAGGATTCACCAACCATCTAGTTGGGGACACTATATCGCGCCTCGCCTCGAATCGCAACTCTCGAAGCGAGTCGGTCTCTCTCGTTCTCCAAATTAGTCCGTTCACCAGCCCCGACGACGGTTTCCCCACAACCTTTCGTGGGCTAAACAGCATCCGAAAAGTTGTCACCGCCTCTCCCGCTTGCAAAAGCAATCGACTCTTGCAAAACTCATCATGAACGCTGGCCTGGAGAATCTTATGAAAAATATTCTACGCATCCTTGGCTTCTTTGTTGGGTTGTTGGCTCTGTCGGTTCCAGCCCTTGCCGATACTATTCGCTTGAAGGACGGCAACGTTATTCGTGGACAGGTAATTGGCTTTAAAGACCAACAGTTCACGGTTTTGGTGGGTTCCGGGGCGCAAGGCCGCCGCAGCCGCACCCTCATCTACGTTGAAGATGTGGAGTCAATTGAATTTGACTCGGCAACAACCGCCGCTGTCTCGGCATTGGCTAATGATGAGGTACAACCCTCAAACACCGCGCCGGTTTATCAGACGCCTACATCCAGCCAAACGCCGGCCGAAACCAACCGAGTTCCTGTTCGCACCAACCCGCAGCCCGGAGCTGCAACGCCCCAAACATTTTTCACTATCAAAGTTGCAGTGCGGGCCGATAACGCAAACAACGGCTGGACAAACAGCGGCCTGGTGGTTCGAAAGGGTCAGCGTTTGCGAATCAGCTCCACTGGTCGTGTCTCCCTGGGTGGTGGTCGTTTCTCAACGCCGGCTGGGATGCAGGCGTCCTCCGACAACGACAAGCTGATGCGCACCGAGGCGACTGGCGCGTTGATCGCAGTCATCGGCGATGACAATGACGATTTTCTGCTGATTGGTACCAGGCGGGATTTTGTGGCACAGCGCGACGGCGTATTATTTCTAGGGGTTAACGAAGGCAATCTTAACGACAATACCGGAACTTATGATGTCGTGATAGAGGCCGAGGCGGGCGGGAGCGGACCTCGCTAGGCGCGAGAACTGGGCAAACTTCGTTTGTTTTCCCGCATCACAAAGCATGCAGCGCAACAGTGTGTGAAAGTGCGCGGACTGGAAGCCGACACCTTCCTCCGTTCTTATTTTTTTCAAAAGACAGGTGATTTTTCCATGAGACTGGCAAAGTTCGCGCGTGTACTCATTCCTTTAATTGTAGTCTTCACTTTACTTGCCGGTATGGGTCTGAACTTTACGCTTGCACAGTCACGCCGCCAGCCGCCAACCAGCAATGAGAAGAAAAACAAGCGACCTGCGGAAGGTCAGCAACCCGGGGAAAAGCCTGAGGAGCCGCTGCCTCCGGATTTGACCGGCAAACCTCAGGATGCCGAGAAGGTCACAGTTACCACTCAGATCGTTAACGTCGATGCAGTTGTGTATCACAAGAAGAGCCGGCAAATAGTGACCGGTTTGAAAAAGTCGAATTTCACAATCCTGGCCGACGGCACACCTCAGACCATTACCAACTTTTCAACTCCGGAAGCGCCGATTACAGTGGCGATGGTTATCGAATACAGCAAGTGGTCGGAGATATTCGGCGCTTACGGCACCGGAGGCTATGATCCGGGAACTTACGAAGTCATTCGGCCGGTGGCAATGTTTCTTACGCAGTTTATCAAACCGCCTGACGATTACGCGTCAGTGGTAGCGTTTGATATGCGTCCTACTACGCTAACCGATTTTACAAACGACTC
>DATLBQ010000550.1:0-3535 GCA_035526805.1 Pyrinomonadaceae bacterium
CGTTGCAGGGACCACGCGCCGAACCCTTACTCTATCGAAATCGGTATTCCAGAACAATAGGTATTTAATCTTAGCCTGGTGAAAAGGACGTCCTAGAACGTTTGAAGACCTGATTCGACCAAACGCCAAGATCTTCGCGAACTTCCGTTAATGGAACGCAAGGCGAGGCTGAAGAAGCTACTGCCTGAAGGGGGCTGGCTCAGGTATTCAGAACACATTGGGGCGCGCGGGATAGACTTCTTCCGCGTTGTTTGCGATCACGATTTGGAGGGGATTGTTGCGAAACTGAAAACCGCGCCTTACTCGCCAGAGCGATCCACCTGGCTGAAGATCAAAAATCCAAACTATTCACAGGCTGTTGATCGTCACGAACGATTCGCACCCAAGCAGCCGAAAATCGCTGCCTAGCCTGATTGGGCAGCAACCGTCGTTCCTTCCAGGATTACGCCGCATTTTTCAACCTCTGAATTCGCATCAACAGAATGGAATCAAGAAGCTCCCTCGATAGCCGAACCATGAGAGCGGAGTCTTCATCCGCGCTGGAGGTTTCGTTCAAAGTTGGCGTGGTTGTTCTCTTCAATGTTCGCTCCATGACACCGCGAAGCGCCCTGTTGAACGAGTAGAATGCCTGACGGTCAGCCGGCAACGGTGCCACGCCAAGCCGCCATAATGGGCGGAGAGCTAAACAGAGAACGTAATTCAATGCCTCTGGAGGGTCTGAGGATTGTAACTCTATGCCGTGTAACTCTATGCCGTCTTGAGCCAAGACTCCGAGTTCCTCTTCCAATCTATCGAGGGCTGGCGGTTCAAGGCTATCTATGACTTCGCGGGCCAAGTCAGACCATGGCAGTTCTTTGTCGCGGATCACAATAAACTCCGCCAGCAGTTACTGGAAATGCGGATTTCCGGGCGGGTGATCACGCCGCGTTTTATCCTGCGGCTGCTTCTGGCGATTCTCATCAGGTTGTTTGTGGCTACCTTCCTCACGGTCTTCCTGCTGCAATTCACGGTCGCGTTCTTCGCCCTCCTGCTGCTGCCTGCTTCGGTCCTGCGGTTTACCGCGTTTGTTAGGGTCAATTGGCATTACGTTTCCTTTTTCCCAATAGAAAACCCCGGTAAGCAACCCGGGGTCTTCGGAGAAGAGAGATTTCAGGCCGAAGGTTGGCGGTGATGATCCACACAATTTCAATAAAGATAAAAGGCGGGTCTTCCTCGTCTACTTTCGGCCTGATTGAACAGTAATCCTCGGCGGCCCCGAAGACGACTCGGAAATTCACTAAGTGATAAGTTGACTTGTGGCCGCGATTTTGTTGCTGCCCAAAAAAGAGCTGGGTGTTCAAGGATTCACCGAAGCTCCGTTGCGCGGTGTCTGATGCCGTCAGAATGGCGAAGTTCATCGCTCGCCATGAGTAGTGCCGGCATTTCCGCTGCGGCCTGCGTAAATTGTAAATTACTCCCAGGTAGTAGTTCTACTAGCTATAAATTCCCCTAACAGTGATACGTTGGTCTCAGACATTAGATTTATTCGTGGCGGTATTTCTGCAAGACTTCGCAAAGCAATGCGCGTCCATCCTGATCGCAGAGCATTATGAACTGATGTTAGGGGCAATCCTTGAATGCCTGGGAAATCGCTATCGCATCGCCGGGGTGGTGAAGGACGGCGTTTCTCTCGTCAGCGAGGCACTTCGACTCAAGCCTGACATAGTTTTGGTTAATACCTATTTGCCTAAATTAAACGGACTGGAGGCGACCGCCGAACTCGTCAAGAACGGTTGCCCCAGTAAGTGCCTAGTTCTGACATCTATCTGCGAACCCATAATCCTACGAACAGCGTTCGATTCCGGCGCACTGGGCTGCATACTTCACCACCGCCTTGCTGTCGATCTTCCAGATGCAATCGAGGCTGTCCGCCAGGGTGCGAGCTTCATATCCTCCCCCTTTACAGAGCGCCGAACCTCTCTTTTACTTTAGTCAATCTTCCCACGAACCTCCCAAAAGACTTCTCACCCGCTCCGCTTCTTTCCAGGTAGGCGAATGGCGGCTTTACTTCCTCCTAAAGAAGCGTCTTGGCTCCTTGACCCTTGAGGATTAACGAGACATACGGATGAAACCTTGCCGTGTCTCAAAGGCCCAATGAAGAAAATGCTTTGCGGTGCCCGCAGTGCCAGGGCACTCAACCGTTACCAAGATGGCAAATAATTGTCGGTCGTGGCACTCCTGGCTGCCGTGATCCATCCGTGTACTGGACTTACCGTAACGTGCCTAACAGTACGAAAGTCCTTCAAATGTTCCTGGGGCTGGACAGTACCCGGAAGCGGGCAAGTATCCTGTACGGCGGTTCCCCAAACGCGTAGCTTCAATGAAATACTCGGGTCGGGGGAAATGGATTCCACTGGCTCCGCGCAACCATAGCCATGTTGCCTGACAAAAATGATCGGGACTTCCCATTGGTGCAACGCGAATTAGACACCGTTCGGAGTTTAATTGCCTTAGCCAACGCGAGTGAGGGCGCTACAAAGAACCAGTTCATCAATCGGGCACACAGCGAATGCAAGTCTCTCCGAGAGGTTCTAGCAGCCGAGGATGTAGCAATTACAGACCAGGAACGTCTCGTACTTTTAGCCGAGTTGGACGAATTGGAAGCTCGCGTGCCGAAGGCAGACTCCTAGGTACAGAAGCAGCAAATAATATGCCCCGAAGATCAAGCTCGCCTGACACGCAAGTCATAGCCTACGTTCGAGAACGATTGCGTGAATTAGGGGCAAGCAGGACGGCACTCCGTGCCATTTTGCAGCCGCTTCTCATGAAAGTTTCTTCGCATCTTCTGGAGGGGAGCGTGCGGGATAATGCCAGAGATTACGCGGATATTCAATTTGAGCTATTTAAGCGCGAACGGGACGGAACTCGTTGACTTTCCACGAGCGACAACTACTTCACACGGGAGTTTCGGCCTAGAGACAGTCTGCTCTCGTTAACCAATTTTGATTTCGCTCATCGCCAACCATAACGGATCGCCCGTGTCCTTGGTAACGTATATTCGGTCGGCTTCGACGCCGAGCAGCTTAACCATAATAGGTTCGGTAAACCTTGGTCCGCTGATATTCCACGGCCAGGATGGTTCGGCATTGCACCCCACTAAGATTAAAGAGAACGTCATGTTATGGTAGCGAAAACAACGCGAAGCCCAGCCCTTAGATATGGGAACTAGTAACATTGCTGTGTTGTACCCATAAAAAGCCTAGGCTACTCTGGAGTTAATGGATAGGTGTGGAGAACTTCAAGAAGCTCGTTCCCGGATGCTGGCGGCGCTCGACGAATACTTGCGGCGCGACCAGTCCGACAAGACTGAGTTTGATTCCCGGTTCGACGCTTCGCAACAAGCCCATGCTCATTACGCAACCACGCTCAGAGAGTACATGAACCAGAAGTACTCGCACCTCAAAGAACAGGCCGGACGAATCGGCCTGCCAACCTAAGAGCGAGCAACATGGAACGTGCGCTGATTATCCGTGATGCATACTGGGCTAGCATAGAT
>DATLBQ010000551.1:0-12172 GCA_035526805.1 Pyrinomonadaceae bacterium
AGTCCAATTTATTTAGGTTGGTCCAAGCTCGTATTTACGGTCTACGGGTTGAGGCGCTGTCTTGAGAGCGCGGCAGACTGAAAGTCTCAGTGCTCTACACCTAATAGTTCGCCGGTTCCAGAAAACTTCCTTTCATGGCACGCAAGCTGCTCTGGATAAAACCGGCACGCACGGAAGACCCAATGTAAAGGTTGAAAGTGCCCCCGCCGCCATCACTTCTCTGAGCGCCGCCTGCCGCTGCGCCAGCCGCCCGCCGAGCGACCCTTTAGTGCTTCCCCCCGAACTTCGAACCCAGTCAGCAATGGCTGGGTTCTCCCGCATTTAGAGTCAATTAATTCCCTTTTGCGCATTCTCTGTTAATCACTGCACAGGCAGGCAGCGAGCTACTACTCCATTTCGTTAAGACATGCGACCTTTGCGCACAGTCATGGGCGCGACGGATTTTGTCACTTTCACGGTGACGTTTTCTGTCTTTTTGAGCCTGTTTGGGCCCTGATTCGCCGCTGAAATCGTTGTGACTGCCGCCCCACGAAAAATCTTTTTCGGTCCAACTTAAGGTTGGCAAACTGGTTCATTTGCTACGCCTCACTAGTCACTCAACCCGCACTTCAGCTTTGCTATGCAAACTAACAGTTTGCCCTACAGCCGATTTTGTTAAAATCGCCGCGATGCAGCACGTCGTCTCCACGCCATCCCAGGCGAGAATGGGAATGGCCGCGCGGATTTCACAACTCGCGACTCGAGTGCGTACTGAGACTCCCTCGCTGGCTGAGTGTGCCGTGGCGCTGATTTCGACAGTCCTGCTTACTATCGCGTTTCCCGATTTCAATTTGTGGCCACTTGCCTGGTTCAGCCTGGTTCCATTGCTATTGTTAGTGGCGCACAAACCCCATCCCTGGCGCTGCTTCTACCTGGGCTGGCTTTTCGGTTCGGTCTTCTTCTACGCCTCCTGCTACTGGCTGACCTACTCCATGATTCACACGGCTGGGATTGCGCCGTGGCTCGCCTATCTCGTGTTGGCGCCCGGTGCCGTTCTGCTGGGAGTTTTCCCTGCTCTTTCCACACTACTCCTGGCGCGCGCGATCCGACGTTGGGGAGTAGCCGCTATATTTCTCGCTCCCCTGTTTTGGCCGGCGCTGGAATGGGCCAGACTTCAAACGACCGGACAACTCTGGAACGCCGTCGGCTATTCACAAGCCTACCATCCACTACTTATTCAAATAGCAAGGGGGGGCGGCGTTTACGCGGTGAGCTCGCTAATCCTGACAGTCAACGCCCTCCTGGTGTATGCGCTCATGGAAAAAACGGTCCGGCCACGGATTGTTTCGGCAGCCGTGCTCGCTTTCGTCGCCGCAATGCTAATGATCTTTGCGGTGCCACTTATGACTGGCCCGTCACCAACGGTTCATGCGAAACCTGATTTGGTGGTAATCGCAGTTCAACCTGATGTACCGATGCAGACTCTCACAGACCCATCGGCAATCGAGACATTGCTTAACCGGCACATATCGTTGAGCACGACTGCACTAGTAGAGCACTGGGAGCGCGACGGACGAATTGATGCTCCCCAACCGCCCCCTGATAGTGAGTCGGCTAAAGCTGAGTCGGCGGAAGTGCGACGCACAATTCCTCGACTGGTGGTATGGCCCGAGTCGCCCATGAACTTCGCGTACGGGAGTGATAATCGGCTTCGTGAACGTCTGGCTACATTCGCTAAGGCAAACAACGCGTCGGTGCTTCTGAATTCTCAGGAATTAGCGCCAAACGACGGCATCTATAATTCGGCGCTACTTATAAATGAAGAAGGTGAGCTCGTCGTTCAATATGATAAGATTCGCCTGCTGCCGTTTGGCGAATATGTTCCGTTACCGCGCTGGCTGCCGGGATCGGGTTTGATAACGTCGATAGTCGGAGATTTCACACCGGGCACGAACTACCCCTTGATGCTGTTGGGTCAACGGCGCGCCGGCGTGTTCATCTGCATCGAGTCGGCATACCCCGCGATCGCGCGGAGGTTCACAGGTGAGGGCGCCGACGTGCTGATCAATATTTCCAACGATGGATATCTTGGACCGACGGCGGTGATGCGACAACACCTTGCGAATGCCATCTTCCGTGCAGTTGAAAATGAACGCCCGGTGCTACGGGTTACAAATACAGGCATCACGGCGTTTATAACACCGACGGGCAACCTGATCGATGCTACTGAAGGATTCAAGCCTGTGGTTAGGATATGGACAATCGGACAGGTGACGCCGCACCACACGTTCTATACGAAACATGGAGACCTGTTCGCCGTTGGTTGTGGCTTGCTCAGTTTGCTGATTTTTGTATTGACGTTCCGAAGAGCACGGTGACAGGCGGGCCAAAATTGTGTTTAGAAAGGGCACTTGTGCCTCTTCCACCGGCTAACAAAGTGCGCTAGCTAAACAGCCGTCGGCACAGCTAATCGCATACAGATTTGAATGGAGGACTAATGATCGAAACTTTAACACTTCAGGACTTAAGGAACGCTTACGAGGATCTGCGCAGGCATGTCGAGCAACTCGGGAGGTTTCTTTGATGTTGCGGCTGGCCGTGAAGAGTTAAAACGCATTGAAAACCAGGCCTCGGAGCCCGATTTTTGGAACGACCAGACGGCGGCCCAGAAACTTTTGCAGAAGCGAACCGCCCTGGAGAAAAAGATTCAGCGACAAGAGCAGTTTGAGTCTGAAATTGCCGATGCCGGCGTGCTCTTTGAGTTTGCAGAGGAAGATGAAGAGTCCTTGAAAGAACTTCGCGCGCTCGTCGAACGGTTGCAGCACGAGGTTGGAATTGCCGAAACGGAAATGCTGCTCGGCGGCGACAACGATCAGTTAAATGCCATCTGCACAATTCATCCCGGCGCCGGTGGCACGGAGTCGCAGGATTGGGCGGAGATGCTGCTGCGAATGTACCTGAAATGGGCGGAGCAACGAGGATTTAAAACAGAGATTATCGATTATCAACCTGCGGAGGAAGCCGGCATTAAGAGTGTAACTTTTCGAGTGGAAGGCGAATACGCCTACGGTCTGCTCGCGGCTGAGGCTGGAGTGCATCGCCTGGTGAGAATCTCTCCTTTCGATCAGGCAGCGCGTCGTCATACATCATTCGCTTCGCTCTTCGTCTACCCGGAGATCGACGAAAACATCGAAGTCGAAATAAACGATAAAGATTTGCGGGTTGACACTTATCGCGCCACCGGCGCCGGCGGTCAGCACATCAATACCACCGACTCCGCGGTTCGTATCACACACCTCCCCACCGGAATTGTCGTCCAGTGTCAGAACCAGCGTTCGCAGCACCAGAACCGCGCGGTAGCGATGCAGGTTTTGCGCTCGCGGCTTTATGAACTGGAACTCGAAAAGCGCAAGGCCGAAACGGTCGAGCTTGAGGCCGGCAAGGCAGACATCTCTTTTGGATCGCAAATCAGAAGCTACGTGCTCGCCCCCTATCAACTGGTGAAGGACACGCGTACCAAGCTGGAACGCGGCAATGTTGATGCGGTGCTTGGTGGAGACATTGACGATTTCATTAAGGCGTACTTGCTGGCGAAGAAAGCTGCGTAGCGTCGGTTGTATCTAAGACGAACTGAATGTCGGACAACCCCGGAGTCGAAATGGCAACTACTGAGTTTGAGGAGCAGCCAAGAATAATCACTCCCCGGAATAGTCGCCGCAATGAGATCTTGGCGATTTTACTGCTGGCGGTTGCACTACTGCTCGTCCTCTGTCTCGTGTCGGCCGCGTTTTATCCAAACGATCCTTCCTGGAATTCGGTGGGCCAAGCCGAGACCCACAACTGGGCCGGCGCCATCGGCGCGAATGTGGCGGCGCTGCTATTTCAATCGATTGGCCTGGCCGCCTACCTCCTGCCGCTACTGTTTTTGGCGGCCGCTTGGCGCAGCTTCAAGACTCGCAGTTTCCGCGCCCCGTTTTCAAGATTGCTCGGTCTCGTACTATTAACTCTCGCAGCAGCGTCTCTGCTTTCAATCTCAAACATTCGACCGATTTTCGATGGCAGTGTTCAACCAGGTGGCCTTGTTGGAACACTAATTTCTCGCGGGTTGGCAAGCGGACTAAACATTGTCGGCGCGATCGTGCTCCTCGTAGCCCTAGCGGCGACCGGACTGTTGCTCGCAACCAGCTTCTCCTTCGTAGAGCTCTACGAAAAGCTGATCGCCTTGTTTGCCCAACGCTTCACAATCGTAAGCACGCTGCCGGTCAGGTTCCGCACCTGGCGTGCAGCTCGTCGCGAACAAAAACGGATTCAGAAAGAACAGCGTGAACTGCTCAAGGCACAGCATTCAGCGGCGCAAAATGCTCTGAAGAGCTCGCTCGATTTGAGTCCGGAAGAACGCATTGCGCAGTTCATGAAAGAGACCGGCACACAGACGATTAACCCCGAAGCAATCAGCCGAAGTGAACCAACCGTAGTGCAACAGATAGTAACTATCGAGGGGTCTTCAGAACCCGCGCGTGCGGCTGCCGCCGGCGCCGGAATTCCGGGAGTAACCATGGCCGACAGCCGTGCCTCTTTTTATCCGGAGTTCAAGGGTGGAACCGCTGTAGCTGAAGACGAGGCGGAAGCTGAAGAAATGGTCAGGGGAGCGTCCGTTTTGCGGCCGAAAGGCGAGAGGCCTGCGACCGGGAGGCTTCCGTTCGATGCCGATCGCCGCCAATCGTACTCGGACTACTCCATGCCGCCACTCCAGTTTTTAAACGAAGCGCCGCCGCCAAGCGAGCAGGCAGACACGGAATTGCTCGGACTGGCAACCCGTCTGGCCGAAAAGTGCAAGGAGTTTAATGTCACCGGCCAGATCAAACACATCTGCCCCGGTCCCGTCGTTACAACGTATGAGTTCAAACCCGATCCCGGCGTGAAGTACTCGCGCGTCGTTTCGCTCGTCGACGATCTCTGTCTGGCGCTAAAAGCGGAGTCGATTCGCATCGACCGCATGCCCGGTAAGCCTCATGTCGGTATTGAAGTGCCGAACCCCCGCCGCGAAACCATCTTCCTGCGCGAGGTTATTGAATCGCGTGCGTTTCGCGAGTCTTCTTCTAAACTGACTATCGCGCTGGGCAAAACTATAGACGGGCTCAACTACGTTGCCGATCTGGCAAAGATGCCGCACCTGCTGATCGCGGGAACTACCGGCGCCGGAAAGTCTGTCGGCGTCAATTCCCTCATCGTTTCGATTCTTTACCGCGCACGTCCGGACGAAGTGAAGTTTATCCTGATCGATCCCAAACGGTTGGAGCTGGGCCTTTACGAAGACATTCCGCATCTGGCGGCGCCAATCATCACCGATCCCAAGCTCGCCTCACGTTCGCTGAAGTGGGCGGTGGGTGAAATGGAAAAGCGGTATCGCGATCTTGCCGGTTGGGGCGTGCGCAATATCGACGGCTACAACACTGAGATCATGCGGCGTAATCTCGTCAAGGAATACGATGAAAGAGGCGAGCCGCATAAGCCACTTCCCTACATCGTGATCATTATTGACGAGCTCGCAGATTTGATGATGACTTCCGGCCGGGAAGTTGAAGAGTCGATCACGCGATTAGCGCAAATGGCGCGTGCGGTCGGCATTCACCTGGTTTTGGCGACGCAGCGCCCCTCGGTCGATGTCATCACCGGACTCATCAAGGCAAACTTTCCTTCGCGTATCTCCTTCCGCGTTTCGTCAAAAGTGGACTCGCGTACAATCATCGACACGAATGGCGCCGAACATCTGCTCGGTCGCGGCGATATGTTGTTTCTGCCGCCCGGTACCTCGCGTCTCATACGGGTTCACGGCGCCTACGTTGATGAAACGGAGATCGGCAAGATCGTCAACCATGCGAAAGCCCAGGCCAAGCCCGAGTACAACGAGACAATCACGCAGTCAGAGGAAGAAGCGCTCGGTCTCGAAGACAACAATGGCGAGCACGACGAGCTATTCGAAGAGGCATTACGGATTTGCGTCGAGATGAAGCGCGCTTCCACGTCTGTGCTCCAGCGCCGTTTGCGCATTGGCTACGGACGTGCGGCTGCAATTCTTGACATCATGGAACGCGAAGGACTGATCGGCCAGGCTGATGGCTCGCGTCCCCGTCCCGTGCTCGGTCGCGCCTATGAAATGATCGCGCAATGGGACGAGAGCGGCGAAGAAGAATAAGAGACAATCAGCCGCGGATTAACGCGGATGCGCGCGGATTAGATTTTCTTTAAGCTGGCACACAGTTAAGTAATGTTTATTTGTTTCTTCTGATCCGCGCGTATCCGTTTTAATCCGCGGCTAGTCTCTTCGCTTCGCAACTGCTTCGAAACAATTTCCACGTCTGCTGTGGAAAAATCTGTGGACAACCCGCTATAAAACATACGAACTTTTGGAATCATTGGACTTTTAGCAAAGTGCACACGCGAGCGGCAGAGTTACAAAGCCTTCACAAACATCTACTTGCATACGTGAAACAGAATCTCCCAGCAGCAAAGTCGAAACGTTTGCTGGTCACCTTGCTAACGACCTCAATCGTATTCGCTTCAGCTTGCGCCAGACTTCCTAAGTCGACGCAGTTTGCTACTCAGTTAAGGGCTGAGCTTCCAAAAACTGAACGGGCGGCGCAGATAAACATCAACACGGCTTCGGCTGAGGAACTTGAAAAACTACCTGGGGTTGGCAAGGCGATCGGCGAACGCATTGTCGCTCATCGCAAGCAGTACGGCCGATTTCGCCGTGCCGAGCACTTGATGATAGTGCGCGGCATCAGCGATAAAAAGTTTCGCGAACTGCGGAGCTTAATTGCTGTTGAATAAGAAGGGCGTATCAGTTTGAATCCAGTGAGGCAGCTAATTACAGAACCGAGCGCGGTAGCGCCGGATCCTAAAAGCATTCAGGAAGAAGTGGTCTAGGTAATGCCTCCATTATGACTAAAGTAGATTACAACATCCGCCGCTGCCGCACTCGGTTCTGTAAACGCTTCCGCTAAAGCCAACCGACCCATTACCAGCGCAGCCTGCTGAACCAATCAGGTGCCCCGCGTGTTACAATCGTTCTCAAATCGAAGTCCGCGAAAGCTAGAGGAGAAATAGATGCCATATTCAGAATTGATGATTCGTCCAATGCGCGAGGAACTGACCAGAATTGGTGTTGAAGAATTGCGCACACCTGAAGCCGTGCAAAGGACGCTGGAAGATAGCAAGGGCACCGTGATGGTGATTGTTAATTCCATTTGCGGCTGCGCGGCGGGAAAAGCGAGGCCGGGAATAGCCCGTGCGCTGCAGCACAGCGTGCGTCCGGATAAGGTTGGGACTGTGTTCGCCGGCGCCGATATTGAAGCGACCGAAAAAGCGCGCAGCTACTTCACTGGTTATGAACCCTCGTCGCCTTCTATCGCGCTGCTCAAGGATGGGCAACTCGTCTACATGATGGAACGACGGCAAATCGAAGGCAAAGACGCATCGCAAGTTGCGAGTGAACTGATCCAGGCTTTTGATCAGCATTGCGCCAAAGCGGAAGCAACCACGAACTAGGGATTTCAGCCACAGATTTACACTGATAAAATCAGATCTGCAAATATCCAGGATGCGAACGTGTTCTAATAATTTGAATCTATGTAAATCCGCGTAGACCTGTGGCTTCTTTTTTCAGTGCACTTCTTTCGATAGTCTGGCGGGCCCCAGCACATTAGCGAACTCAGAATGCGCCAGTACTACTTCCGGCGATTCTTGCATTGCAGCAAAATATTTCTTCTGAAACTCAGAGCCTGACTCCGATGGAGTCAACAACATATTCGCCTGCTGAACAAGAGCGACCGCCGTTTGCTCTTTCGGTGTTTCCTTCGACGCCAGAAGTTCATCCATTTCCACGATCAACTCCGAAAGCTGCCGCAGCCAGGCGAACCACGCGTCGCTCATCACCAGCTGAAGAAATTCATAACTGTTCCCAATCTTCCCGCGTGCGCGCTCATATCCCTCACGCTCGAAATCCAATAGCGTCTTATGCAGCCGAAGGAGTACGGTACGAACCCGCGTGAGATTTTTTCGAGTTTCTGCAGTCAACTCCTTTTCAGCACTCATAAGTAGACTCCAAATACACTTCTGGTCGGTCTCTGACTTTGCGGATTTCTAGCGGCCCTCATTCTGTTTGATCGAGGCCACGATCTTCTCAGCGTCGATGTGTCGGCGATGGAAGACGATAGCCGGCGCCTTTAGGTTGTAGATTTTAATCCGTTGATTGAGTTCGGTGATCTTCTCGCAAAAATCCTTGAAGCAGCGTTGCCATTCGGCGTCAGACGGACGCTCGCCACCCTCCCCGAACAGTCTCCATGCCTGTGACAGTATCGTTTCGGCCGCTTCCAGTTCAGCATCAATGTCCTTGCGCTCTTCGAT
Organism: Pyrinomonadaceae bacterium; assembly: GCA_035526805.1. Lineage (GTDB taxonomy): Bacteria > Acidobacteriota > Blastocatellia > Pyrinomonadales > Pyrinomonadaceae > PSRF01. The sequence continues at coordinate 8,389 of DATLBQ010000551.1, forward strand.
CCAGGCTGGGGCGAACCCAGCATTCTTCAATAAGCGATGTACCATTCGCAGATCCGGATCCTCAAATGGATTTTCGCGCAGGTCAATTGGCTTGCCTTTGCCCGGCAGATCATCAAACTCGCCGTTTTCGATCGCCTCTCTAACCCTTTTCTCGGTTAACGATTCAAGCCTGTTCATGACAGTCTCCGCTCGAAACAATCCGTCCCCCGACTTTCATACCCGATGCACGTCCAACATTAAAACGTTAATGCAAACCAGCTGGTTCGCTCAAGTATACCGGGGAGCGTAGACCCGCTGTCTACGTCAACTTTTGTGATGTGTGAACACCAGCGATCTCACGAGGTGATGGTTGATGGAGGCGTGGCTCTGCTGCCGCATCCAAGTTTCGTTCGCTCGTTTGCATCAAGCCACACCCCATTCAGTACCTAGATGCTCAGTCAGCGATTGTGCTCGATGCCTATGCTATGATCCCGCCGAATGCCGCCTCCTTTGAGCCTCCACACTCCTGTTGAAGACCTATATCAATACGGCCTGCCGCGTTTCGGCCACACCCTTTCCCACAGACTCGCACAGGAGCTCGCGCGTCACTGGGGAAAGAAAGATCGCGTCGCTACCGTTGAAGATCTGCTGAGTTATCTGCCCATGCGCTACGAAGATCGCTCGCATCCGGCCCATATACGCGATCTAACGGAGGGCATGGAGGCTTCGTTGGAACTTATCGTCAAGATCGCAGGCGCATTTCAGGTAAAGAACCGGCGCTCAAATGGCCGTTCGAGCTTATTCATTTTTGAAGTTACGGCCACTGATCCAGAAAGGACCGGACGTCCGATCGTAGTATGGTGGTTCGTCTCCGGAAACCATGCGAAAGACATCATCGACTACTACACCAAACGTTTCGTGCGCGGGGCACGGTTCATCACATTCGGTCGCTGGGACTGGGACAAGCGCCGCGCGACGTATTCGCTAAAACTGAACAAACCGGCGGACGAACTCGAGCTGCTGCCTCCGATGCCAACCGCATCAACAAACCCGATTGCGTCGGAGACCGTTCCAGCCGGCGAAAGCAACGCCGACAAAACCGCTGGCCTCGACCCGCTCGACGCTATAGACACAGACACCAACGATGGGGCGCTAAATGTTATTCACAGCGGACGTCGCGTGCCCGTTTACCGCAAGTTGGGCGACTTTAGTTCCAAACGCCTGCGGGAGATTATGCATGGTGTGCTGGCACTCTTGCCTGACTCCGCCATTTTGGAGACGCTCCCGGGGGAATTGTTGAAACGAAAAAAACTGATTGGTCGAGCAGAAGCGCTGCATGAAATTCACTTTCCAAGCGAAACCACACCCCTCGCGCAATATGACGAGGCGAGAAGCCCGGCACATCTCCGGCTAATCTTTGAAGATTTCTTTTGGATTGCGCTGGGGATTAGCTTGAAACGTGGGCAACGCATTAAAGAGGTTAAGGGCACAAAAATCAAGCTTGATCAGGCGACCAAATTGAGGATCGGCTCGGTACTTCCCTTCAAGTTGACGGACGCGCAGCGCCGAGTTGTTCGCGAAATATTCAAAGATTTGAAATCTGATGCGCCAATGAACCGTCTGCTGCAGGGGGATGTCGGCAGCGGCAAAACGATCGTTGCTTTGATAGCGATGCTCGCGACGATGGAGAACGGTTATCAGACTGCGCTGATGGCGCCGACTGAAATTCTTGCCGAACAACACGCCCGCAACATCAAACGCCTACTGGCAAAGTCGCCGTATCGGGTAGAGCTTCTGACCGGCTCGCTCCGTGCTGCTGAAAAGCGCAAGCTGCAGGTTGACCTCGCAGCCGGTGAAATTCATGCATGCATAGGCACCCACGCGATCATTCAGGAGGCAGTCGCGTTCAAGAATCTCGGGCTGGCGGTGATTGATGAACAACAACGCTTCGGGGTCATGCAACGAGCCGAGTTGCGGGCGCGCGGTTTCAACCCCGACGTCCTGGTAATGACCGCAACACCGATTCCGCGTTCATTAACAATGACGATTTACGGAGACCTCGACGTATCTGTGATCGATGAGATGCCGCCGGGGCGCACGCCCATTGAAACGCGCATCTGCGGCGAGGAGGAACGGGCGGAAGTTAAGCATCTGATTGCGCGGGAGGTTGGTGCGGGTCGCCAGGTTTATGTGGTGTATCCACTGGTTGAAGAGTCGGAGAAGATGGACTTGAAAGACGCAACTCAGCGATACGATTACCTGCGCAGCAAAGTCTTTCCCCGGCTTTCCGTTGGCCTGGTGCACGGCAAGATGAAAACTGCCGATAAGGAAGATGTGATGCGGCGCTTTGTTGCCGGCGAAATCCAGATACTGGTTTCAACCACCGTGATTGAAGTCGGCGTTGATGTGCCCAATGCGTCGGTAATGATTGTGGAACATGCCGAAAGATTCGGTCTCTCACAACTGCACCAACTGCGCGGCCGCGTCGGTCGCGGCGCCGAAAAGAGTTATTGCGTGCTGCTGACGTCAGACAAGCAGACCGCAATCGCTGTCGAGCGGCTCGGCATCATGGCAAAAACGAATGACGGCTTCGTAATCGCGGAAAAGGATCTGGAGATACGCGGTCCCGGCGAATTGTTGGGGACGAAGCAGTCAGGATTGCCGGAGTTCCGCGTCGCCAACATCGTCCGCGATCAGAAATTCCTCGAAGGAGCGCGCAAGGAAGCGGAGTTCTATCTGGCAAAAGGCGAGCAATCAGCGGAGACGGCGAAGATGATCGAACGCGTGCGCTCAGACGCACGCTTCGGATTGGCGGCGGTGGGCTGAAGAAGTATCCGCAGATTACACAGATTTCACAAATTTACAGAACAGCAAGCAGACCGCTCACCGGGTAGGGCAAGGCTAACGGCGACGGCATGCGGACATTGACCGTTTTAGAACTATCTTCCCTGCTCCCTGTGTTCCTATCTGTGTAATCTGCGTAATCTGTGGATTATTCTTATGCGAATCATTGCCGGCAAATATCGTGGACGAAACTTGAAGAGCCCGCCTTCGCTTGAGGTACGGCCGACGTCGGATCGTCTCCGAGAGACGCTCTTCAACGTCATTGCACCCCACATCGAGGACTCGCGCTTTCTCGATCTCTGCGCCGGTTCGGGAGCCGTCGGCATCGAAGCGTTATCGCGCGGCGCAGCTCATGTTACGTTTGTAGATCGTTCACGGAAGATGTGTGAGTTGATCAAAGCAAACATCGATTTTTGCCGGATTGAGCGAAGCGAAAGCGAGGTCGTACAAGCGGAAGCGTTGGATTACCTGCGACGCTTCATTGCGAAGCAGCCGGACAGCGGTAAGCCCTGGGACATCGTTTTCTTCGACCCGCCCTACGCCGTTGACTCCTTGCCGATTCTCGAAACGTTCGGCGCGCGTTCAGCAAGTCTGTTGAGTGAAGAAGGCATGTTGATTGTCGAGCACCATCACAAAAAAGAGTTAGCTGAAGAGCTTGGAGATTTGAGTCGGTATCGAGTTCTCAAGCAAGGCGACTCCGCACTGAGTTTTTATAAGTTGGATGACAATATTAGTCGAGCGGGGGCAAGCCCGCCTTCCCGACCCCGAGACGTTGCATCTTGAGCCTTTCCGCAACATTGAAAGCCTTTCGAACTCAAGGAACTGGCTCAACTGAACAGACTCAGGGTCAGGAAGGTGTATAGACCGGAGACATGGTGAACAGGTGATCGGGGACATGGTGAACACATTTTAGCTCAATTTGTTAGCACAAAGATCGAGGGTGCCGAGCTTGTGCTGACAG
>DATLBQ010000552.1:0-6453 GCA_035526805.1 Pyrinomonadaceae bacterium
TTCTAGTGATACAGCCCTTTTCGCCGACAGGAGGTCGGTAAAACCTTGAATTCCGCGAGTCAACCAACGCCCGACAGACAAACTTACCCAGTGAATCACGAAGGTGATGTAGCCACCGTGTTATTGGTTGAAGATACGGAAGACAATCGCCAAATGATGCGCCGGCTGCTGGAAATGAGCGGCTTCCGCGTCGTTGAAGCGACGAACGGGAAGGAAGCAGTGGAAGTGGCTTCTCAAGTTCAGCCTCAAATCATTCTAATGGACCTGAGCTTACCGATCATTGACGGTCTTGCGGCAACGCGCCAAATTCGTAATCGGCCCGAACTCAACGCAGTGCCGATAGTTGCTGTCTCTGCACACGACACGGCGGATTTTCACAGCGAGGCGTTAGACGCAGGATGCGATGCTTACGTCACGAAGCCGATTAACTACACTGAACTTGAAGATTTGGTTAACCGCCTAATCGCTGGACACGCGTAATCGCGCCTGATATTGCCTCGCGAAACACCTCTCGGAAACATTTTCCCCAGTCGTGTGTCTAAGCAAGCTGAGGAGGCGACAACTGAATACTCAGCTGACGATTGCAAAATGAGTTTACCGCGCACTAGAATCCCCCCACTATCCATGGCCAGTTCAGAGCGACAGGTTTCCGATCCCGACGATTCCAGACGCACAATAATCATTGTTGTTGCGGTGATAGCGGCACTCGCGATTGCGGTGCTGTTTTATTTTCTGATGAAAGCAAGCGGCGGTGGCACTGTTGAACCCACACTCCAGGGTGCCATACGCGAAGGCTCGCCGGAATTTGCGCAGTATCAATCAAAAATTGTTCTTGACCCGCCGGAGGCTTACGAGTCGAAGCGAGCGCTGGGCGATATAGTCATGAACCTGGAAACGATTGTTCACAACTTCTCAGGCAGAACGCTTACCGGACTTGAAATTAAAGGAATCGTAGTTGACCACCAGGGCAAACCGGTGAATCAAAAGGCGGTCGTCGTTATTCCTACGCGGCAGGCTGAGTTGGAAAATAACCGAAGCATGGCTGTACGTGTGATGCTGGAGGGAATGACAGACAAGGACGATCGGGCGAACATCAAGATGGAGGTTACCGCGTTTAAATTCAAGTAGTATCGATAAACCAATCGCTCCAACTTTGACTAGGCCGTCTTTCGCCGTTAACAGCAACCCTCGCTACTCCGGATTAAGAAACAACTCTTCAAGTGATTGCCTTAGCGGCTGGACAGACACAAGTTTTCCTCCCGCTGCCCTCAGCGACGCCAGTACGCGGTCGACGTCCCTTTCATCACTTAGTTCAATTCGTAAACCCGCAGGAGTGGACGTGACGAGAAACTCATCACGGTCAGGGAAGTACGCCTCAAGCGCCACTTGACTTACTCCGCTCACCATCACTTCCACAAGATTCCTCCCGGGCACTTGTTGGCGCAGCTCATCGAGATACCCTACTTGTGCGAGGCGGCCGCCTTTTAGAATGGCAACCCGATCACAGAGGATTTCGATGTCGGAGAGAATATGTGAGCACATGAAAACCGTCTTACCCTCTTGTCGCAGCGAAGCGATCAGGTCGCGCACCTCGCGCCGTCCAATTGGGTCGAGGCCGCTCATCGGCTCGTCAAGAAACACCACCTCTGGATCGTTTACGAGCGCTTGAGCGAGACCAACGCGCTGTAACATTCCTTTCGAGAATTTCCGCAACTGTATGTTCCATTTGCTTTCGTGCAGCTTCACTCGGTTCAGCAATTCTTTGGCCCGGTTATCGCGCGACGATTTTGAGAGGGCAAAAATTTGCCCGCAGAAGTTTAGAAACTCAAGGGCAGTAAGGTAGTCATAAAAGTATGGGTTCTCTGGCAAGTAGCCAATGCGACTATGCATCGAAATGTCGGAGATATCATGATCGAGAATGCGCGCGCTACCGTTAGTCGGAAAGATCAGACGCATCAACAGCTTCAGCGTCGTGGTTTTGCCCGCGCCATTCGCTCCTAAGAATCCAAATATCTCGCCATGATTAACAGTCAGCGAAAGTCCGTCGAGCGCGCGCACCTTTTTTTTGCGCAGGAACCCGACCTCATAGTCTTTCGTTAAGTTATCTATTTCAACGACCGGTATTTTCCCGGTGGCGACAGGGTTGGAAAGAGTCATATAGGTTAACTATTGGCGCAACTTCACACGATAGATGGTGAACAGCCCGGCTTGCTCACCCTGCCCGCGTTCATACCAGCGATCAAGATTAGAAAGATCCGGAGAGGCTTCCGTTGGCACGACGACGTAAGATAGCGTCGGACGTCGCGCTTGTTCCGGTGAGAATGTCTTTATGTAGTCAGAGTAATGGCGCAACTCTGCGCGGGCCTCGTCAAGAGTTACAGGTCGCGGGTTTGCAGTCAGCGCGGGAATAATGCGTTCAATACCGAACAGCGCTGACATAATAGCAAACCGGCCTTCGGAGATCGCCTGGGCCAGATCTTTTTCACCGGTGCCCGAGTAGTAGAGATACTGATAGAAGCGCTCTTTTACTTCCTTTGGAGTTGCTCCCGCATAATACGCCATGTGCGTCACGTAGAGTTGAGCCTGCGGCGCACCGGTCGGCAGAGTCTCAGAAACGGGCAGCGTTGAGGCGAAGACTATCGCGCGCGGATCGGTTGGAGTCGGGTTGGCTCCGCTCAAGCCTGCCCTCTTTGACTCTTCAGCCATCCACTTGACTACCGGCATGGCGTCATCACGCAGGCGCGCCTGTGTAACGTTTCTGTTTGTTCCTCCTGTGGCTTCAACTATTCCCCAACCAAAGACTGCTACCGTAATGAGCGCCAGGATTCTGCCCGGAATTTTCTGCGGAGTCCCAGTTTTCAGGCGTCGTAACACGTCTATCGCAAAGACCAGGGTTAATAACGTCACGTAATTTACAACAAAGATTTGATAGTGCAGAGGCTGTAGCGAGCGACCACTGAAGACCTGTTGATTGAACACCACGAATGACACCAAAGCCAGCGAGGCGGTGAAAAGAACTCTGGGCGCACGCCATTCTATTTTGCCGCGTTGCGCTTGAATCAAAAGGGCGATAAGCACCGCCGCACTTAACAATTCCGGCACGCGCAGCAGGTCAGGGGCATGGGAGTGGATCATCAGCACCGATTGATCGGTTTCAGCGGCGCGACGAGACAGCAAGACAAAATACGGTGCCAGGACGGTCAGACCCAAAGTGCCAATTAATCCAAATATGAAGACGACGCTACGCCACTCTCCTGGGCGGGCCGCTAGCCAGATGAGACCCAGGCAAAAGAGCCACGCGGCGGCGGTGGTCCACAGGTAGAAATATGAGAAGACGAGCACGGCGAACACAAGTCCTGCAGCAACTGACCAGACTGCCATCGTGCGGCGCTGCTTACTCTTGAGCGCTTGCCATAAAAAACCTACCATGATGAATAAGAGCGGGAAGGTAGCTGATGGTTGATAGCGTCGCAAAAACGGAAAGTAGTCATCTTCAAAAATCGGCAAGCCGAGCAGGACTCGCATCTCACCTTGCCAGGCGATTAGATTGCCAAGACAGAGCACCAAAAGCGCACCGCCTGCCGCCAGTTTGCTATCGCCAGTCACTATAGTCAGCAACCAGAAGATGGCCAACGTTGAAGTGAACGCTGTAACGGCAATCAGCGCGATGAAGGTAGTCGAGGTTGTGACGCCGAGAAGCCGGGCAGGCAGAGCAATAGCATAGGCGGGAATGAACTGAACAGAGAACAGCGACTCCGGTAGCGGCTGATCGGGATTTTCTACCCGACCCGTGTAGGGATCATTCCGCCGTGGACGGCCTTCGATCAGGGCATTGATGTAGGCAGAGTAAGCGACCTCATCACCTTGCACAGCGACATATGACCCCTGCCAATTGCGACCACGCGCGATCCACATGTTTATTTGCGGCCAGAGCGCCAGCAGCATCATCCCGATGGCTGCCAAAACGCCCCATTTCCAGCCAGTACTCTTCGCTGTCCCCATTCGCTTGATCACCTTCACGTTCTTTAGGACTTATGACAAAGTTCTGCGCAAGACTTCTTCAAGCTTCTTCCGCATGTCATTGGCTCGCACCGAGTCACGGTCGGTCGCCGCGGCCCGATTGAATTGTTCAATGGCCTTGTCTTTTTGGTTAGTCGCGGCATAACTGAGAGCCAGTTCGTAACGTGCCTCCCTATCGTCGGGCTTCAAGGTGAGCACTGACTCAAATTCGCGAATCGCTCCACTGTAGTCTTTCAAGGCCGCCAACGTCCGCCCGAGATTGAAATGGGCTGAAACTGATTCCGGATCGCGATCGAGTACCAAAGAAAATTCGCTGCGCGCGTCGTTGTAAGAGCTTTGTTCGTAGAGAATTGTCCCCAGGTTGTTATGCGCTTCGAGCAGACTTGGATCTAACGTGAGTGCCTGTTTCAAGTTGGCGATGGCGCTATTAAAATCGCCGACACCAGCTTGCGCCAGCGCAAGATTATTATAGATGCTGGCTTCGTTTGACTTTAAATGTTTGGCCTCTTCCAATTCGTTGCGGGCCAGGTCATTCTGTTTGAAGTTAAGGTAGGCCAGACCGAGATTGTAGTGAGTGGACCAGGATTGCGGCGAATAGTAAATGGCGCGTTGCCAGAGCGCGGCCGCGTCATGCCAAACGCGGTTCTGCAGAATGGTGCTGGCGCCGAACACGAAAATTATTACGCATGCAGTTGCCAGCAGCAGCCGTTGGTTTCTGCGGCCTAACCGAGCAAGTAGGAGCGCAACGAGGCTGCAGAACCCGATAGAAGGCAAGTAAAGATAACGGTCCTGAATAATATATTCGTAGTGAAACACCTTCAGATTGAGCACTGGTAGAAGTGGCGCGATGGTTAGCGTTAGAGCGATCCATAAGTTTCGATCCAGCTTCTTTCGATATGTCCACAGCATTATGGCCACGCCGATGAGCAGTGTCAGAGGAACCAGGAAACGAGGATCGGCGGCGCTGGTAACGAATGAGGTTCCATAGATTAAGCTTAGACGGAATGGCGCAATTAAGTGGCGTACATAGTTGACGAACACGTATGGCACCGTCATCCAGATCGCACTGTCAGGAACCTGCGCCATGAATGGATGTTTCCAACTAAGCCGGCCCAACACGGAGAAACGAAGAGCGAGATAGGCACCCGCTACCGCGGCGTAAGGTATAAGCTGCCACGCTATTTCCCGGACCCGCGCGGTGAGATTCTTTTTTTGGTCGCCGCGCGCGAATTCCCAAACAACAAAAACGAGCGGTAGGGCCAGCGGTGTTTCCTTGCACAGAGATGCGAACCCGTAAGCGAGAACTGAAGCCGCCAGCCATTTGGCGCCTCCTTCCTCACGATAACGCACATACCAAATAAGACTTGGCACATAGAAGAGGGCCGCGAGTGGATCTGGAATTCCGCTTATCCAGGAAACTGACTCGACGTGCGCCGGATGAAGACCAAAGAGCAGAGCCGTCAGCAAGGCGATCAGGTTATCGCCTGTCAACCGGCGCAAGAGGTAATAAACGAAAACGGTTGCGGTCGTGTGTACCAACAGGTTCATGAGATGCCAGCCCGGTTCCCATAGACCGAACAATTGATAATTCACGGTCAGATAGATCGTGAATAGAGGCCGATAGTAAGGTGGAGGAACGTCCCGAGTAAGTGTGCCGCGTTGAAAGCTCCAGACATCATTAGTGAAGGCGCGCAGAATGTTGCCCCAGGAATGAAGCGAGGGATTGCCGGCAATCTGTTTGGTGTCGTCAAACACAAACGCGCCACTAAGTGAGTTCGCGTAGACCAAAATAGTAGCTGCGACTGTCAGGAAGAGCGCTCGGCTCTCGGTCAAAATGTTGTTCGTAGGAATAGAGTCAGGCCGCGCTGGAACCTGCTTAGACTCCTTAAGGAAATTCTGGCGGGAATCCTTCGGCATATGCGGACGACTCTTTTTCATCTTTTCGAATGTGCCCAAAAGACTAATTCAACGGTAAGGAACTTGCGAACGAGGATCTAAGTCGACGTCACAGCCACCCTTAACGAGAAGATAGGGCGTTCCAGCCGGATCCAGGGGCGCTCCGCTATTCGCGTCTATCGGCAATCGGAAAGCGCGAAGGGTTTGAGTTATTTCCTTCCACGAACCGGGACAGCGCTTAGACCGCGCAGAGTAATCATTCAGCACGCGACGGATGAGATCACGCTGCTCAAACGAATCGACCTGCAGCAACCGTCGCAGCAGTAGCTGCTTCAATTGCTCGTCCTTTGATTCGTCATACAAGTGTTGGTACGTCTGACGCGCCGCCTGTGCCGATCCACCTTCGGCCAACATGCGAGCGCCCATTTCTGACAGCCAGGCGGGCGCACCCGGCAGCTTTCCTCCCGCAGAGTAAACTTCGGCGGCTTTTTGGTAATCGTGCTTCTGCCAATAGACGTAACCGAGGTGCTGATAGAG
>DATLBQ010000553.1:0-21904 GCA_035526805.1 Pyrinomonadaceae bacterium
TGCGGAAATTTTCGGAACATCCTCCACCGCCGCCTGGCGCCCGTAAAACGCGACTCCCGCATTCAGATCAGGGCCCAGCCGCACCGCCAGTTGATTCACCATCCCGCCGCCAAAACAAAAACCTACCGCACCCAGTTTGCCGTTGGAATCGGGACGTGCTTTGAGCCACTTTGCCGCCGCGACGAAATCTTCGGTCATCTTCTTTCCATCCACCTGGCGAAAGGCGACGGCGCCCTTCTCGTCGCTGCCCGGGTAGCCGCCGACCGAAGTCAACCCGTCGGGCGCAAAGGCGATGAACTTCGCGAGCGCAAGGCGACGCGCTACGTCTTCGATGTAGGAATTGAGTCCGCGGTTTTCGTGAATGACGAGCACGACCGGCAGCTTTTTCCCTTGGGCCGGGCGGGCCAGATACCCCTTGATCGAACCGTTCCCAGCCGGAGATTGCACTACTTCGTAGCCAACTTTTAGGCGCTTGTCATCCGGCGGCACCTGCTGCGCCCAGGCGTAGTTGGGTGTCAGGCTCTCGAAGATTGCTGCGACTGTCAGACCGCCGACCGCAAACTTGCCCGCGCGTTCAAGAAAAGTGCGGCGATCAAGATCGCCGTGCTGATATTCATGAAACAGGTCTAACAACTCCTGCGGATAATCGGATGCTACTTTACGTTCCATTCTTTCTCCTTGCATGGGATTAAAAGTGAGAGTTGACGCTCCACCCGCTTCTGAATTCGCAGCCCAGTCTCGTTTTGAGTTAGGGTCCGCTGCTAGTCGCGGCAGTGGCTCTAAGGCGCCATACTCGTACCACTGTGTCGTGCCCGTGGCCGCCTGTCTTCGGATCCGGGTCGTCCCACCACCTCTGGACGCGCCTGGTGACTTCGTCGTCCAACTCGGAGCGCGTGTACTCCTTCCAACCGCCCCCGGACGCCCACTGATCCGACCAATATATGCGCGGCGCGCTCGGATCGTTCGTGTCGAGAGTCAACGTAACGCTGTGAAAGCCGTCGAGGAGGCTCATAGTGAACACACTCCACCCTACATCAGCGCCAGCGAGCGACATCACCGTGTCCCAGATGCTTGCCTGAAGCTTCTCGGGGCGGAGAGCACCGGTCTTGCTTATCCTGCCGCCCTTGCCTTCAAACCACACCTCTCGCGCCACGCCGCTATGCCCGCTTGCCGCCATCTTCTTCATAGTATCCTCGATGGTGTGGGGCGTGGTGGGCAGGTCCGGCTTACTGGTGCCGATCTTCGCGGCCTTGTTGAGCGCAACGATGCACGAGTCCTGCCAACCTCCCGGGGGCGCCGGCGGGGGGTTCTTGCGTGGCTTCGCCGGCTTTTGAGCGTTCTGGATGAAGTAGTCCTTCATCTTCTTGATGGAGTCGTCGGTAAAGGTGCGCCCAGCCGCCAGTGCTTCACGTCGTGCTAGCTCCACTCCAATGCGTGCGGCCTCGCGCTTCAGCTCGTCCGCATCCGGACCCGAGACGATGAGCTGCAGGACATTGAGTATCCGGTCATGTCGGTTAATCAATTCCGTATCGGTCATCTTCCCGATGTTGGCCGAGGACTGGAGATCAGTCGGAATCGTCTGGGACTGCTGCGCAACAGGTGACTGACGTTGCAGCGCCGGCCGGGACCGCTGCTGCATCACGTGCGCTAGCTCGTGCGCGAGGAGTCGTTGCCCATCGCCAGTCGTCGGAGCATAACGCCCAGCTGCGAAGACCACGTCAGACCCGACGGTATACGCTTCAGCGGCCACGGACTCCGCAGATTGCGCCGCGAGCGGGTCTGTGTGGATCCGTACCCCTGTGAAGTCATAGCCGAAGCGCGGCTCCATGAAGGCGCGTGTCCCCGGATTGAGAGGTTGACCGGGTGAGGCTAATACTTCGTGGACGCTGGGAGGAGCTGATGTCTTTCCTGCTTCGCTCGAGCCGATGTGTTTTATTTGCAAGTGCTGATGTTCTTGGCTCGGCTCCTCCGGTTGACATTTAGTACCCCGGCCGCAATCGCGCTGTGACTTCGGCTCGGGCATGCGCATCAATTGTTCAGAGATATGATCTGCTTCCTGTTCGTAGATGTCTCCGGGAGTGTGTACGGCAAGCTTTGTTTGAATCGTTATTGGTGTTGGACCACGCACCGGAATTCGACTGAAGTCATGAGAGAAACTATTCGTGGTTGGATCCTTAGAGCGGCCTTCAGTAGGCTGACCGATTTCAGGATGGGAGCGGACTGCAAGGCCATCAGCTCTAACCTGTAGCAATTGCACCACGGCCTGATTTCCAATCGTGCGTTGCAATTGCAGGAGGGGGCGTGCGTTATCACTCGCAGGCGCCGACGCATTCGACCTTTTGAGGTTGGCTGATGATCTCTGCTGAGGTTGATTCTGCTTCTGTGAAAATGCGCGCATGTTCGTTCCCCTCTCGAACCGTAGAAGCCTGGGGTGGAATGCGACGGCGTAAATGAGCGGAGTTTAATGCGGGCGCTTTTTGATTAGAGTTCTAGTGAGCAAAGCACCTGCACAGCCTCACGCGGTTTATCCTGACGGCCTGATCCTGCCTCAAACGCGGTGAAATCGCAACGAGTATTGTTTTCCGCCGGCAGTTAGGCGGCCACACGTATTCGCCACTATCCGGGAATCAAACTTCTATGACGTTCGTCTACAGCGTCATCGAACCCAAGGGCCTTACGTTGTTGGCGACGGTGCTGCTGGTCGGAATCGAACGGCCCTGTGCTGGTGCCAGTCGAGGCATCGCAACGAGGAGTAGGCAGAACAGCAATCCGCTTCCCACTCTCACGATCATGGAATCGCCCCACATTGTTTTTCGCATTATTCTCTTTTGTGGATTATGAGGAGACACTAACGGCGTTTCCCTCTTACAAACCCGCTTGTCCAGGATCGCACTGCAGGAAGTAACGATCTATCCGCCGAATCTTAGCACAAGCGCCGAATGCGTCATGAGGTCCCGTCGACTCAAATTGGCAGGCTCTCGATTGTTCGGGACTTGCGGAAGCGAAGGCACCTTGTCTGCCTGAAAGTACTGGCGTCCCGTACGGGAGTCGAACCCGCGTTGCCGCCGTGAAAGCGAGACGAATTACTGTAATTCAATCAAACTTCGCGGCATGGATAGCACTTTACCGCATTATGAAAGACTCACCGGAACGCAGAATGGACTCTTAGTGGTCTCGCATTGTGTTTGCGGCGCAGCTTTTTTGGCGATTGGTTGTGGACCAGCAGATACAGCTCTGACCATTCTGCTTCGTGCGCGGCTTTACACGGGTGGACTGGCAATCACTCTATGTTATTCTCTCGGCAAATGAGTCCTAAAATTCCTTGAAGGGAAGGCTCCGTCACACAAACCCAGTTGCCCCGTTTCACGTAAACCCTATATAAAGCGCTTTAAGAGGCTAAGCATGGCTTATCCCAACGACAAGCAGCTACTGTTCGCATTCTCTCCACTTCTGTTGCTGGTCTTCGCATTTAGTTATGTGCAAAAAACTGAGCCTACCTGGAAAGGTCATACGATTGAGTCCCGAATCTATCAGGTGAAGCCGGACGGAGAAATAGTTGAGCGGGGCACCGAAAGCACCTATATTTCGCAAACTGGAAAATGGCGTAAGGTGCAAAGAAACGCCCAAAACGAGGTTACACAGGTAATAATTGCCGACCCGGCGAAAGGCGGCGTTTTCAATATTATTTCCGGGCAAGCTATAAGGATGGCAAGCTTCAGTAATTCTTCGCGACCACCAACAGCAGAGAGGTTGAAGTCTAATTCACAATTCGTTGGTGAGGTTTCCTTCTTGGGCTTGAAGGCGTATGCCCAGCGAGTGGTGGAAGACGGAAGAGTTGTGATTGAAGCTATTTCGATCCCGGGCATTACACAACCTGTGAAATACACCAACTACGACGAAGAGGGCAGTGTTTATGTGATTGAAGCTGTATCAATCATTGAAGGCGAGCCGCCAATCGATCAAGTTAAGCTGCCTGCCAACTTAACTGAGCGCGATGCAATTTTGGACCCCCGACCGAAACCCAGGAATTAGAAGACTCAAATGTCCAGAAACATGCAATGACACGATAGATAATGGGCGAGAATTCTCGTCCCGCCCCCAGATGTACTCCCGGCCGAGATTGGATCAGATGTTGGGTTGAAAACGCGAAATTTAATGGTGTCGGTGGGCCTCAAAAGCTGGAGGAGATCCTAACCATATTCTTGCGTTGGGCTTAGAAAATGAAAGTTGAATAATTTCTGCGAGCGGCCACCGAAAAAGCACTGGCAGCGGATCGGAATCAGCGAATCCGTCAGACCGCCTGTAGTAAACATGCGAAAGATTGTTGTGTACATCGCCACAAGTGCTGACGGCTTCATTGCTCGCCCCGACGGCAGCGTTGATTTTCTGAATCGTCCACGGACGGCTGGTGACTACGGCATGGGAGCATTCCGCCGATCCATCGATTCGATCGTGCTTGGGCGAAAGACATATGAGTTCGGCCTTCAGCACGGAGCCCCATTCGGAACGCAGCCCAAACACTACGTCTTTTCCCGAAATGCGACCGGCCTGGTCAGGGCACCTGGCGTGGAGTTCGTCACTGAAGAGCCGGCGGTGTTTGCAAAACATCTGCGGGCCCAGCCGGGCAAGAACATCTGGATGATGGGCGGTGCTGCACTGATCGGAGCATTCGTCGACCAAAACCAGATCGACGAGTTCATCATTCATGTAATGCCAACGCTTATAGGGGAGGGCATTCCCCTGTTGGGACCTGGGCGACGAGAAATTCAGCTGAGTCTCCGCTCCTGTAAACGTTTTTCAGACGGGGTCGTGCGGCTTCACTACTTGGTGGCAAAGGGGACGCAAAGTCAGACCAACTAATTGTTCATGCAGATTGCGGCAGAAGCAGTCATGTTAGACACGCGTGGGGAGACGTGAGAAAACTCAACAATTCTTTCTACCGATTAGCTTACAGCCTGTACCCCTTCTGAAGCAGTATCGGTGTTGCGTATATCCATGAGCGCGCCACCCAACAACCGCTTGCAGCCCAACCGCGCAATAGCGTAGTTCTCAAGATATTTCGTCGCGCAGGTCGGATGCTGCTCGCTCGCCGCTCAAGCGTAGCGTGCTGCCTGATGAAATGATGAAACGATGTTGAAGCCCGCCGACGATCGTTCGAAAGACAAAGGGGTTATAAAATGAAGATAGTGCTTGGGTCTTGTTGTTGGTGATCTTGTTTCAGCCAGGGAAATTGTTGCACCCAGCAAACGTTCTGTTGCAGCCAGTCAAACAGAATCAGACACCAGACTGCCCGGAAGTCAGCGTCACTTGCCCGGATGCGGCACCTGAAGGAAACACGCCGCTTCAAACGGCCATATACAACTATGGATCGATCTTCGCGCGTCAGTTGCTGCGGCGTAAAAGCAATGGGCATCCACAGTTCCAATTCGGCGTTAAGAACCCGGGTGAAACGAAAATTGGCGGGAAGAACACCGATGATGGTGAAGGGCTCGCCATCTATTGTCAGGGGTCGTCCGATAATATTTGGGTCGCCTCCAAAGCGGCTTTGCCAGAGGGCATGGCCCAGAATCACAACATGATCCCGGCCCACCTGGTCCTCTTCTGGTCCAAAGTTGCGTCCAAACTCAGGCTTGACGCCCAACAGTGGAAAAAAGCCGGCGGAAACGCGGGCCCCCTGATACATCTCAGGGTCGCCGGCCCCGGTCACCGTTGAGCGGACGACTTCACGTTGCCTCAACAATCTTCCCTCATTGTTAGTTTCTATTCGGACGCTGCGCCCATCAAAGACGCCTCTCATGCCGCGACGTGGAAATGGATCCAGCGAGACATGGACGCGGCGCGCATCGACAATAACTTCAAGTGAACGAGTATGTGGAGACTTTAAACGCAGGGCGAGGATGTTCCCGCCGGTACGAACTTGTATTCTCAACTCATGCACACTAGCCCAGCGGTCTGCGCCTCCATGAGCAGCAACAACTTCATCCAGTAGCGACACGCTAGCCATTTATAAAAACGATCCGATTTACGTTTTATTCGCCTCTTGATCCGGCCCGGTACTGTTCGTCGCTGACCTTTTCCATCCATTCGACCACTTTGCCGTCCAGCTTTTCGACAATGGCGATGTGGGTCATGGCCGTGGTCGGCGTGGCACCATGCCAATGCTTCTCACTCGGCGGGCACCAGACAACATCTCCTTCCTGAATTTCCTCGATCGGGCCGCCCCAAATCTGAGTCAGCCCGGCGCCGGCCGTAACGATCAGAGTCTGACCGAGCGGATGTGTGTGCCATGCCGTCCGAGCGCCCGGCTCAAACGTGACGCTGACGCCGAGCGAACGAGCCGGCTGGGGAGCTTCGAACAGCGGGTCAATGCGTACCCTTCCGGTAAAATTTTCTTCCGGTCCTTTGGTGGAAGGCTGTGAGCCTCTTCTTTTGACGTTCATGGTCTGTGACTCCTTACTTGAAGCAACTGATGAACCGTTCGATCCCAATGTAGTTCGTCCCTGATTTGCCTGAGTGCACGCTAAAGCGAGCAATGCAAGCTCACTGCCGCAGCGGTGAATAGTTTGATCTTCATTCCTTTCCCCTCGATCCGTTTACATGGTTGCCGCGTCGATTACGTAGCTGTCCCTTGGATTTCTTGAAGGCATCTTCGAGAGGGCCGAGCCGGTAGGAATGATTGGTAACCAGATCCGCCGCATAACAAAGCCTTGCAGCTGACGGCGCGATAGCATGTTTCTCGAGTGGCTTGTTCGTCAGCAGTTGAATGCTGATCGATCCTCTCGATCGCACTTCTTCTCTCCTCACTGGGGGAATCATGACCGTCATTATCGCTATTCTCGCCTTACTGACAGTTTGAGTCTCACTTAAGCACATCTAATGGCCTTACTTTTTCTTAGCGGGTTTCTTCTTAGGCTTGTCGGCCTTAGGCTTCGCTGGTGCTGCTAGAATCTTAAGGCGGTTATTCGCGAGATCGTCTCTCAAGGTAACTTAAGAGCTGGGCGCGATCCGCATCAGATATCTGGACTATCGAGGTACCTACAAACCAGCTTGCCGGGCCATGTTTATTCTCGACGCGATCATGCGTTATGGTTTTAACCACCACCTCTATCGCGCTACCGGCGAGATTAATAACTACCAGCAAGAGACGGCCGGGCTTTGCAAATTCGCGGGGGTCAATGCGTGAACCGACGAATGAAAGCGCCGCACCTAAGCTGCTTAGCGTTTGACAATGGCCGCGCACTGCGGTGGAAAAGGAAGGTTGATCACTTGTCTCCGTGTTAACCAGTCTAATGGTGACGGGCAAATGGACCTTGTATCGAGGAGCCCGGCGCCGGGTGATGTTAGGGCCGGCTGCCCTGCCGGGCACTCGATGGAAGACGCCTGACCACTTATGGCCCGTGAATTCCAAACCGCAGTTATTGCAAAGGAGTTCGTGGCGTCCCGCGAGACGGACCACGACCGAAGTATCGTTGTAACCTCGCTGGATTCGGGTACTGTCACACCGGGGGCATCGCATACTCGCCGATTCTATCAGTTAAACCAGCCGCCACAGCGACTCTATAATCCGACAGCCCTCAAACGCCAGGCGGCGTTGGACCGCGATGTTTTAATTGCGGCGAGGCAGGCGCACGGCGAACACGGTTTCTCCGTTGTCGGATTGGACGGTCACTTCGCCGCCATGCGCCCGCGCAACCTCGTGAACGATATATAATCCAAGGCCGAGTCCTACCCCGTCATCGCGTTTACCTTCCCCAAGTCCCCGTTTAAGCGGATCAAAGATCTGCTTCAAGATTTCTTTCTCAATGGCCGGCCCACTATTTTTTACTTCAATGGTAACGTCGGCCTCATCGCCGGTAAGCGCCACTTGGACCGGCATGTCCGCCTCTCCGTAACTGATCGCATTCACAACGAGGTTGCGGACCAGTTGCTGCAAGCGTACCCCATCCCAGTGGCCGCGAGTGTCACCTTCTATTTCCAGTTTGATTTGCCGGCTTGGATAAGCTCCACGCAACTGTTCCAATTCATCCCTAAATAGAATCGCCAAGTCAACGTCCGCCAAATCGATTTTGATACCGATTCCTAATGTGGTTCGATTGAAATCGACTAAGTCATCCAGGAGTTCCTTCATCGAAGCGCCGCTGCGAATCAGGCGCAACGCCGCGTCCGCTACGTTCTCCCCAGCGTTCAACGCGGCTAGGTACTGGGCTGTCATCAGGATGCTGTTTAGCGGATTGCGCATATCGTGACCAAGCATTCCGAGCAATAAGTTGCGCGCCTGATCTACTTGGGCACTGAAAAAGCCAATTGATTCGGCGATCGCCTGATCGATGGCTTCGTTGAAACGCACGACATCATCCAGACTAATCTCATCGGGCTCGCACGCGTCCATCCACAGGTGAAGGACGCTGGCGCGCAGGGCGCGGTAGCGGCCAGTTGGTTGATGTCGAAGCCGCTTCGCGCCCGCAGCACGGCGTGCGTTTGAGCGGCTGTCTCCGGGGCTACCGCAAGTTTGGGTGCTCTGCCCTTCGATTTTTCGGCCTGAGCCTCCTTCGTCTGACGCGTGGACAAGTCTTTCGCCACGGCCTCCAGAATCTGTTTGGCGTGGTCACGCAGGGCCAGTGATGTCATGCCCGTTGCGGCCGGGAGTAATGTCATAGCGAACGCTTCCCATTCGCCAAGAATGGTTTCCATGTTACGTAAGATGAAGTCTGCCAACCGCATGTCTGCTCCTATTGAATTGGATTAACGTCTTGACAGGTCGAACCGGCAGGCCAAAGACAGTAGGCCGTCCAAGGTTGAGTTGACCAAGTGTTTGCGATTTTTAATTGATGACTGAGAAAAATGAAAGTAACTGCGATTACTCAGAAAAGGTAAAAACTGAATGAGGTTTCATGTTAATAGCGCTCTTAGTCTTTCTTTAAACACGGCTTCTTTCGGAGTCTGATTTCACAGTTTCAGTCCGGTTCATCTCTAATTCCTTCAGCTGCGGCGCGCGATCAGCCTTCAAGCTGAACGAACAAAGGTTAGTTTGAAACACCACTTGTTTTCCTCGGCCAGTTCTGGCTGGCTTTGATTGGCATGGCACTCTGGGGTGTCGGGATGGGCGCGCAGAATTCTTTACTGAAGGCGGTCCTGACAGGCTTCATGCCAGTGTCCAAGCGAAGCACGGGATTTGGACTCTTCTACACAGGCTATGGCGTCGCATGGTTCCTTGGTAGCGCGGCAATGGGACTTCTATATGACAAATCCATCGGCGCTCTTATTGTCTTTTCCGTCGTCTGCCAGCTTGCTGCTTTACCAGTCTTCTTTTGGGGAAGAACAAGGTGAAGCGAGGCATTGTTGAAGGCAAAGCCGTAGATAGTCTGAAGCCCATTCTGCCAAGTTCAAGAATTAAGCTCACTACGCGCGTTGAGCAAACCGAATCTACAACGCCTCATCAGTTTCAGTTTTTGGACAAGCAGCACGGGCTTTCATCGCAAACGAGATGCGAAGGGGGCGGGGTAGTCGCTATAAGGTATGGACCACAACGTAAATGTAATTACCTGAGAGGTGACAGTCGGTATGCATGTTGCCTATCCATAGTGAAACGGCCTTTAAAAGGCAAATAAAAATAGGAGACGTTTTAACATAGTTCGCCGCGCGATCTTCCGCGAGCTAGTTAATAACTAATCCTTAGATCCTAGTGTGTGTAACGGGTACGGAAATCAGGACCAATGTTTCAATTTCATGCGAGTTACCACTGAGGCAGACTTTAAGAAAGCCTAAACATGAATTTAATGAGGTGTAGAAATGGCAGAGAAGGCAAAGGGTTCTAAACAACGAAAGGAAAAAAAAGAATCAGACAATCGAAGAAGTCAACACAAATCGCAAGGTGGACGAAGCACTGAGAGCAAACCTGAAACCGATCTAGCGCGACGGGAACAGCTCGCAAATCTTCGCACCGTCAGCCCCTTTTCATTAATGCGCCGATTTAGTGAAGAGATGGATCGGCTGTTTGGAGATTTCGGGTTTGGAGGCAATCTGGCTTCTGGATTCGGCCGCGAATTTGGCAGGCTCGCGGATCTGGAAGGTTCGATGTGGTTGCCGCAAGTTGAAACTTTTGAGCGGAACGGAAAGCTCATCGTGCGCGCCGATCTGCCAGGTCTCACTAAGGACGACATCAATGTGGACATCACCGATGATGCAATCAAGATTCGAGGTGAGCGACGGCAGGAAAAGGAAGAAAACGAAGAGGATTATTTCCGCTCTGAGAGAAGCTATGGCACTTTTTATCGTGAGATTCCCTTGCCCGCGGGCGTAAATGGGGAAGAAGCCAGGGCATCTTTTCGCGACGGCGTGCTTGAAATAACGATGCGCGCGCCTGCGCGACAACCCAGCAGCCGACGTATCGAAATCAGCGAAGGGTCAGAAGCGGGACAACAACCAAAGGCCATGGGCAAGGCAGCCGGTAAATAATCCGGTTTAGGCCCAGGGAGGAAAGGATGATCTTCAAAGATCGCGCTGATGCAGGAAGAAAGCTGGCAGCGCGGCTAACACGTTATGCGGATCGCGGAGACGTGTTGGTGCTCGCGCTGCCGCGCGGTGGGGTACCTGTGGCCTATGAGGTGGCAAAAGAACTGAAAGCGCCGCTTGATGTTTTTCTGGTCAGGAAGCTCGGCGTGCCTGGTCACGAAGAACTCGCAATGGGAGCGATTGCTTCAGATGGTGTGCGAGTGGTCAATAAGGAATTAGTTGACTACTTAGGAATTCCTGATGAAGTGATTGACGCGATTGCAGCAGTTGAACAGCGGGAGTTGGAAAGGCGGGCGCTCGCATACCGCGATGACCGGGCGCCGCCTGAGATCAAAGACCGCACTGTCATCCTAATTGATGATGGTCTCGCGACTGGTTCAACGATGCGCGCCGCCGCCGCATCCTTGCGCTTGCGAAAACCGCGGCGCATCGTGGTGGCTGTTCCGGTTTCATCTCCCGAAACATGTGATGAGCTCCGCAGTGAAGTTGATGAGATCGTCTGCGCGTTCACGCCCCAGAATTTACAAGGGGTAGGCCTTTGGTATGAAGACTTTTCGCAGACTTCGGATGAAGAGGTCCGCGAGCTACTAAAGAGAGCGGCTCGACAACAACACCATGTGGCATCGAGCGCGCCTTAGGCTAAACGGAAAGATTGCCACAAAGACAGATGCCGTTTCTGCTGTATGTAAGCCTTCTGATGATCCTGTTTCCACTAATCATTTACTTGCCAACGCATCTTCTGTTGAAGAGGTTATTCTGATTACGCGCAGCGAGAGTAATTTCCTTGAATGCAGTGGACCATCCGTTAATGAGAGTCGAAAGGAGCCGCCATGCCTGAAAAAGAGACACTCGAACGTGCAAAGAAAGACAAGCGCGAAGGGAAGGCCGCGAGTACGCAGGCCGGGGAGTTTGTTCGCGAAGAAATTGAGCACGTGCGTGAAGGCAAGCACGGTGCGCGCTCAGCAAAGCAAGCAATCGCAATCGGGCTGTCGAAGGCACGCCGAGCAGGAGTGAACCTTCCCCCACCAGAAAAAGGCGAAGCTTCCAAGCAAACGCGAGAGCAAGCTAAGCGTGATGTGAAGAAAGGAAAGAAGGCGACTAAGAAAAAGCCTTCTGCCAAACGTTCGCGCGCAACCTTGAATGCACTCAAACGTGAGGGGCGGAGCGCCGCCTCGAAAACTGCGTTATCGCGTCAGGCCCGTAAGGCGGCGGCCAAGCGATCAGCGGCTTCGCGTTCGCGTTCGGCCAAGAAAGCCGCAGCGACTAGAAAGAAATAGCACTGTTAGATCTTTCCTGCTTCTCTTTCTGAGTCGAAATCTAAATACCCGAGTCGTTCCAGGCATTCCCTATTCGCCAGTCACGCCGGATGCGGCATAAGGCTTGCCGAAATCTTTAAAGAATGAGAAGTCTCTACCCTTAACTGACGAGCCGATTCCGGCCTGACGATTCCTCGCGGACCGCGAGCTGGTACGAAGGGGGAACCGGTCGCCATGCTCACGGTTCTGATACTGGGTAACCCGTTTATGTACCGCAGTAACTTCGCTGGTACTTCAGTAAAACGTACTGTGCAAAAGCAGCGACGTAAGCATTAGATCTGGCACCGATTTCAGAATGAGAAAAGCCGAATGGATAACCCTGGTAGCGTTTTCCTTCTTTATAGTCGCGTCATGGTTGCGGCCCTTAACCAAGCGAAGGCGCATGGCAATCGCAGCAATTGGAGCAGTCGGAATACTCTTGATAACAGCAATGCAATTTACAGATGAGTTACCCTCACGCTCAGCGGTCTCTGTCGTCCGAGACTGGTTGCCCGCTGTTTTGATGCCAATGGTCTACTGGCAGGCCGGTTGGTTCTCAGGCAGAGTGAACATGAGCTTTCAGAGGCATCTGCAACAGCTTGATCGTAGGTTATTGAGCGGTTGGATGTCGATTCTCGCTCGACCCAGTTACCGGTGGATTGTGATTCTTCTTGAGCTGGCCTATCTATCTTGCTATGTGTTGGTTCCGATGGGTCTCGCAGTTCTATATTTTGCTGGCCTACAACACCATGCGGACGACTACTGGTCCGTGACCTTGCTTTCTACTTACCCTTGCTATGCCTTTACTGCCTTCGTGCCAACAAATCCACCGCGGACTTTTGAAATGAGATCAGACGACACAGCGACTGGGCAGATACGGCGATTCAATATGTGGATCGTTCGTTGGTTCAGCATCCAGTTGAACACTTTTCCAAGCGCGCACGTAACCGCCACGCTCGGTGGTTCACTGGCTTTGCTTTATTTCGTGCCCACTATCGGCCTGCTCTTCGTGCTGGTTTCGATCGGTATCGCACTTGGCGCAGTGTTTGGTCGCTATCACTACGCGGCCGATGTGGTTGTAGCAGCGTTACTCACCGTTGCGGTATTCACGCTGGAGTTAGGAATGAGTTGAAGCGATCGCAGTAGATTACTTCATTCCAAGAACGCGTAATGCCGCGTGCCGCATGATTCGTCGTTTAGTCTTTTCCGTCGGCAATAATAGCCAAGTGAGGACTCGGACAGCTATGGGCATTTCGGAACCCGGTTCTGATTCCCTGGACGGAAAAAACCGATTAATCGCCGCGACCGGATTTTCTCGCAATTCGTCGATCATCGATCCCCGCTGAACACAGGAAATTGTGCAGTAAGGTGCACACCCTTTGACAGAGTGGTATTCGCGCTCGATATCCTCTTGTTCATACTTCTCGAGCGGAATACCGGGAACACCGCGTTGCTGGGAGCAATAATGTACGAGTCCATCTTCGCAAATATATAAGTAACGACTGCCGGCTCTACAGTGCCAGTCGTTACGCAAGCCGCGAGCAAGGTTTTTGTGAAAACGGTTGTAAAGCGCTGCGGTGTGGAATGGCTTTTTCAACCTCTCAATTTGTTGAAAGACAGTTTGCTGTCTGTTATCTAATGGCTGCAGCATTCCGGAGTCGTTATGTATAAGACCCATTGTTGTGGAAAGGCCGAGGTCGAGCGCCGACTGCGTGATAACCACCGCGTCTTCAGGTGTGCGAATCGAGCTACCCACGACAGAATTAACGTTAACGTCGAACAGAGCATAGTCGGCAAGCAAACGAAGTTTTTTCTGTAAGACTCGCAGACTCTTCTTTGACACGTCATCAGGATTTACATTGTCAATACTGATCTGAAGATGATCGAGACCAGCATCATTCAACCTCTTTATGCGCTCGGGTGTCAGTAGGTAGCCATTTGTAATCAGGCTGGCGAGCATTCCATGGCTGCGAATCCTCTTAATAATCTCATCGAGTTCCGGGTGTAAGAGCGGCTCGCCGCCGCTAATCGTAATGGTGGCGGTGCCGAGCGCCGCGAGAAGATCAACGCGCCGGACCATTTCCCCAGTCAAAACCGGCCTGGAGGAGCTATCAAATTCGTTGCAATAAGTGCATGAGAGATTGCAGCGACGAATGGGAATGATCTGGGCTTCAATGGGATGCAAGCGCGATTTTAACGCTCTGGCAATCATCTGCGTCTGACGCAGGCGTCGATTGATGGCGACGACTTTTTGTCTCAGTCTGAAGGCTTTCATGCAAAGATGGGTTGAAAATATTTTATCGGAATCGCAGTAGCAATCGCGAGACAATACTCAACGACAATGCCCGTCCCAACTACATGGTGGGATGACGGCGTGGAGACTCCGGTTCGCTTCCGATTTTGATCTCGGCTCAAAAGCGATCGGTCGCCCAGTTCCATTTCTTTCGTCAGCTTTATGCTGCGCGTGGCCTGCCTCAGTTCCTCCGCTTTAGACTCAAGGCCACTCAGAATTGACATGTATCGCGACCTGCCAATGGATGCTGAAGCAATCCCTCTCGCTTTACCCGCAAATACTTTACATTCCTTGCGAGAGGTATACCGTGCGGCGTTCTCACTGGGCTAAATCTCACGAGCTTCTTTTTCCCCTCGTACGCCTCGCTAAATCCAGCCGCAACGTAACCCTTCTTCACGTCACGGAGGTGATTATGACTTCAAAGCATTTCCGCACCCTGAGATGAGCGTGCACAAAGGAGTAAAAATTATGTGAGATCACCGCGGTGCGATTTCTCGTGGACGTTTGAGAAACTGGAGGGCATTGACGATTACAAGCGCGATCGTTGAGCCCAGGCCCAGCCAGAACCAGCCAGTCAATCCCACTGCGATCAATCCCGAAGTATCCTCGGCTCTCACGCGCTCACGATTCATAAGGTAGGCGCTAACAAGTCCGGCTACCAGGCTGACGATAGCTGAGACTTCGCGTCTATCTCTCCAGACTCGTGCAATGCCGAAAAGGACGGCGAGCATGAGAAAGGGGATCAAATAAAGTCCACTATGCCCGTCACGTGCCAGGTCAACGCCGCTCAGTCTATTTTCCGATGTGCCACAACTCAATTGCACCCACGGCAGGAAAAAACAGATCAGAACAATTAATGCCAAACTTGTAGTCGCGCCTTTGCTGTCCATTGCGAGCTTCATTAGTTTCCCTCCGCCGCTACAAATTGATCATTTATGGGGTTCCTGATAAAGGCCGATTACATTTCCGGCCGGATCACTGAATCTTGCGATCAGCTCGGGTGCGTCGCTACAGATGGTTTGTACGACTTGGCCGCCATTGCTAATAACTGCGTCCAGCGTTGCGGCAACACTGTCAACCATGATGTAGATCAATAGACCGATCTCAGTTGTTGCTCGCCGGCCAGTCACCCATGCACCACTCACCTCACCCACCCCATCGTCAAATGCTGTAGCGCCGTCCCCGCGTTGCCTGATCCGCCACCCGAAGACTTCTTTGTAGAAAGCTGCTGAAGCCTCAATGTCAAGGGCCGGAATTTCGAGGTAGCAAATTTTGCCGTTGGTGGGTTGTTTACTATCTTTCATGACTCAATACTCTCCGTCTCAAGATCTCGGCTGTATCTAACCGTCTCAAACAAATATTGGATGACAAGGATCAGATTTTGACGCAGTTTCAAAAAGACAACAGCCCCTTTCTTGAGCAGATTCAAGGTACTGTCGAGGCACTTAAGAACGCATGGCGCAACAAGGTCAGCCATTCGGGGCAAAAAACTAACACTCATGACTGGCGAGGAATTTCACCCAGACGTTGCAGAAGAAATTCTATTAGCGACAAGAGCCTTCATGCGCCGACTGGCAGAAGGTTTACCGGCTTCTCAGGAGTTAGGCGACGAGCAACTCCCGCAAACTCCAAACGTGTCCGGTGATTCCTGATTCCATCGCGGGAGTGCAACGGATCGAACTGTGAACGCGGCAAAAGTTGTAGTAGACAAATAAAGAGCAAGCATCGCTTTCAGGTTTTCCCACTTCTTACTAAAGCCATTCGTCAGTCTTGTCAGTCTGCGGATCGACATACGCATACTGAGATTGCTGCGCTCAACAATCGAAGTGCAATTACGACGCGGATCAGCCACACACTAACTGAGGACGACCCGAAATCCGCTGGGTCCTGTGAAGTACAATAAATTCACCGTTTCTTTTTGCCGTTCATTTTGGGCTCCTCTGCCCAAAAAATCCATGCAGCGCCATTCTTATGTTTCTCGCGAGGCGCAAGCAATCCGCGCTCTTCCAGCTGCGTTCGTGCGCCGCGATACATATTTGCGAACAAACACTGAGTGATGTCCGATAACTCCCAACCTTGTTTCGCAAGGCCGGTCTTGCGGAAAGCACGCTCCATTTTCGGGCGTCTCTTTTCAAACATCGTAACCAGCTCTTTACTCATTTCCTCACAAAGGGTCCTAAACTCCGCGCATTCCTCAGCCTTGAAGACAGGAAAGTTGGGTTCATAGTAGCGCTCTGCTGGATGCACTTTGTCAGACTCTACAGCCTTGCGCAAAAGTTCGCTGCGCAACATCTCGCTAACGTGAGTGTGAATGCTTGGGCCGGAAAGTCCGAGCGCCTCGGCAATTTGAGTAATTGTTTTTGGCCCCTGGGCCAACACATTTAGAATCTGTTCTTTGGTACCATTCGGTAGCAGTTTGTTCTTCGTGATCTCGGCCCAGGGATCGCTGTAGCCCTCTGGGCTGGAAGAAACACACTCACACGGAAAGCGGAGCCCTTTGAAACCCACCGGTACGGTCATGATTGTCTCGTCCTCAGAATCAATTCGCTTTTGCTCAGGGGTGTTTTGGAGGGATTTCAGCCCAAATTATACAGTGTGGCTTTTAATTCAGGCAAAAATCTCGGCTAGTTCTCAGGGGATATTGTGAGTACGTTCCAGACCCAATTGTTTGCTTTACTTTTTCATTCTTAGGGCTTACCCTAATATTGTTTCCTTTCAAAAAATCCCCTCTTGGCGCGAATTTCCGCTTTGCAACTAAGCGGGATTGCCGCGACAAAGTGCGGCCAGATGTCGCACAAAGTATTCCCCCGAAATTCGAAGTATAAAAGAGGAGATCAGAGAGATGAGCCGTCCATTCAAGAGTTTCTTTCTATTTGTTCTGCTGGTTGCGCTCAGCATTTCCGTTGCTCCCATCCCCGTCTCAGCTTCATCGCCAAGCGGAGGACCCGAATCTGCTAAGGAGATGGTATTTCAGGGTGCTATGCGAAAGCTCTGGGAAGATCACATTACCTGGACACGCGTATTCATCATCAGCGCTGCGGCAGATCTGCCGGATAAAGCTGCTGCCACCGATCGCTTGCTTCAAAACCAGGTCGACATGGGCAATGCGATTAAGCCTTATTACGGCGACGCGGCGGGAAACCAACTAACGGCCTTGTTGAAAGAACACATCACGACCGCGGCGGAAATAGTGACCGCAGCCAAGGCGGGAGACAAAGCGAAGCAAGATGATGCGACAAAGCGCTGGGTTACAAATGCGGATCAGATCGCGGATTTCTTGAGCAAAGCAAATCCCAAAAACTGGCCGCAAGCGGAAATGCGGAAGATGATGCGAGACCATTTGAATCTGACTACGGAGGAAGTTGTAGCGCGGCTTCAGGGTAATAGGGCCGCAGATATCGCCGCCTATGACAAAGTACATGAGCAAATTCTGCATATGGCCGACAAGCTGAGCGCTGGCATCATCAGCCAGCACGCAGCGAAATTCAAATAGCAGCAGAAAGGAATTTCAAAGGACGCTTCTCAAACCATCCCAGCAATAGGGATAACTTCAGAAAGGAGCCAAAATTATGGCAAGTCCTGCAAGCATAGGTGGACATCCTGTTCACCCGATGATCATTCCGTTTCCGATCGCGCTTTGGGTCTTCTCACTTGTCGCTGACGTAATCTTTCTCTGGCGGGGCAATCCGGTGTGGAGAGACTACATAGCCTTTTACACTTTGCTGGGAGGCATCATCGGAGCTGCGGCGGCAGCCGTACCCGGCCTAATTGACTGGCTATCCCTAAAGGATCGAGAAGTCGTCAAGATTGCCAATTGGCACGCGCGTCTTAATGTCATCGCACTGCTGATTTTTGCGGCGAGCTTCTACCTGCGCACCTCAGGCGGCTCGGAACTGGTGAGCGGAAGTCACACCATTCCTTTTGGCCTGTCAGTGCTCGGAGTCATTTTGATTACCATCTCCGGCTGGCTCGGTGGTGAGATGGTTTTCAAACATGCAGTGGCGGTCGAGGCTCAATCCGGCGATCGCCTATCGAGTGAGTGAAGGCCGCTTGCGAAGACGTCGGCTGGCCATTCCTCAACGCTGCACGTCCGCAAGGGAGGGACTTCAAATGAATCATCGTGAAACTGCGTACGCGCCCTTGAGAGCGACTATGGGCGTGATCTTTCTCTTTTACGGTGTAGGCAAACTCACCAGTGGAGTCGGCAATTTTGTCGGTACGATGAATTAGCAGTTTTCCGGCAAACTGCCAGCCTTTATGGTCATGCCCTTTGCTTATGCAATTCCTTTTGCGGAAGTAACGGCAGGCGCATTGATTCTGTTAGGACTGTTCACCCGGCTCGGATTAGTAATCTCTGGTCTCCTGTTGATTGGACTGACTTTCGGCATGGTTATGTTGGGGCAGGCACCCACAGTTGCGCACAACCTCCAGTACGCGCTGGTCAATTTCGTGTTGCTTTGGTTTGTTGATTTAAATCGCTATTCGCTGGATTCGCTCTTTCGACGAAACACAGAGCTCAGGCTAGCAAATTGAGTTGCGTAACAGCATTGCGACGCTTTGCGTCTGCTGTTGTTTCGGGGGGTAGATAAGGGAAGGAATCATGCGCATTTTGAGACTGATAGCAGCGACCATCTGCATCACCGCTGTCGCTGGCACGGTAGATATTCAACTCATTCGAGGAAGCAATGTTTCTCTCGGCAAAGCGAAGGTTCTAACTCCCTCCATACTTCGCTACCAGCTTGACGCATCGAAAAGCAAATTTACTGCTCACGCCCTTGCTGGCGGCTTGCTGTGGTTTAAGGGACACAATCATCTAATTGCCGTACGCGAATTCACAGGGGAGGCCCAACTAACTCCCCATTCCATTACACCTGCCTCGCTGGTGATAACTGCCAAGACCGCATCACTGGTCGAGACCAGCAGCGTTTTCACTGAACCGCAAAAGCAAATCATAAATAAAGAGCTGCGCGAAATTGTGCTGCTGCCCGATCAATATCCGGAAATTGTTTTCAAGAGTACGAGCGTAACCGGCAAGGTCACCGGCAACAATCAGTACGACTTGAAGATTACTGGTGATTTGTCGCTGCATGGCGTAACGCGCCCAATCATCATCCCAACGAAGGTCAGGGTTACAGGAAGCGACCTTCGCGCACAGGGAGAATTCAGCATTGGTCGCGACGATTTCAAAGTTAAAGCAACTTCAGCGGTGCACGGGTTGGTACGCGTCAAAGACAAAGTGAAGTTCACCTTCGATATAGTTGGGCATCAACAATGACAAAGGAGTGAAACGGCTGTCGGGTTAATTGCGATCTATTTTTTATGAGCGACGCAATAATTGCAGGGAATCGAAAGCGCGCCGAAGTGAACCCGTCGTTGACTACCGCACGACCGGAGGTCGTTGTCGTTACCGGCGCTTCTGCGGGCGTAGGTCGCGCGATCGTTCGCGCTTTTGCGCGAGAGCGTGCCCACATCGGTCTCCTGGCTCGTGGACGCGACGGACTCGAAGCCGCGCGAGGTGAAGTTGAAGCTTCAGGCGGTGAAGCCCTTGTGATTCCTGTCGACGTAGCCGATGCCGTAGCGATTGAACAAGCGGCTGAAACTGTGGAGCGCGAGTTTGGTCCCATTGATGTTTGGATCAACAACGCTATGGTTTCCGTCTTTTCTCCGGTCAAGAAAATGACAGCGGAGGAATACAAACGAGTGACAGAAGTAACTTACCTCGGCGTGGTATATGGAACCCTCGCGGCGCTCAAACGAATGTTGCCGCGAGATCGCGGCGTCATCGTTCAAGTCGGCTCCGCTCTCGCTTATCGTGGCATACCGCTCCAGTCTGCTTACTGCGCCGCGAAGCACGCAATCCAGGGTTTCAATGATTCGCTGCGCAGCGAGTTGATTCATGACAAGTCGAACGTACGCGTCACAATGGTGCAGTTGCCGGCAATGAACACGCCTCAATTCTCATGGGTGAAAAGCCGCCTGCCGCGCAAGCCGCAGCCTGTGCCTCCGATTTATCAGCCAGAAATCGGCGCCGATGCAGTTCTTTTTGCTGCGCATCATGACCGCCGCGAGATGTACGTGGGTTATCCGACAGTTGAAGCAATCATCGGCGACAAGATTGCACCAGCATTTGCGGATTGGTATCTAGCAGACAATGGCTACGACGCCCAGCAGACCAATGAGCCTGTAGAACCTGACCGACGTGAAAATCTTTGGGAACCAGTGCCGGGCGATCATGGCGCGCACGGGACATTCGGCGACCGCGCAATCACGTCGAGTCCTCAGCTTTGGATCAATAAGAATCGGAACTGGCTGGGATTGGCAGGAGGTGGACTGGCAGGCCTCTTAATTGGAGCGCTGATCAAGAGGAAGCAATCCGAGTAAGCATCTGGAAAAACCGATGACACAAGCACAAGCAGAAACTCTTAAGTCCACCGAAACCGACGATAGCTTGTTCGCAGGTTACAAAGGCGGTGAAGAGATGCCGCTTGCTGGCTATGCGACCTTGGTCGGGGTCTATAACGCGGGGTTCGCTGCCGCGCTTCTGGCAGCCAGGCAATCAGATCGAGAATTGCCTGATCGCGCCAGCCTTAGCGACGTACTGCTTCTCGGGATCGCTACTCACAAGCTTGGTCGCATCATCACCAAGGATTGGGTTACAAGTCCCCTGCGGGCTCCATTCACCGAATACAAAGAATCAGCGGGTGGCGGTGAGGTCAACGAGAAATCCAGAGGCAAAGGTTTGCAGCGAGCTGTGGGCGATTTACTCACTTGTCCGTGGTGCATTGCGCCTTGGGTCGCTAGTGCT
The DNA here is from genome assembly GCA_035526805.1 of Pyrinomonadaceae bacterium. Lineage (GTDB taxonomy): Bacteria > Acidobacteriota > Blastocatellia > Pyrinomonadales > Pyrinomonadaceae > PSRF01. The sequence goes on from DATLBQ010000553.1 coordinate 20,906, forward strand.
TTGGCGTTCGGCTTCGTATTCAAGCCGCGCACTACCCGTTTCATTTGCCGGGTCTTCACGGCTGTGACGATTTCAGACTTCCTTCAGCATGCCTATAACGGCGTTAAGGAGAAAAAGTAAGCTCATCGGGAGTTTCACTAAAGGGCAAATCAGGGATGAGCAGCATCGATTTCTTCTGTAACCTGGCTGAGCCATCGACGCCGCTGCCGCATTTCTGGGAGCATACGGTCGGCAGTGATCACGCGCCGGTTGCCTTGCGAGCTGATTGGCAATCCCAAGTAGAACGATGTCACAACGAACTCGGCTTTCGATACGTTCGTTTTCACGGATTGCTGTCCGACGACATGGGCACATTAGTCCGTGAGAAGAACGAGCTGCTCTACTCCTTTTTCAATACCGATAAAGTCTTTGACTTCCTTCTCTCCATAGGCATGAAGCCTTTCGTAGAGTTGAGCTTCATGCCAACGGCGCTCGCTTCAGGCAAGAAGACTGTTTTCAATTACAAAGCGAATGTCACGCCGCCACGTGACTACAAAAAGTGGGCGACGCTCATTCACAAACTCGTCTCACACTGGGTTGAACGATACGGCATCGCAGAAGTGCGAGAGTGGTTTTTCGAAGTTTGGAATGAACCGAACTTGAAATCGTTCTGGACCGGCACACAAAGCGACTATTTCAAACTCTACCGCTACACCGCGCAGGCTATTAAGCAAGTAGACGCGTCGCTTCGCGTTGGGGGCCCGGCTACCGCCAAGAGCGAGTGGATTGAAGACTTTGTTGATTTCTGTGAGAGAGGCAAAGCGTCGGCCGATTTTATTAGTACGCATTACTATCCAACTGACGGCTTCGAAAGTGACGAGGACACCGAAGTTCAACTATTCAAAAGTCAGCGGGGAATCATGCGTGAAATGGCTCAGGACACGCGCCGTCGCGCGCGCGGCCGGCCGGTTTATTACACTGAGTGGAACTCTTCCTCAAACTCGAGAGATCCACTCCATG
>DATLBQ010000554.1:0-5989 GCA_035526805.1 Pyrinomonadaceae bacterium
GAAAAGGAACAGATAGGCGGCGCCGGCAGCCAGCGTGGCCCATACAAGCGCCATGGTTAACCGTGGATTTATTGTCTCCGCCAGAGTCATGCGACAACTAAATTAACACGTGGGTCTCGCGACATGAAGCGTCTCACATGCGCGCTACCAGCCAGAAAGTTTCAGATTAGGGAAGGAGAGCTTACTGTGCGCGTTGAATGTCGCTGCAAGTCGGGCGGGGGCAAGCCACCCTTTCCAACCCTGAGACTGCGTGACACGAATGCTTGGCGTTGTTGGGGGTGGCAGCGTGAGTGCAGCGACAAAGATCGGTTTTAGAACCAGCCCTTTTTTGTCTGCAGGTAAGTCCTGACAAACTCTTCGTCAGATTTCGTGAGATAGATTATGCCTTCAACGATTCCGATCACGCTTGGCACGATGGCCAGGATGCCACAGCTGAGGACCGTGATCAGGAGCATGATGACGCCTTCAGTTGTGTAACCGAGCACAAACTTGTGAACGCCGAAGGCACCGACGACGATTCCCAACACACCGGCGAGCACCTTCTTGTCGGCGCCCAACGCCTTCCAATCAGTCATCGCACCCGAACCTTGATTCACCGACTGCATCGGCTGATAACCGCTAACCGGGGTCAAAGGCGCCTGACAGCTGAGGCAGTACTGCGCAGTTTCATCGTTTACGGCGCCACATTTTGTGCAATATCTACTCATTAATCTACTCCGAACAACCTAAAAATAAATCGCGGTCTGACGTTTCGAACTGGTTTGAACGAACAGACCGCGACCAAATTTACATATTCCCGATTGCGCTCAAGCCACCGATAAGAACAATGAACACGATGTAACACAATATGAGCAGCAAACCGAGTCCGATGGCGATAAAGCTGAACATCTTCGCTTTCTTGGAAGAGTCCATCGCGCCCGCCATGTCACCCGCGGCTACTTTGCCGTTTACCTGGGCAGCGAAGATGACGGCCACTACGCCCAGCGGCATGCAGCAAAACAAAGAAATAATTGCGGGAACCAGGTAGTTGGAAACAGTTGCCGAGCCACCTGGGGGCGGGGGCGAACTCCACTCTTGAGACATTTAGTTTCTCCTCAGTTCGAACAAAGATTTTTAGAGCGTTCTAAATTACGGACGTAGCCGGTTGTCACAAACCAGTACCATAACTTCCGGGCGTGCCGGGCGTACCACCAAAGTCAGATGGCGGCGGTGTGTAACCGTTCTTTCGCTTCTCGAAGATAGCTACGCCGATAACGCCGCCAAGGGTCGCAAGCAACGCTAGAACAATCGCACCTATGATTCCGCCAATGATTATTAGGAGCACGCCGGAAAACGGAAGCTCTACACCGCTTCGGGTGAGCTGATCCTCCATGGCGGCCATTCCGAAGAAAATGGCGAGGGGTAGACCAAGAATGAGATAAATGATGCCGCCAAACACACCGGCGATACCACCAACCACTGCGCCGTCGCCTATCTTAACCGGAATGGATGAACTCTTGACATACAAGGAAGCTGCAAGTGCGCCGCCACCGATGCCCCAGATACAGCAACAAATGCTGGCGAAAGGGATGAGCTGCGACACGCCTGAAAGTACGCCGATAATCAGTCCGCCGAGCAGTGCTGGCTTTAGTTTGTTATTCATTTGATCTCAACTCAGAAACAGGTTGGAGAAAGCCGGATAAATCACAAAGTGTCGGATGGAATTAATTTGCGCTGCATAACTAACAAAGAGGGCGCGAATTGTCAATAAATTTGACAGATTTTGATTTCTTCTCTGCAACTCTGATACGCGGTAGTGGTTGGTGTTGGCCGCAGGATGAACGCGGATAGACGCGGATCCTGACTACCCAAATAACATAAAGACGATTACGAGATTAATCATATCCTCGGCTCAGTTAACCGTAGTGTCTATTCTATCCGCGTTTCTCGGAGTTCATCCGGCGGCCAGTACACAATCCCCTACGGCGCTTTACTAACAACCTCATGCCACTGTCGCCGGGCTGCCTCGACAAACTGAATTTTGACCGACATTATTCCTATATGTACGAATTCGCTGTGGCTCCCGCCGTTACCAGTATTCGCCGTCGCGGCGTGGAGATTGCCGAAGTCTCGCCGCAAAGCCTGGGATTTGAGTTGGAGCTGGAATCCGGCGACAGGATTACTAAAGTCAATGGGCGAACGGTGCGCGACTATCTCGACTTTCGCTTCCAAACAGCGGGCGAAACCGAACTTGTGCTCGAGGTTAGAAAAACCAGCGGCGAAGACTGGGAGTTACAGATTGAGCGCGACGAAGGCGAAGATTTTGGGCTGAGCTTTGAGCAGATCGTTCCGCGCCAGTGTGCCAACGAGTGCATTTTTTGCTTTTGCAACGGCAATCCTGCTGACGCCAGACCATCGCTCTTTATCAAAGACGAAGATGTGCGATTGTCATTTCTTTACGGTAACTACACCACGCTGACTTCCATCAGTGAAGATGAGATGCTACGCATTGTTGAGCAACGTCTTTCCCCGCAATATGTATCAGTGCATGCAACGGACCTCGATGTTCGCGCTTATCTGCTCGGAATCAATAAGCAGCGCGCCGACATAGCCCCCAAACTCAAGCGGCTGTTGGACGCAGGCATCGAAATTCACGCGCAGGTCGTCCTTTGTCCCGGAATCAACGACGGACAAATCCTCAGAAAGACAATAGCGGATCTTGCAGCGGAGTTTCCCCGCATCACCAGCGTGGCTATCGTTCCGCTCGGCCTGACCCGATACAACACCGATCCGCGTCTAACTGCGGTGACTCCCGATTTCTGCCGCCAAATAATCACCGAAGTCAGCTCTATTCAATCTGACTTTCGCAAGAATCTCGGTACCACGTTCGCATTCCTGGGCGATGAAATATATCTACGTGCCGGGCGGGCCGTGCCGGCGCGTTTACACTATGGCGACTACCCGCAGATCGAAGACGGCATCGGTATGGTCCGTTCCTTCAAAACTCAATTCGCGGCGCTGATGAAACGTATCGATCGCAGCCCATCCCCACGCCTGCGAAAAATGCGAGGCACACTTTTGACAGGCACAATCTTCGCTCCTGTGATCAAACCTTTGATCGAAAAAATGAATTTGCGCATGGGCACTGAGTTGAATGTGGAAGCAGTGGAGAATAATTACTTTGGGGGCGACGTGTCTGTAGCAGGTTTGCTTACGGGGAGTGATCTCGTCTCCGCGCGTGAGCGCGTAAGCGGCGACTTCGTGATCATTCCCAGGACTACACTCAAGAGCGACGAAGAAATAATGCTCGATGGCATGACACTTCAGGATTTAACCCGGAAACTCGATTTGCCTGTTCACGCCTTCGACTTTCAGTCATTTGCACAGTTTCTTTCCGCCAACTGAATCACGCGAATCCATGACGGCCGGCGCACCACACGACGCAGATTCGTTACCAAGTCCCGCGACAAGTACACCAAAAATTCTGGACGTCGGATGTGGACAAAATAAATACCCCGGTGCAATTGGAATAGATTCAAACCCGCGTGCTCACGCAGACGTTGTTCACGATCTCGGCGTGTTGCCTTATCCGTTTCCGGATGACGAATTCGATCAGATTATCTGCCGTCACGTTATAGAGCACGTTCCCGATGTGATGTCGTTCGTAAGCGAGCTCCATCGAATTACCAAACGCGGCGGAATGATCAAAATCGTCACGCCTCATTATTCGAATCCCGACTGGCCCACCGACCCCACCCATCGCAACCACTTCAACAGCTATTCCTTCACCTGCTTTATGCCGGATCTTACTCCGTTTCCGTTTTATACCACGGTAGAGTTACGACCGATCCGCACTTACGTCACTCTAGCCAATCTCTGGCGAGCCCTCGGTGTCGAATGGGTAACTAATCTTGATCAGCGCTGGCCGGCGCTACGCTTCACCCGCAAGTTTTGGGAGTTTTACCTTTCGAATATATTCCGCGGTAAGGAACTCCAGTTTGAATTTGAAGTTGTGAAGAAAGACGATTTGGGACAGGGTCCAGTTTAATCAAGGCTGCTGAAAGCGATTATCTTTACATATGATTTCCTCCAACAAAAATAGAGCGAAATACTACGAGCATTGGTAATCGAGCTGCCGAACTGTATTATGAGACACCTTCCGATAGACTCATCCATAAGTAGAGTATTTATGACTTGTTACATGTCGCCACTCTTAAAGCTCATGAGCTGTCTCATACTCTTTGTGTGTTCTCCGATTATCGGCCTCCCACAAACTCAGTCGAAAGAAAACATGGAGTGGGAACGACAACAAAGGCAACGTCAAAGGGAGGAACGCGAGACTGAAAAACGTAGCAACAACCTCAGGGAACTCGGGGATCTCAGAGGCAAGAGTATTCCCCGCCCAATCACGGGTCCTCCATATGCCAGCCCATCAAAGTTAACAGATGAACAGAAAGAGCTTCTCAGACCTTCTCCACAGTATGAAGCCTCTTTCGGAAGTTTCCTTAGCCAACCGAATACGGGACTCATTCGTCTGCTGCCTCGAGAAAAGTATGACCAAACTGTCCAGATGCCGCTGCGAGGCGGAGGAGCCTTTTATTCTTTTACTAAGTTATCGCAGGAAGCAACGTCCTGGTCGGACATTAAATTTCAAGAGGGTGAGTTGCATACCGGGGTTAACGATCTGACACTCGGCTCGATGACTATGCTGGGCGATGTACCTCTTGAGAGCATAAATTTGGATAATCCAGCAGTAAAATTCATCAGCCAGTTAGCCTTACCTGCAAAATATGCCGAGCATAAGAGTTATGTCGATAAGTACAGGGCAGGATTTGAAGTAGATGGAAACATTTACCGATCCGCGCTTCCCGCTCAACTCAACGCCACTTATGTATTGCGTTCCACAATTTATAATCGAGTGGATTCGGTGATTGTTGTTCGCATGATCGGAAGAGACTCAGATGGTAGTGTCACATTGCTGTGGAAGATAGTGAACAAGTTAGAGGTGAAGAAAATTAAAAATATTCCGCGAGAATCCAGAGAGCTACCTTGGTCACAATAGAGCGGCACTGTTAGTCCTAAATTTGATTGTTGCGGTCCATCAGCATTCTCTGTCCCTTCATCTCACGCGTAAATTCCGAGAGTTTTACCTGGCCAGATTTTCCGAGGCACGTAGAGTGTCAGCTTTGAATCAAAGTCGTTAAGCGGTAGTCGCTGCACTAATCCGACAATACGATTCCAGTGAGACTTTTCAGTAGCAGCGCGCAAAAAATATGGCTGGGACTTCGACGCTTCTTTTCCGGGTTTCTTAACCGCAGAAGTTGTGCTAAGGTTCCCAACTTCCGGCCGGCTCTCACGGCTTGTCTTTACGAAGGACCTCGGTAACTGCAATCTTTACAGCATTAAGAAGGCACTATGAATGCGCACAAAGACCCACTTGCTTCCCTGTATCATGCTCTCATCGCAGCAGTATTCGTGTTAAGTTTTGGTGGGTTAAAGCCCATCCAGACACAATCCATAAGCAATACCGAACGCGAACGCGCCCGCAGCATGCTGCAAACCATGAAAGCAGACATCAATAAATATTACTACGATCCCAATTTTCATGGCATGGACTTGGAAGCACGATTCAGCGCTGCGGATGAGAAGATCAAAACTGCCTCCTCGCTGGGACAGTTGTTCGGCATCATTGCACAGGCAATGGTGGATTTGAACGACTCACACACACTTTTTTACCCGCCTCCGCGTACAACTTCTACCGAGTATGGATGGCAAATGCAGATGGTTGGCGACCGGTGCTACGTGGTGTCCGTTAAGCCAGACAGCGATGCCGAAAAGAAAGGCCTGAAGGAAGGAGACGAAATAGTCTCCATCAATGGGGTCGGGCCAACCCGCAACACGCTCTGGAAAATGCGCTATTTCTATTACACGCTTGCGCCACGAAACAGTATGAAAATTGTGGCGCAAGCCCCTGGTTCTGAACCTCGCGAGATCGACATCACGGCTAGCG
>DATLBQ010000555.1:0-14218 GCA_035526805.1 Pyrinomonadaceae bacterium
ATCCTTTCGCTGCTTGCATTTCCGACCTTAGTTGCAGCGCAACAGAAAAATACTGCTGAGGCAAAACAACTGCTCAAGGTGGTGCGCACCACAACCAGGCACGAGGTGCGCCGCTTGGGCTACGGAGGGACGGTTACTCTCGTTGGGGCGCCGAATGGCTCGATTAGCGTGGAAGGATGGGCGCGTAACGAAATTGACGTCAGCGCGGAAATCGAACTACGCGCTGACACGGAGGCGGATTTGGACTTGCTGGCTGCGGTCAATAACTTTGTGGTTGACGACGATGTGAATCACGTGCAAATCCTAAGCACCGGAACACACGACAAGGTATTCATGCGCTCGGTCGCGAAGAAGTTTCCCAAAACGCTCCTGGGATTGCCGTGGAAAATCGATTATCGAATTCGTGTGCCCTTTATGACAGATCTTGAAGTCAATGCCGGTCGTGGACCTATCACCATCGTCGGAGTTGAAGGGAACGTCCGCGTATCAGCTGCTGAAAGCCTGGCGAATCTAAAAATGACTGGAGGCGTGCTGTCGGCAATAATCGCAATTGGAAGAGTTAGTCTGGAAGTTCCGGCGAGAAGCTGGGCCAGAGGAAGCGCCGAGGTTCGTGTAGCCGCGGGCGAGATTATCCTCAGCGTTCCCGCCGGCTTTAGTGGAGACTTCGATGCCGAAATATTGCGCTCAGGCAAGATTGAAAACTCATATGAAGGGCTGGAGCCACGCGAAAGGCAGAGTCATACTTCCAACAAAATGAATATGCGCGCTGGGGCTGGCGGCGCCTCGTTCAATCTCACCGTCGGTGACGGCACGATCTACATAAAGAAGCAGACAGCAGACAGCAAACAGTAAACAGCAGAACAGCAAACCGCCAACAGCTAAGAGCTTTGGTAGGCCGATCCCTACTCTGATGATCCGTCTTGTTAGTTCCTACCGGCTGTTAGCTTTTACTGTTTGCTGTTTGCTTGTCGCCCACGGTATTCTCTCGTCTCATTCCGATGAGCATAAAATCAGACAAATGGATTCGCCGTATGGCCACCGAGCATAAAATGATCGAGCCATTCGAGCCCGGCCAGGTCAAGGAAGTGAATGGCCGTCGCATCGTTTCGTATGGCACTTCGAGTTACGGATACGACATACGTTGCGCAGACGAATTCAAGCTCTTCACCAATCTCAACAGCACCATCGTGGATCCTAAGGAATTTGATGAGAAGAACTTTGTCGACGTAAAAGGTGCGTCAGTGGTTATCCCGCCAAACAGCTTTGCACTTGCGCGCACCATTGAATACTTTCGCATCCCGCGCAACGTTCTCACAATTTGTCTCGGCAAAAGCACCTATGCCAGGTGCGGCATTCTGGTCAACGTGACGCCCTTCGAGCCCGAATGGGAAGGTTATGTGACGCTCGAATTCTCGAATACGACCCCACTACCGGCCAAGATCTACGCGAACGAAGGAGTGGCCCAGGTTGTGTTTTTTGAGTCCGATGAAGTTTGCGAAACGTCATACAAGGACCGCGGCGGCAAGTATCAGGGCCAACGCGGCGTGACTTTACCAAAGCTTTAACAGTCTCGGTTCTTATAGTTAATGAAATCCGCACCATAGTTAGTGAAATTATTTCTCGGAGTTATTATGATGAGTAATGCCACCAAACGTTGGATTCCTCGCTTGATTCACCTCATCCTTAGCATTCCGATAATCGGTTATGTTTATAGTCCGTTTGAAGAACTTCCAAACTACGCCCCGTTGTTCGGTTTGTCTCCATTCCTGGACTTGTCCTTTCGGGATTTTGGATGTGGAAAGGCCATGTCCTTCGACGACTCATTTCGAAAAGATCGGCCTAATCGGGGTCAACTCTTTACACGACACAGCAATAAAAAGGAAACCTCTATGAAAGGCGTTGAAACAAAAAAGAAATTGTCACCAGAACAACGTGAAGAACTCCTCAGAGCATTGAAAGCCCGTTTTGAGAAAAACAAGAACCGCCATAAAGGACTTGAATGGGCTAAAGTACAAGCAAAGCTGGAAGCTAATACTGAAAGACTGTGGTGGCTCAACGAAATGGAAAGAACTGGCGGTGAACCGGATGTTGTTGCTCATGATAAAAAGACGGGCGAATACATTTTTTATGATTGTTCAGCGGAAAGTCCTAAAGGCCGCAGAAGTGTTTGTTACGACGGTGAGGCCCTGAAGTCAAGGAAAGAACATAAACCAAAAAATAGTGCTATTGAGATGGCAGCTGCCGTGGGCATTGAGCTTTTAACGGAAGAACAATATCGAGAGCTGCAGGAACTTGGAGAGTTCGATACGAAAACGTCGAGCTGGGTGCAAACTCCTACTGATATTAGAGAGCTCGGCGGTGGCCTCTTTTGTGATCGCCGCTACGACCATGTCTTCGTGTATCACAACGGTGCGGAATCTTACTATGCCGCCAGGGGGTTCCGTGGCTCGCTAAGGGTCTAAATTTGAACTTTGAAATTTTCAGCCTGGAGTCCTCGTATCACTTAAGACTTTGAGGCGGGTTGGGAAAGCTGTCGTTTTTAAGAACCTTCCAGATCCCTATCGAGGAAAATCGATAGAGAATTAGTGAAGGATTGGTCCGGGCGGCCAGACTAGTCGAGCTGGATTAGTCTCCGTCGAGTTTTTTAGATCCACACTAGCATTGTCTGCGTTTTTTTTACGTGGTGAACAACCTCGCTCGGTCAAGCTGGTCTTCACACCCTGAGTGAGTCTGTTCACCGGAGGAAGCCTATGCACCCCATGCCGTCTTTGGATTTAAAGCAGGCCGACGTGTCTACCGATTTAGAGTTGCGCCTTCTAAGTTTCCGACGCCTGGATCCTGCAGCAACCTTGCCCACACGCGGTAGTTTGCAGGCAGCAGGACTTGATCTCTATTCCATCGAAGACGTAGCAATTGATCCGGGACAACGCGCGCTTGTTCGGACAGGGCTGGCTGCGGCAATTCCAGAAGGGCATTACGGTCGTATCGCGCCACGATCAGGTCTCGCGTTGCGAACAGGTCTCGATGTCTTATCCGGGGTGATTGATGCAGATTATCGCGGTGAGATTGGATGTCTTCTTTACAATGCGGGTGACAGCACCATCAACCTACCCGCGCACAGCAAAATCTGCCAGTTGATAATTGAAAAGATTATTACTCCGGCGGCTGTTTGGGCCGAAGAGATAAGCGAGACTGATCGAGGCAGCGGCGGTTTCGGTTCTACTGGATGACCCGAAGTTATTTCGGTGGGGCCGTAATTGGTTTTTTTAACGCAAACTGTTAGTTTGCGAGCGCGTTGATGCCATCCAGCCTTCGTAAATTAACAGTTTGCTTTACCAAAATCAGGGCATTGCCATTATTTCCTTACACTTGCCGTTTGTCATTGGATAAGAGAACGTCTTTACTCACTCACGCTTTCACCGATTAAGTTCACACCAAGAAACATCCCGCAATGATACCGATCCTCCAACCTAAAATGGCGACGGCTTTCCGCGTCAGTCGTTTCGCTACTGCTGCTATCAACCGGCTTCGCACGGCAGAAGCGCGTCACCAATGAACCTCCGCCTCCGGGAGCCTTAGACGCAATCGCGCACTGATGCTAGTTGCTGGTCAACTGGATTTGAACCGGTTGTGGGAGTCGCTCAATCGTCAGAAGTAACCCGCGCGGGTTTTCAACCGGTTCGTTCTTCGGCGTCGCAAAGAATATGTAACCCTGGTGTCGGCGTTCTGAAGCGTGCAACGGAGACTCTAAATCGATCGCATAAGCGGTAAACTCTTTCTCAAACTGTTTGCGAGAATTCGGGTTGTAGGCGTAGACGTCGTTTGCCTTCAGAATGCGCGCCACTGCCCCTTTCGCAGTAACCAGCTTCCACTGTCGTCCGCCGCTATCGTGCAGGCGAAAACGCACCTTCTTAGTTTCTACAGCCACGCCACTGTCGAAAACGAATTCCAATCGCAGCGGCAGGATTCCACTTAACGGCAGGTTCGCCTCAAATAGTTCCTGGCTCTCCTCGTCGGTCATGAGAGGAGCAACTCGCACCGTAACTCCACCCGCGCTGGCGCTTTTTACGTCGCCAGCCATGGGCGGCAACTCGACGACCGGTTTCACTTTGAAGAGTGAGCCCGCGCAGGCACTGGCAGCCAGGACCAGTGCAGCAAGGATGACCGACAACCAGAGGCGGTTAATCATGAGCGTCAATTTAGCATAGCCTCTTGAAGTAGCACAGAGTTGACTACCGCGACCCGCGGGGCGTCCCGCCGGCAACCGTTGCTTGCTGCAGATTGCAGTCAGGAAGACGTTTTCGCGCTTACGCTTATTGTCGGCGGGACGCCCGCGGTCCCAGTAATACGTTGTGCTATTCTTCAAAAATCATGATCAGACGATTTCGCGGGGTTCATCCGCTGATTCCAGAGAGCGCCTACGTCGACGTGAGCGCGCAGATCATTGGCGATGTACATCTCGGTGAGCAATCTTCAATCTGGTGTAACGCCGTACTGCGCGGCGACATGTTCTACATTCGCGTCGGCAATCGCAGCAACATTCAGGATAACTGTGTCGTCCACACGCGCACGGGTTCACATCCAACCATTCTCGAAGATGAAGTGACAGTGGGCCACAACGTCACCTTGCACGGTTGCTACGTTGAGCACGGCGCGCTGATCGGCATTGGCTCAATTGTGCTGGATGACGCGCGTGTGGGCGCGCAATCTCTGGTCGCCGCCGGTTCATTGATTTCACCCGGCACCATTATCCCGCCGCGTTCGCTGGTGATGGGAATTCCAGCGAAAGTAAAACGTTCATTGACCGATGAGGAAGTCATTGGCCTAAATGCATTCTGGCAAAACTATGTCGACTACATCCCGTATTATAAGAAAGAGCCGCAGTAAAACGTGATGGCATGTTGACTAATGATTGCGGCGTTTGAGTCCAGCAGTTCAGAGTTCAACCTTTAGGCTGCGGTACCCTGTCACTAACCCACCAAGCTAAAGCTTGAACTCTAAACTACTTGCGTGGCAGTCTTCGCAGCTCCAAAACTTTTGAGCACGATTGTTTCAGGTTATGATGCCCGCCGTGATCTTACACTCCTACGTAAATCTTAATTAGGTGGCTTCCTCGAAAACACAGCCGGCGCGCGGCATGCGCGATTTTCTGCCTGCGGATGTCCGACGACGTGAATACGTCATCGGCGTCATCAAGGAAGTGTATGAGCGCTACGGCTTCGAGCCGCTGGAAACTCCCGCCGTAGAAAACATCGAAACGCTGATGGGCAAGTATGGAGAAGAAGGGAACCAACTCATCTTCAAAATACTGAAGCGCGGGGAACATGAGAAAACTGGAGAAGCTGATCTGGCCTTGCGATATGATCTAACAGTTCCGCTCGCCCGGGTTGTAGCGCAATACCAAAACGATCTGCCAAAGTTTTTTAAGCGTTATCAGATTCAACCCGTTTGGCGTGCTGACCGTCCAGCGCGCGGCAGGTTTCGCGAGTTCTACCAGTGTGATGTCGATATTCTTGGTTCGCGATCTATGCTGGTTGAAGCTGAGATCTGCGCGGCAGCAAGCGACGTGTTAACGAAGCTTGGCTTTAACGACTTCACGATCAGAATAAATCACCGCCATGCTTTGACCGGCCTCTTGCAAGCAGCGGGCGTTGCGCCTGACAAGCATGAGGCTGCGTTGGTTGCTCTCGACAAGCTGGATAAGGTTGGCCGGGCCGGCGTTGAAAAAGAGCTCGAACTGCGGCGTATTGAATCCGCTGCGGGTGCAAGCTTACTCGACTTTTTTGCAGGGCTCAGCGGGCTTGAACACGCAGCCGAGGTTGCGATCGGAGAGGATCCGGCACAAAAACGGAGGGCTCTGAACCTCGCCGTTATCGGACGTCTGGTCGAATTTGTTGGCGACAACGAGTTGGGCGCCCGGGGCATTGATGAACTGCGTTCGATTATTAAGTTGACCGAAGCGGAAGGCACCCGGATCGAAATCGATCCGAGCCTGGCGCGCGGGCTGTCTTACTACACCGGCGCCATTATGGAGATAAAAGTAAAGGACCTTCCTGGGAGCCTTGGTGGCGGAGGGCGTTACGATAATCTGGTGGGCATGTTTTTGGGAACGGACGTGCCCGCGTGCGGTTTCTCGCTTGGCCTCGAGCGAATCATTGTGGTGATGACTGAGCGCGACATGTTTCCTCAAGCGCTTATATGCTCGCCGGCAGACGTCATGGTTAGCGTATGGAGTGAAACACTGCTCGCCGATTCAGTGGCGCTGGCACATGAACTACGCGACCAGGGACTAAGGGTCGATCTGTATCCTGAGGCCGATAAAATAGGCAAACAGTTTAAGTTTGCGTCGGGGCGCGAAATCCCTTTTGTCGCGATCGTCGGTGACGACGAACAAGCACGTGGTGACGTTGCACTGAAAGACATGCGATCAGGTGAACAGCGAACCGTTAAGCGCGACGAACTGGCAGGCACGATACGAACTGCGCTTTCTCTTACTTCGCAGTCTACTGGAGTAAACTCATGAACGAGTCATTAGCTACACACTACCTCGAAGATTCAATCGCCAGTTTGCGCGCCTACAAAAAGCTCGCTGAGAAGGCGCTCGACCAGCTTAGTGAAGAAGAGTTTTTTATTACGCTCGATGAAGAGGGCAACAGCGTAGCCGTTATCATGAAGCACATGGCCGGCAACATGTTCTCGCGCTGGACTGACTTTTTGACGACTGACGGCGAAAAGCCCAATCGCAATCGTGATATGGAGTTTGTGATTAATCCGAAAACGAGCAAAGACGATCTGATCGACTTTTGGCAGCGCGGTTGGCAATGCGTTTTTGAAGCGCTTGAGCCATTGCATGGCGACGATCTTGGGAAGAAAGTCATGATTCGCGGTGAAGAACATACGGTTATTCAGGCCATCAACCGCCAACTGATGCATTACGCCAACCATATTGGTCAGATTGTGTTTCTGGCGAAACACTTCCGTTCTGCAGAGTGGAAGTCGTTGAGCATTCCGCGCAACCGTTCGGCAGAGTTCAATGCGTATCTTGCCGAAAAGCCTGGAAGCGCGGACAAGGAAAAGCAGCTGGAAGCAGTCACCAAATTTTCAAGCAAGCCGGAATCAAATAACGAGTAGTAGGATCCGTTTGGAAATATTCTCGGTATATCGAGAATCCGCAACCCAGCCGTAGCAGGCCTGCAAAAAGATGAGCATCGGAATCACAAAAATAAATCATGTCAACGTAACCGTGCCTGCGGCGCTCGAACCGGCGGCCAGGCACTTCTATGGAGTCGTGCTCGGCCTGCCGCAGATCGCAAAACCAGAGGGACCAAGGCAAAACGTTGGCGCGTGGTACGAGCTGGGCGGAGCGCAGCTTCATTTGTCACTTGAAGAAGGCGTTCACAACGACGAGAGCGATCGCCACGTTTGCTATCAAGTTGCTGACATCGCCCCGGCGCGACAGGCCTTCCGCCATGCCGGCATCGATATCATTCCCGATCCCGATGCGGTTCGTGGTCAGTCGCGCTTCTTTGTGCGCGATCCCGGCGGAAACCTGATTGAGATAACGCGCGGATGAACTATCCAACATCAGCCCGCCTAGCCGTGTCGTCGCTAGCATCCACAGATTCACACGGTTAATATTCAAACATGCTCGACAATCTTGGAGATCTGCAACGCACCCATTCGTGCGGCGCCTTGCGTCCGGACGACGTTGGTCAAAGTGTGACGCTGATGGGCTGGGTGGCGAAGCGCCGCGACTTCGGAGAACTTACGTTCATCGATTTGCGTGATCGCGACGGCGTCACCCAGGTAGTCCTCAATTCCGAAGATGCCCCCGCGGCCCACGCAAAAGCGAAGGACGTTAGAGGTGAATACGTGATCGCCGTCATCGGTGAAGTCACGTTGCGCGAAGAGAGCCAGCGAAATGCCAAACTCGCGACCGGCGCAATTGAGGTGCATGCCCGTGAGCTGCTGTTACTCAACGATGCACGCACGCTTCCGTTTCAACTGGAAACGGTAACTAGCGACGCGCTTGCCAGTGAAGACCTGCGCTTGAAATACCGCTATCTGGATCTGCGGCGTCCACAGTTGCAGGCAAATCTTCGTCTCCGTCATCGCGTGCTGCGCGAGATCCGCCGATACATGGATGAACAAGGGTTCACCGAGATCGAGACTCCAATTTTGATCAAGTCGACCCCTGAAGGTGCGCGCGACTATATAGTTCCTTCACGCGTGCAGCCGGGGAAATTCTTCGCTTTGCCGCAATCTCCGCAGTTGTTCAAGCAGTTATGCATGATCGCCGGGCTTGATAAATATTTTCAGATCGCACGTTGCTTTCGCGACGAAGATCTACGCGCTGATCGTCAGCCCGAGTTCACACAGCTCGACGTGGAGATGAGTTTCGCGACGCTCGATCAAATCTACTCCGTCACCGAAGGCTTGTTTGCGCGCGTCTTCAAACTAATCGGCGTTGAACTGCCGTTACCCTTCCCACGATTTACTTATGCTGAGGCTATGCGACGCTGGGGCTCAGACAAGCCTGATTTGCGAATAAAAGGCATGGAATTGCAGGACCTTTCCCCGTTGTTGGCAGGGACCGATTTTGCGCCGTACGCGGCGGCGCTGGCGGCAGGAGGCGAAGTGAAAGGCATTGTAGTCGAGGGCGGTGCAGGCCTTTCACGAAAAAACCTCGACGACTTGCAGGAATTTGCCAAGCGCTACGGAGCTACCGGACTGGCCTGGATAAAACTCGGCGATGAACTGACATCATCCTTGCTGAAGGCGCTGGGCGAACAGACTGTCAATCGGCTGGCATCTGCCGTCGAGGCGAAGAAGGGCGATGCCGTCTTAATCGTGGCCGGGAAAACAAAGACAGTGGCTGCAAGTTTAGGTGCGCTGCGAAACGAAATAGCGCGACGTGAGAAGTTTATCGCGCCTAATGTCTACGCGCCGTTGTGGGTGACCGAGTTTCCGATGTTTGAGTATCACGAAGATGACGACCGTTACTATGCGATGCATCATCCGTTCACTTCGCCACTGGATGAAGATCTGCCGCTGCTCGAGCGCGCAGTTGAGGCCGGTGAAACTGCGCTACTCGGAAAGCTGCGGACAAAAGCGTACGACCCCGTCATTAATGGAGTTGAGCTGGCGAGCGGCTCGATTCGTATTCACCGGCGGGATGTACAGCGGCTGGTGTTCAAAGCCCTGGGTATGACAACTGAGGAGGCACGTTCGCGTTTTGGATTCTTTCTTGATGCGCTGGAGTTTGGTACTCCGCCGCACGGCGGCATCGCACCCGGTATTGAGCGATTGTTGATGGTGCTGGTGCCCACAGAAAACATTCGAGACGTAATGGCATTCCCGAAAACCGCTTCGGCGACCGACCTGATGATCGATGCGCCCGGCGAAGTGGATGCAAAGCAGCTCGATGAATTGCATCTGAAAGTTGTTAAGGAATGAGTCGGTGGTACTGACCTCATCAGCCACCCCAAGCCCAATGACCACTCTTACTCTTTCCCAATTGGAAAGAATTTTTGCCTATGCGCGCGAAGCTGACCCTGCCGAGTGTTGTGGCTTGATCGGCGGCACCGAAGACGGCCGCGCAAAGAGCGTCTATTCTCTGCGCAATGTTGCTGCCAACAGGAACGTCTCATATGAAGCCGCGCCTGAAGATCTGTTCGCCGCTCAGCGCCAGATGCGCGAGCGCGGTGAAGAATTGCTTGCCATTTATCATTCGCACCCGCGTTCTGCTGAACCAACCCCGTCCGAAACTGATGTTCGACTCGCGTATTATCCGCAGGCCATCTATTTCATCGTCGGTCTGGCTGGCCCACAGCCAATCGTGCGTGCTTTCAGTGTTTTCGAGCGAGAGCAACGTTGGGAAGAGGTTGAGTATGTAATTGCAGACGAGTAAGATTGAACCATTGAAGCAAACCAATCGTAGGACCTGTTGATGGAGCCGAAGAAGAGCAAATACGACACTAATCCACTGGATCCTGACTACGTTAAGAATACTGAAGAGATTTGGGGTGACAGCGAGAGCAGCCCCCAGACTCAGGAAGTGAAGGGCGCCACGCGCGAAGTCGGATCATCGGCGAATGAAGACGCGCGCCGCAACGTCTATTCGGAGGCTCCGACGCGACGCTACGATATACCTTCGGATTCAGCCTATCCTTCGGTTTTCGTGCCGCCCACTTATTCGCAACCTGCACCTTATCAACCATTACCCACACCATATCCGTCTCCCAATCAGAGACCCACGCGCAGAGCTGTTGCCGGTATCGGCTTGCCTGAAAAGTGGGCGATGATTTTACCTTACGCGCCGTTCTACATAGGCGTTGTGGTATCGCTGATCGAGTTGTTTATAGTGCCACGGAAAGAACAGCGTGTGCGTTTTCATGCGGCCCAGGGTTTGGCTCTACACCTCGCGATCGTAATAGTGCAGACGTTATTTACACTGGTTGGAGCGATTACTGACAGCTCAATTGGCGGGTCGCTCTTTGGGGCGGGCAGTACCGTTTTTCTTATTATCTCGATGGTACGAGTCTGGAAGGGACGGCCTCATCACATTGCTCCCCTTACCGAGCTGTCGCAGTGGTTCAATGAACGTGTCGAACCGCGGTTCAAATCCTAAGCAGCATTGGCACTGACCTTGCAGTGCCCAGTGCGGAGGTTTGCCAAATAGCTGAGTTGCAGAATGTTCGAACTGAAATCGTCCTTAAGGACGGGCGTGATGTTGCGTTTTGGTTCAGCTTCATCGTGCGGTTCGTAATGGTTAGGCAACAGAAACACGGCAAACGCAGCTCTCAAGCAGCTCATCAAACGCGAACCAACGCAGTTGCACTCTTCCCCAAACAGCGCGCATACGGTGAGACAAAAAAATTCAGAGAGGATGAAACAAGCAGTAAAGAATAACTGCTAAGTTAACTTTCCACATCCTGGATTTTGAAGAGGGTTTAGCGTGGGTACGGAGGATAAAGATGAATAACAAAACTTCAAACGGAATACAGCGAGTGAGGACGTGGTTTACGGTAGTCGCGATCTTTGCGATGCCTGTTTCAGTCTGGTCACAGACGCAGATTAAATATCACAGCAACAAGTATAAAGTCACCGACGATGTAAAAGTCGGCAGGCAGGCAGCGAATGAAGTCGAACAGCAGATGCCCATCTTAAACGACCCCGAAGCCACGAGTTATGTTTCGCGCGTCGGACAAAGATTAGTGAATAATATCCCGTCAGAGTTTCAGCATTCGGAGTTCCAATACTATTTCAAGATCGTGAACGCTCGCGATATTAATGCTTTTGCATTACCGGGTGGACCAATGTATGTGAACCGCGGGATGATCCAGGCCGCACGTACGGAAGGAGAAATGGCGGGCGTCATGGCCCACGAGTTAAGCCACGTGGCGCTGCGACATGGCACGGCACAAGCCTCGAAGGCCCAGAAATATGGATTGCTCGCGGGCATCCTTGGCATCGGCGGGCAAATCATCGGCGGCGTTCCCGGAGCTGCGGCTCAAATTGCGGGACAGGGCGTAGGCGTCTACTTCCTGAAGTTTAGCCGCGAATATGAAACCGAAGCTGACATTCTCGGTGCGCAAATAATGGCGCGAGCCGGCTACGATCCGCGCGATCTGGCCAACATGTTTCAGACGATTGAGCGGCAAAGTGGTGGCAGCAGCGGGAGCTTCTTGAGCAGCCATCCGAGTCCAGCAAACCGCTACGCGCGAATTAATCAGGAGGCTCAGTACCTAAGAGTTGACAACCCCGTCCGCGATACTCGCGACTTTGAAAGAATTCAGGCGAGACTGCGAGGCATGGGTACCGCACCAACAATGGCTGAGATTGCACGCACTGGTAATCGCTATCCGACCGGCGAGAATACGGGGAACTATCCCAACAATCCGCCGAGCGGGCGCGTCAGTTACCCTTCAACGCGATACCAGACTTACGCCACACTGGGCGGGCTTGGCCGCGTAAGTGTGCCGAGCAACTGGCGCGAACTAGGTGGCACTGACTCGGTTTGGTTTGCACCCGAAGGCGCTTACGGCCAGTACCAGAACCAGGTTGTATATACGCACGGCGTAAACCTTGGCGTGGCACAAACGCAGAGCCGCAACCTGCAGCAGGCGACGACTGAGTTTTTGAACAGTCTGGGCGCCGGCAATGGAAATCTACGTCAACGCACCGGCTTTCAACGCACCAGCGTTGGTGGACGAACGGGATTGACTACGAGCCTAACCAACGTTAACGAGGCCACAGGTCGGGCTGAGGTGATTACGGTCGTAACAACGCAACTGCGGAATGGCCAGCTGTTTTACATGATTGCCGTTGCGCCGAGTAACGAGTCAGGCAGCTACCAATCAGCGTTTAGCAACATTTTCCGCTCGATTCAACTGAGTGACTAACTGGTCGCATAGTTGCTAGTTCAAAGGCCCGCGTTTGAGCGGGCCTTTCTCTTGCGTTATTGTAATCACTAAGATTACTGTTCGCTTTTTTTTGCTTCCTGCCAAAGCGTCTCCATATCTTCAAGCGTCGTGGTTTCAAACGCTTGTCCGCGCTCTCGCAGTTTTCGTTCAATAAAGCTGAAGCGCCGGCGAAACTTGCGGTTCGTCAGTTTCAAAGCGGCTTCTGGCTCAACTCTTAAATGTCGGGCGATGTTCGTCAACGCAAACAATAAATCACCGAGCTCTTCTCTTACGCGGGTATGATCGGCCTCAGTATTTGATGACGCATGAGTTTGAATAGCCACACGAAGTTCGCCGATTTCTTCATCGAGTTTAGCGAAGATGTCCTCCAGTTTTTCCCAGTCGAATCCAACCCGAGCGGCTTTGGTTGAAAGTTGATAGGCCTCCATTAGCGCCGGTGCTTTCGCCGAAACTCCGTCCAGCAGAGACTCATCTCGCCCGATCTTGCCAGCAGCACGCCGCTCCTCCTGCTTCATCGCTTCCCAGTTGCGTAGGACGGCCGCTGTGTCGGCGGCGTCGGTGTCAGCGAAGACATGTGGGTGCCGGCGCACCATCTTCTCGTAAATGGCGTTGGTCACATCAGTGATGGAAAAGTCGCCCTGTTCTTTCGCCACTTGCGCATAGAACACGATCTGGAATAGCAAATCGCCGAGCTCGTCGCGTAGTTCGCTCGGTTTGCCTTCGCGCGCATCCTCAACTGCTTCGAACGCTTCATAGGCTTCTTCCAAAAGCATCGGCGCGAGGCTGGCGTAAGTTTGTTCGCGATCCCACGGACACCCGTCCGGCGAGCGCAGCTTCTGCATCAGTTGCACAAGATCCTGAAAGTTAGCGGCCATAAGCAGTTTCGAGTTTCAAGTTTCAGGTTCCAAGTTTGTGTTTCCTATCTTGAGTTTAGACTGCAAACATTCCACACAACAAACTCACAGCTGAACCTTTGCGACTAACATCTGTATTCTTCTGAACTTGAAACTTGGAACTTGGAACTAGAAACTTCTTAGACCGTCGTTGCGGGCATCACATCCCAGTGCTACCATCATTTCCATCGCAAAGTCTAAATATTTGACGCTAACCGGCTGCACGTGTGCGTCCAGGAATAGGCGGGGGAAATGAGCGAGGAACAAACCAGCTATAAAGTAACTGACCGGCGACTCTTCAACCCGGACGGCACTCCGCGCGACGTGCCGGAAGAGGAGAAGCCGGAACCAACGCCTGCTAAGGAAGAGCCTGTGGCCGCGACTAGTTCAGCGGCTGAACGTTCGGCCCTGGCGGATAGTGCTACCGCCAAGCGGGACGAAACGAAAGTTGTCGAGGAGACGCCAAAGACAGGGGCAACCGAGGACTCCGCCAGGAGCAGCGCTGGTTCAGCTGCTGAGGCTGATCTGCCCGGCGCGGAGGATCCGGCAAGTTTTGCCAGCTTCATGATGTCGATCGCCTCTAACGCTGCCTCGTCTCTGGGTATGATGGAGCATCCGGTGACCGGCAAGCGCGAAGTCGATCTGGAACTCGGCAAACACTGGATTGATGTGCTCGGCATGCTGCAACAAAAGACGCGTGGCAATCTGCTGCCGCAGGAGCAACAAATTCTTGAAGGGCTGCTCGCCGATCTCAGGATGCAGTATGTTTCACTGACGAATGCCGCGCCAAAAGCTCGCACGTTTTCCAGCCGCGACATCACCGGCGGATGAGTACGTCCAACGTCCACGGTCCAAGGTCCAATGTCCGGACGTTGGACCTTGGACTTTGGACTTTGGACT
>DATLBQ010000556.1:0-11907 GCA_035526805.1 Pyrinomonadaceae bacterium
CCTTTATTCATCAAGGTCGCGCTGTCGATTGTGATTTTGTCGCCCATTTTCCATTTCGGATGATTCAAGGCTTCGGCGCGCGTCGCGCGTTCGATTTCCTGTTTGGTCTTTGTGCGAAAAGGTCCGCCGGAAGCGGTAAGAATGATCCGGCGGACTTCGGAACGCTTTTCCCCGCGTAAACACTGGTGCAGCGCATTGTGCTCCGAATCAACCGGCAATAACTCAGCGCCAGATTTGCTCGCGGCCTGGGTCATCAGCTCACCGGCCATCACCAACGTCTCTTTATTGGCGAGCGCCACTCGCTTGCCGGCTTCCAGCGCGCGCAGAGTTGGCACAAAACCTACGGCGCCCACCGTGGCGGAGACTACGCACTTTGCCTGCGCATGAGTGGCCACCTCAATTAGGCCGGCCTCGCCAACAATGATTCGCGGCAGATCAACGTCGCGTTCGAAGAGTTTGGCGCGCAAATCATGTGCGGCCTCTTCAGTTTCAACTGAGACAAGCTCAGGCAAGTGTGCCGCGACCTGATCGGCGAGTACTTCCACGTTGTGGCCCGCGCCCAACGCCACTACGCGAAAATGTTCCCCGCCCAGCGATTCGATGACCCGCAGAGTATTGCAGCCAATCGAGCCGGTGGACCCGAGTATCGCAACGCCGGTTGGTTTTGAATTCAAAGTCATATCAGGCAGCGAGCTTCAAGACGAACTTTCGTTCGCGTCTCAATTTGTAAAGCAAACTGTTAGTTTGCGATGGTGAATGGCGTTCAACGCGCTCGCAAACTAAAGTTTGCATTACAAAAACCCAATTGGGCACTACGAACTTTCGAGATTCGTACGGGTTGAGTAAGTCGATAGTCTCTCCGGCTTCGTTTTTATATGAGGCGGCGGTGACGCGCCATTGATGTCCGCTGCGATAGGCGAGTTCGACGGCCGCATTTACTTGCTTTCGTTCACCGATAACTTTCAGATTTAGTTCAGCATTACCGGCGCCGTTATTCAAGTTGATGTTGCCGGTGACAAACTTGCCGAAGTCTTTGACTTCTCCAATGTCCTGTTTGAGTCGTTCGTTGTTACTCAAGAAATCCTTCGCGACAAGTGCGGCGTCGCTGTTGCTGATGCCGTAAAACACAGCGCCGATAATTCCGCCGACGAAAAGTACTACTATGAAACCCAGAACGATCACGATAGAGGCAACAATGACAACTATTTTTTTCGTAGTCATTTTTAAGGCAGACGCACGCTGAAATAGAAGTGAGCAAAATAGTAGATGAGCGGCGCATTGAAGAGCAAGCTATCCAACCGATCGAGTGCGCCACCGTGTCCGGGCAATATTTTGGCCGTGTCCTTCGCGCCGGCGCCGCGTTTTAACGCGCTCTCAGTCAGGTCTCCCAGAATGCCGAGAACTATCATGACGACGGCAAGTGGCAATGCCCATTTCAATGGCAATTCTCTGAAGAACCAGAAGTGTGCCACTGTCGCCAGGACCAGCGCGATTACGACTCCGCCTACTACTCCCTCCCAAGTTTTTCCCGGACTGATCTGCGGCGCGAGTTTGTGTTTGCCGATTGCACGGCCCACGTAATAAGCGCCGGTGTCTGCGCCCATGAGCACGAGAAAGAAAAACGACAACAAGTGGGCCGAGAGTGTTTGTTCAAAACCATTACGCACGGCGACGAGATGACCACCCAGAAAAACGACATAAAGCACGCCCAGAATAGTCGCTCCAGAAGCTGCGATTATCTTGTCAAACGGCGCGCCGCGCAGCATGGCGGCTACCAACGTGCCGACGGTCAATACAATCAACGTTAGTAAGATCGTTTGAACATCGAGCCGCGGCTGCAACCGGTCGGGAGTTGCGAAATAGAAGATCGTGAAGAGCGCGGCGCCGCCAAGGAAACCGGCGGCTACATCTGGCTTCATGTCCTTCTTTCGGGCCAGCACGTAAAACTCGTAGAGCCCGAAGATAAACGCCGCAGCGGCGAGCGCTGAAAACAACGGCTGCAACCATGAAACGAGAATAGACGCAATTAAGATCGGCAGCGCGATAACAGCGGTGATTAGTCTGGACATTCTTTTTGGAGTGCGCTGACCTCTCAGCGCTGTCTTCCGTGGCGAGCTGTCGCCACTTTGATCTATCGCAACACGCTTGTTTTGGACCTCTACTGGCTGCGACGGTCGCAGCCGGCCTAAAGCGCTGACAGGTCAGCGCACTCCAAAAAGTACAAAGACCAAAGCCCGTAGACCAAAGACCTATTTCTCACTTAGCATTCGCCACGAGTTTCAAGCCACCAAAACGACGATCGCGGTGCTGATAATCCACCACCGCTTCAAGCAGGTGAACACGACGAAAATCCGGCCATAAAGTTTCCGTCACATAAATCTCGCTGTAGGCTGCCTGCCAGAGCAGGAAGTTGGAAATACGTAACTCTCCGCTGGTGCGAACCAGCAGATCAAGGTCGGGCATCGTGCGTGTGTAAAGCTCGTTTGCGATACGCTCCTCTGTTAATTCATCGGGGGCGCTTCCTTCATCAAGCAGACGGCGCACGGCCGCGCGGCAGGCATCGACGATCTCGGCACGTCCACCATAATTGAGCGCCACTGTCAGGATCATCCCTGTGTTTTTAGCGGTTCGTGCTGTCGCGCGATCGATTTCGCTGCGGACATTCTTCGCGAGCGCGCCGGTGCGGCCTATGGTTTGAAAGCGAATGTTCTGTTTGTCGATCTCGTCCAGCTCCAGACGCAGGTACCGACGCAACATGCGCATCAGTGCGTCAATCTCATAGCGCGGCCGCTTCCAGTTTTCCGTGGAAAATGCGTACAGCGTTAAGGCCCCGAGGCCCAGGCGCGCGCCCGTGTCAACAGCGGCGCGAACTGCCTCTACACCCGCACGATGGCCGGCGATGCGCGGCTGGCTTCGTTGCGCGGCCCAACGACCATTGCCGTCCATAATGATCGCAACATGCCGCGGCAAGCGATCCCACTTGATGGAGGCCAGCAATCGCTCTTCGGGCGTTCCCAGCTCCACTACTTCAAAGAAATCGCGCAGCATGATTGTTATCGAATACGGCTTGTGCGTTGAGTGCGTTTTGTTAGCAACACAGTGTGCTTCCGCTTCTCCGGAGTTGTGACTTTACATTCTTGCCTCTGCTTCAACATGTGTCAATCGGGGCTAAGTGTGCAGTATCCAGGGGTTGTTCCGCTGCCGTTTGAGCGAAGTGCCTTCCGCTCCAGGTAGCAATCTTCTGCCACTGAACGGACCAAAAAGTCGAGGAATCCTGCCGCGAAGGAAGGCAGCGAGCCTCGATGCAATGATTCGCCACATGACTTATCATCCCGCTACAAGATTCGGAAACGCCGATTGCCTTGCATTCCACGCGATAGATTCTCTACGACCTTTATGCGCATCCCGAAGGTCGGTTTTCCCCCAGACCTTCCCGCAGGTGCTAAAGACGCACGAACACACGCGAAAGAACAGCGAGCGTCTAAACCAGTTTAGCGAGAGCCGGATGTCCAATGTTTTCAATATCTGAAGTTTTAATCAACCGGTCTCGATCATAGTAGTTGTATCGGTAACAATGAGATCAAACTGCGTGGCGTGGGATATGGACCGCTTGCAAGGTGACTTGCATCACGCCCGCGCAGTAAAGATGCTCGGCTAACAAACAAGAGTCTCAAGTGTGAGGTGGCGGCTGAAGGAGTATGAGCAGAGCAACTGGAATATTCGGGGAAATCCAATTGACATTAATTGTCAACGGCGTTAATCTGACGGCCAAACTTACTTATGATCAGTCACCTGACTTGGACCTTTCGTTTGTGATCATACGCTGTCTGCCTCAAGGGACCTCGCTCCCAGGTAGACAGAGTCAACTAATCAGCTCGGTGCGTAGGTGAGTAAAAGGCTAAGGTTGAGAAAGCGCCTTGGCCTAATTCTGTCAGCCCTTTCAAAATTAAGTTCCACCATAAGGAACTGGAGATCGAAAACGTTGGCGCATCTGAATCCAATTGGATACTAAAAACCCCGTTACCACTGGCGTGTGGTAACGGGGGCTCTTAACAACACAGCTTCCACCGCACTTTGGCGGGAAAGATGCATCGCCTAGCAACCCGCATCTTATCGCAGAGTGTGGTGGCTGCTCAACACCCGAAACCAGAGACATGAGGAGTCGCCCCAAATTTTCCTTCGTCAGATTGTTGTAAGCCAGCCCAGTTCACGGCCCAACAGACGTGCGGTACCGAGGAGCGACGTCAACCTTCATGCCCCACCGCAGCGAGGCTGCGAATAACGTCGCAGCAAGCCTGCGAAAAGAAGGAGAAAGAAATGAAACGAACACCAATTACTCTCTTAGCACTGCTGGCTGTGGCCAGCATATCGACTTTGGTGGTGTGGGCAGGTAATGGTCACTTCATCAACAGCTTTACCACTGCAGCGTGTACCAGCTCAAGCAGCCTTGAAGTAAAGTTCAAAGAGGCAGGGCTGGAATCCGGTTCTGTTGAAACTATTGTGCTCAACGGTCAAGGCACCGCCACCTACCAGTGCTTCAATAAGGGCGGACACAACCCGGCCGCCGGAAACAAGGAAACAGTCGGAGGACCGGTTGTTGCTTCGGGAGAGTTTTCGGCTGCCAAGAACGGTAACATCATAGGGACATTAACGCTCTCTCCTCCAGGGCCGGGGGATTTCAGTTGCCCTTCAGGTCAGGCATTGGTTGGCCCGACAGACGTTTCATTCACAGACGTAAGCATATCGGACCTGGACTCTGGTGCAACTGCTGCCGTTACTGCCGCAGTCTCGTGTCCGTAAGCTTCGCGACCTGCACTGGCCCGGCCAGATTGCAGCCACACAGCATCTAATTCCAGGTGCAAACTTCAGAACCACTCGTGAGACTAATTATCTTGCGAGTGGTTTTTCCTTAATCCCGATCATTGCGGATAAGTAAGCGTGATGTTGATATCCGCTTCTGCGCCACTGCTCTGCTTTGTGCCGGAACAATTGATTTGCCCTCCGATGTAATTGGATGACAAGGAGCCACTTCTCCCGCTCGTTGGCGGAAGCATGGTTGTCGAAGGAAAGCAGTCAACAGTGGTGCCATCTGTCCCACAATAATAGGTGGCTTTGCCGTTTGTAACTTGAACCCAGACGGTCGGAGAGCGACAGCTTTGTAAATATGTCACCGTCCCTTGTACGTGCGTTGCGGCCTCAGTCACAACAGGGGTCGTTACTGGAACCCATGGACTAACATTGGGACACGACGGAGTGCTTGGGAAGCAAACATGTACCGTCGAGTTTTGTGAGACGAGCTGGTTTTGAACAGTGAGAGCAATATTCTGTGGAGCACTCGCATTGCCGAAGCTATCCACGGCAAACGCAGTGATATTCACCAGACCATTAAACACCAGGGTCGAGGACCAGGACCTTGTCCAGGGCTGCGTGGTGACAGCATTCTTCCCGCTGCCACTCGTGGTTGTGACGCCAACTAAGGGCGCGATAAAACGAGTGCCATCTCGTATGAAGTCGATGTGATGCACGAGCGTATTGTCCGTGGGTGCCGTTTGTACTGTAACGAGCTTTGATACTGTTGCGCCTGGCGCTGGAGAGATGAGGTTGACGGTTGGTGGAGTAAAGTCGGTATGAAGGGCGGCCTGGACCGCGAGACGCGCATTGACCAAGCCAAAGCCCAACTCGGGGCTCCAACTCTTCCCGTCGCCAGCCGTTGCCATGATTATGCCCTTGGTCTGGGTGGGCGTAAGGCCAGGGTTACGTGAGCGCACCAATCCAGCAAGGCCTGCAACCATCGGGGTCGCCATTGACGTTCCACTCAGCGCATCGTAATTAGGCTTGTAACCGTGGGTGCTAAGATACGTGGAATAAGTCGGCATGGTTGACAGTATTCCCACACCAGGGGCTGATACATCTGCTCTGACTCCGTAGGTAGAGAAGGAAGCTTTGTTGCCATTACTATCGGCAGCAACAACGCTGAGACAACTACCCCAATAGGCGGGTTCAAGCGCCGACGTTGTGCCGGAATTGCCCATCGCACACACCGGTAACGCATTATGATTGACCGCGTAATCGAGCGCGGCGCGAAGCGTTTCACTACGACCTGACCCGCCCAGTGACAGGCTGATAACTTCCGCCCCATGGTCGGCGGCGTAAACAATGCCGGAGGCCACGTCGGACATGTAGCCACTGCCGGTATCATCGAGCACCTTGACTGACAGGATTTTGCAGTTCGGGCACATGCCGGCGACGCCGACGCTGTCGTTGGTGACAGCAGCCGCGATGCCGGCACAGTGTGTACCGTGGCCAAAGCCGTCCTTCACTTTGCCGGTAAAACTATACTCCCCAACGATCTTCGCAGCGAGATCTGGGTGAGCAGCGTCTACCCCGGTATCTACGATCGCAATTACGGCGGAAGGGTCTCCTTGAGTAATATCCCAGGCGGCCGGTGCCGAGACGGCTTGCGGACCCCACTGCGCGATGTTGCCGTAGTGCGATGATGGGTACTGTGTCGCATAGTAAGTGTCATTGGGAATAAACTGCGTTGTCACGACGCTATCGAACTCAACAAACTCTACGGCGGAATTTCTCTTGAGTTGCTCAAAAACAGCCAGTTCCTCTTCAGGCAAAACCTTCAGGTGCGTTATCCGAAGCGCCGCGTTCTCACTTACCGTGCGGTTGGCCGTGAGACTTGTCACCTCTGAGGGGCTCGCGTTCGCCTTAAAACGCACTAAAAGGTGGCCCGGGCGCCTGTGTAGGTCCCTCAGTTCCGCGTTCTCTGGCGCAGACTGGGTTCCAATCACAGCGTCTTGATCTTGATTCTGGCGTTGTGCCTGAACGCTACTCCTGGGAACAAACGGCGTGATTGCCAGCAAAACGAGCGTCCCCATGGCGCAGACAGTTGTGAAATATCGCTTCACCATGTCTTCTCCTTAAATTTACTTGTGAGCCAATTGATGTAAGTGAGTCTCTCCAGTCCGCATAAGGTGCGCGACGAAAGAAAAGCCCAGATTCCGAATCGTATCTGCACACAAAGCTACACAATGCCGCGACAGGCCCGATGCCTGTGGTATCGCTCAGATATTTCAGTCACAGTGGTGAGGAAAAGGGGGACAAACAGATGCTAACAGTGTTGAGCACCGGTCTTGGTTGCAATGTCATTGCGGTTCCAAGTCAAGTTGGGGCAGGAAGGAGTGCTCTAGGGGAACGGACGCATAGGGCCGTCCAGTGTTGTGAGACGAGCTGGTTTTGAATGGTCAGAGCAATATCCTGCGGAGCACTTGTGTTGCCGAAGCTGCCCGTGGCAAACGCAGTAGCGACCCGGTGTGCAAAGCGACCGTCATATAGCTAGCGTTCTCGTCGATCCATGAAATGGAGATGTTGTGCAAGTCCAACCCGGTCGCGCTGTATTCGCCGACCCACAATGCAAATAGACATAGTAGGCAAATTCATACTCGGATCGAGAGTTCCCGATTTTGCTGACGTGTTATCGCGTTTATGACTTTTTGTGCAAAGCCGGTCAGGACTGGGGTTGTTCCTTCATCCTTCTCCAGAGGTGCCTTCCGCTTTCCAAGGTAGCAATCTTCTGCCATTGAACGGACCAAAAAGTCGAGGAATCCTGCCGCGAAGGAAGGCAGCGAGCCTCGATGCAATGATTCGCCACATGACTTATCATCCCTACAAGATTCGGAAATGCCGATTGCCTTAGATCCCCAGACGCTCTAAATAGCCTTATGTGCGTCCGGAAGGTAAGTTTTCGCGGAATGGGATTATATGGACCTCTTGCAAGACGGCTTGCGCGAGAAATCCAATTGACATTAATTGTCAACTGACGTTAACCTGTCGGCCAAACTTACTTATGATCTTTCACTGTCTACGACGCGGACCTCGCTCCCGGGTAGACAGAGTCAAACTAATCAGCTCGTGCGTAGGTGAGTAAAACGCCAAGGCTGAGACAAGGCCTTGGCCTAATCCTGTCGGCCTTTTCAAAATTAAGCTCCACCAGAAGGACCTGGAGAAGAAAGGTTGACGCATCTGAATCCAGTTGGATACTAAAAACCCCGTTACCACTAGCGTGTGGTAACGGGGCTACTTAACAACACGGCTTCCACCGCACTCGGCGGGAAAGATGCATCGTCTAGCAACCTGCATCTTAACGCAGAGTGCGGTGGCGGCTCAACACCTAGTTGAGGAGTTCGCCCCCATTATGCTTCCTCGGTCGAGTCGGTTTAATCCAATACGGTTCAAAACCGAAGTCACGCCGTGCGGTTACAGGGGTAAGCGGCAACTCCCCTTTAACTGACAGGAATCGACGTGATTTCTGGATTTATCTTTCTTCGCCCCGGCCTTCTGCTGGTCCCATCCATTCTGGATGGGGCCGCGTTGCCTTGCCTTAGAAGGCAGCAGCGCATGGCTGCTCAAAGTAGGGTGGGATTCTTACTAAGCTGCATTTCCTATGCAGCCCTCCCACCGCACCACTCGCGTGAAGGTCTACAAACCACTTCAAGAAGGAGTTACTCCCAATGACTAGAAAACCTAATTTTGCGAAATTTATTTTGGGCACATGCGTGTTGGCCCTCGTGTTCGTCGGAACATGGGCCGCCACATCTACCCGCTTAGCGAGCGCTAAAAAGAGCGCCGCACTACCGACGACAACGGCCTCGGCTGTTTCAACAGCGGCGCTGAACCTGTCAGCGCCTTTGATCCCAGTGCCTGTAGCCGTCGACGATGACTTCGAGCTGGATGGAAACATCAAACAAGACGGCACCAAGGATGACTGGGGAAATGTCAATTGTCCTTTGGCCGCCAGCGACGGCGGGAGTTCCGTTGCCCACACGGGCGTCGTAGTCGACGGCATAAGCCAAACCGTCTTCACCGGTGGCGGCTCCAAGGATGATCATCCTATCGGCGACTGGAAATGGAAGAATGGTCCTGCGCCTAACAAGGATGAGATCCTCAACAGCTACGCGGCCAAGTATGCCCCAAATACTCTTGTATTCGGTGCTGAGCGTATTGCTGTCCAGGGTTCCGCGTTTATCGGCGTCTGGTTCTTTCAGCAGGATGTCGAGCCGATAGGCACACCAACCGCAGGGTTTTCAGGTGCCCACCAGGCCGGCGACGTCTTGATCCTAAACGAGTTCGACAGCGGCGGCGCGTCGACGGCGGCCAAGGTGTTTAAGTGGATTACTAACGCCAATCAATGCACTGCACTCGGCGAGTCTCTCGAAGGCACCAACCTTTGCAACATCACCAACACCGCGCCCCCGGGCTCCACTTTCTCTACTACGAATTCCGTTGCACTGACAGCTGCCAGCCAGGGATTTTGCTGGACTTACACGAACAGTAGCGGCGGGACCACTATGCCCGCCCAGGCCTTCTTCGAGGGCGGCATAAACCTTGACGCATTTCCTGCTTTGGCGGGTGCGTGCTTCTCGAGCTTCCTGATCGAGACCCGGTCCTCGTTTGAAACGAGCTCTCAGCTCAAGGATTTCGCGGGTGGCAGATTTAACACCTGCCCAGCTCCCGAGATCACAAAGACAGCAGATAGCCCGATCTGCGATGGGACTGATGCCGTCTACACGTACACTGTCACTAATCCTGCTGGGTCGGATTCGGTCTCCGTCACTCTCTCAGATGACAACGCAGGTGGGACGGCCTTTGATCCGGCTGGTCCGGCTGGCGGTACCTGTATTGAAACAACAAACGGCGGGACGGGCGCCGGTCCGGGAAGCCCAATCACTGTCGCGGGCGGAGCTACTCGAACCTTCGAGTGTACCCGGACTCTGACCGTAGGTGAGCATACAAACACGGTTACCATGACTTGGAATAGCGGTGGTCCCAAGAATGCCACGGCCAGTGCAACTGTAACAGTGCTCGAAAACCCGGATGCGAGGATCAGTGTCCTTGTCTGTCCCGATGGGAGTACCTTCTTGACAGGCAGTGACGCTAACAACTCCGGAGGCACCTTCGCCTGGTCTGGGGCTGGTTCTGGCACTTCGACTACGACGGCCATAACCGGAGTAGGCAACTACACGTTGACGATCAGTAACGGAACCTGTACAGACAGTGCGACTCGTACCATAGGCCTCTGTTCTGATAGCGACGACGCTCCTTAACCGAGTGAGTTGATGAATAACGCGCAGGCTCTGCGCAGGAAACATCAGCTACCTTAAACAGCAGCGGCGCCACACGGCGCCGCTGCCATCCTCCTAAACGAAAACCTGGCGCTTCAGGTGTGAAGTTAAACCGTGGATTTCACCCTGGAGCAGATAACGAAAGGGCCGTTCTCTCGAAACGAGAACGGCCTTTATATTAGATACTCAGCCTAAGAATACGCATCCCTTTTATGATTCCCTCGAAACTTCTTGCGCAAACGTAGCGAGGCCTATTGTAGTGTTAGCGGTGTAGACGCGCTTGACAGCAGCGTGGTGCCACTGTAGACGCTCAGACTCACCGTCATACCGCCAAGACAAGTATCAGGGGCAATCACATAAGACGTTGAGATTAACTTGCCTTCGCCCCCGTTAAATGTTACCAGCGGTGAGGCTATGATCGTCTCCTCCCCGCAGCTTGATGTCGACGAGATTGTGACAGTGTACCTCGTCTTTGAAGTGGAGCAGTTGGTAACCCTGCCGAAAACTCCAATCGTCATACCGGGTGAGGCCGTCGAATAAGTCATCGTCGGCGTGGTTACAAGGGCGCACCCAGAGGTAGAACCTCCACCCCCGCCACCCCCGCCGCCGCCGGGTTTACCTTTTTGTGCAGATAACGGAATTGCCACCAGCGCCAGGCAGAGGATAGCAAACAGGCTCTTGATCAAGTAATTTCTCATCAATCTCTTTCTCCTTAATTATTCTTGTTTGTCCCCACACAGCAGTGGGCACTAATTTTCCTGCTCCGGTGCGTAAGCTATTCTCTCGCGTAAGGCGTACTTCGCCCGCCGAAGTGATAACGCTCGTATTGTGATTTATTGAGGTGTAAAGGTTTATCCCAAGCGGAGGGCATGCTTGCTTGAGAACCACCTCTTCCCCTAACCTGTCGGGTGCTGCTCTTTAACTTCTGGTTTCGGACAACTCAATCTCTTCTTCCTTGCCGAACCAGGGCCCCAGTTTCAAAAGCGGCACATCTTAGATGATGTCCAACGCAATGGGCAAGTGATAATTTCGTT
This sequence comes from Pyrinomonadaceae bacterium, assembly GCA_035526805.1. Lineage (GTDB taxonomy): Bacteria > Acidobacteriota > Blastocatellia > Pyrinomonadales > Pyrinomonadaceae > PSRF01. The sequence continues at coordinate 11,165 of DATLBQ010000556.1, forward strand.
ACAATTCCGAAATATTGCAAAACTTGCGCGACAATTTTCTCGTCACTTCCGCGTGGTCAATTCGGCAGCGTCATTGCGAGTCTATAGGTGGAAGCAAAAGTAGTTTAGAGACATGGCTTAATGTTAAACCCACTCCCGCATTTCACAACTGGTGCTGTCTGAGGTAATCCTGCAATTTTAGAACGGCTCGATGGTTAATTGAGGGTGGAAATCGATAAGCTTTAGGCGGAGGACCATAACAAAAGGGCCGTTCTCTACAAACAAGAACGGCCCTCTTCATTGAACCCCAATGAGATTGTTCTCTTTAGGTTGTTCTCCCTGGTGAATTGTCTTAGCCAAAGCCAGCGTGCCGCTGTAGTCGCCTAAAACCAGCCCATGCCAGTATCTTCTGAACTATTCTGCTCGAGCCTATTGCAACGTTAGCAATGTAGACTCGCTAGCCAGCAGAGTTGTGCCACTGTAAACACTCAGACTCACCGTCATACCGCCAAGACAAGTATCAGGAGCAATCACATAAGACGTTGACATTAGCTTGCCCTCGCCCCCGTTAAATGTTACCAGCGGTGAGGCCATGATCGTCTCCTCCCCGCAGCTTGATGTCGACGACATTGTAACTGTATACCTCGCCTTTGAAGGGGAGCAGTTGGTAACCTTGCCGAAAACTCCAATTGTCATACCGGGTGACGCCGTGGAATAGGTCATCGTCGGCGTGGTTACAAGGGCGCAAGGCGTCCCGCCGCCGC
>DATLBQ010000557.1:0-8722 GCA_035526805.1 Pyrinomonadaceae bacterium
GGCCTGTCACGCTTATGTCCGTGGCGGCCTGGCGCCGTGTTCCCCTCAACTTGAACACTCGGTCGCGACAGGTCGCGACCGGCCAAAGCGCTGTCAGGTCAGCGCACTCCAGAAGGAGATTCACCCGGCGCCGTTGATGAGATTCTCCACCACTGTCTGCCAGGAGAGATTCATCGCTCTCAACTTCTGTTTGCCACGCTCACCCATTGCTTGCGCACGCGCGCGATCAACGTAAAGCGAGTCAAGCACGTCGGCAATTGCCCGCGGCTCAGGTTCTACAACCAAACCCTCGCTTTTGTGTTCGATAAACTCCGTGGCCCCGCCCCCATCGCTGGCCACGACTACCGGTTTTGCGGAAAGCATCCCCTCCAGCGTGACATAGCCGTAGTCCTCATCGAAGGGCAGGTAGCAGATGCCGAGGGCGTTGGCGTACAACTCCAGCATTGCCGATTCGTCGAGGAAGCCCCGCAGGCAAACACGATCAGCAACCCGGTACTTCCTGATCAAACTCTCGTAATGTTTTGGATCCTGCGATCCGCCCGCGAGAATTAACTTAACCGGAGTTTGCAAAAATTGCGCCGCTTCGATCAAGAGCTCTTGTCTCTTTTGCGGCTCGAGCCGGCTGGGATAGAAGATGTAGTCGCCCTGTTCGCCCGCTCGCAAAGTTTCAGCAAGCGGCGGCGGATGATAGAGCGGCTGGCTTTCGATGTTGTTGTAACGACGCAGCCGGGCAGCCACAGTCTTCGAATTCGCAAAAACTCTTTTGGCGTCTGGTATCAATCGATTGTCAACCTGGCGGATCCATTCGCGCACCTGCGCTCCGTCAGGGTAGGCAGAGAGATCGTCGAAAGGCGTATTCCATAGATTATACGCAGCGCGGTACTGGTGCATGATCCAGAGTACCTTGCGCGGATGCGCGACCAGATAAGCGGGAAACTTCATACCTATGACCAGGTCCACCGGCTTACCGTTGGCTTCGCTCAGATCCAACAATCGCCAGGCGAGCGCGCTGCGCATGATCTCAGCCGGCGGATACCACTTGAAGGGCAGCGCGACCACTTCAGTGTTATGGCCCGCCTGAATTAGCGCGCGCTTTAATCCCTCGACGTGCGCTTCCGCGCCGCCGGTCGTGAAAGGGACCTGAGTAGTGCAGATTAGGACGTTCATGAAGGCAGTGAAGACTGCAGAGTGAAAAAAACAGTGAAAGGTGAAGAGTGAAAAGTGAAGAGATTAAGAATAAACGAGCACACCTTCTGACTTTTCACTCTTCACCTTTCACCCTTCACGGTTTCGCGTTCACTCTTCACTTGTATGTTGCAGACGGCTACGGACAACTCACGGTCATCGCGCGTCTCGTCTGATGTTGGTCGTGGTTGCCAGGTGCGATCAGCGCGAATCTCAAGCTCAAACGCGCCTTTTGAATGCGAACCACTCAATTCTTTCGGCACAGAGACGCGTAACTCTAACCACCCATAACGCCACAACGAGAAGGCACAGACCCTTGAGCCGTTCAGCAGCAATTCCAGTGCGAGCGGACGTTCGCCCAGGTCTGGCATGTGCGTGGTGATGTCCATTCGTATTTCAGAAACGTCCGAAGCAGGGAAGACGACGCGCGCGCGCCGGCCCATCCAGCGGGCAATCGGCGGCAGCAGATTCGGCTCGTACCAGCCGTCATCGAACACGACGTCCGTCCTGCGATCGAGGCAGCGCAAGTTCTCTTCGGCGCCAATGCCCGTAGACGAAAAGAGCGCACGGCGGTCCCGATGTTCATTATAGAAAGGACCGAGCGGCGCGTCTGACGCTTTAACGAACACATACAGGCCGCTCTTTGGCAGATGAATGTTCAAATCAGAAACCTTGGCAAAGACGTATCCCATCGCCATATCGAAAGCGCGCCGCTCTTTGAAGGAGAGCCCGCGCAGGTAGTCGAGAAAATCGTCTTCAAAATCAAGACCGTACCGGTCAGCTTGTTTCAAGAACTCTTCGCTGCTGAGCGTGAGCGCGTAACGCGGCTCCCAGGCGACATGTGAAAAGAACTTTTGAAACCTCAGCGCCTGTTCTTGTTCTTCCTCAAGACCGACGTGCCCATCGATTTCAATGAAGCGGCGCAACTCTGCCGCACTCATTTCATCGTAATTCTTCTGCGCGGAATGATCGGTGCACTCGATGCCGTGCATAGTGACGCCACCGGGTCGCAGCACGCGTTTTACTTCGCGGAGCACCGCGTCTTTTTCTTCAGCTTCGATATGGCCAATAACATCAAGGCTAACGACATAGTCGAAGCTGGCGTCTGCAAACGGCAAACTGGAGAGACGCGCGCTAAAGGTCGCATCGTATCCATTGCGCAGCGCCGCGATGGCGCATTCCGCTGAAAGATCGACGCCCGTAAGTGTCACGCCCTTGCGTTTCAACAAGGCGAGCATGCCCGCGCCGCAGCCGAGTTCAAGCACCTCTGAGCGCTCGCGCACGTTGTCGAAAATCCACATCGTCCGCGCGAAGCGAATATCGAAACGATCGAGCGCCTTGAAATAGCGTGCGTCGAGTACCTCATCGGAAACGAACTTGGTGCGATAAAACTCGGCTACGTCCTCTATGCCGGCACGGTCGTATAAGTTGTTTTTCGACGTAGGCATTTCAACAAAGTGAATCGTGAGTCTTAAATCGTGAATAGAATGGTTGTCCCTGGGTCCAGTAAGTGAGTAGCTGTTTTTCTATTTACGATTTTCGATTCACTATTTACGGGCTTCCAATTCCTCCACGCGGCGCGCAAAGTCTTCCAGCATAGCCTCAGTCTTGCGTCGCGCGCGATCTTCAAGCACGGCAGCCTCGCTTGTTTCGAGTGCGAGTTGCTTGTAAGAAACGCGCTGCTCCTCCTGCAGGCGAGTGGTCACTTCGCGCAGCTCGTTGACTATCGCTGCAATTCGGTCGTCAACTACTACGACTCGATCCTCAATTGCCCTTTTAATAGCACCGTCTTCCGCGTCTATCGCCTCAATTATCGCGCGTCGCGAGTTGAACTCTAACCGTAATGTCTGTTCCAGGTCTGCCTGCCGGCTCGCGCTCTCTGCCCGGAGGTTTTCGATTGTTTTCTCGTTCGCCGCCAGAAGCTGCACGATATCGCCCAGGGCGTGATGGACCGCAGCATTGAAATTAATCTGCTCCCAGGCATACCAGCGCGTGGCTCGTTTGAAATGACGCTTGAGCCACAATTCAAGGCGCGCCGTCGCACCCCTGCGATTGCTTACGAGTGGTGGCAAACGGTCCCAGGCGCGCGCGGTAGTTGTTAAATAGGACTCAAGACGTGCCAGATCAGCTGATTCCAACTGACTGTTTTCACGCGAACTTCCGCCGCCATCGACATCGGTCAAGCAATCGGCGTTCGCTGCTTCCTGCTCGGCGTAAACGCGTTCACGTATCTCCCGCAGAATATTTTCGACTTCGATATCAGCCATAACTCACGCCTCTTGCCTCACAGCTTCCGTGATAGTTTTGCTTTCTGTCTCGCCCGGTTTGCCCGCTCGACGAGAAGCCGTGACGCTCGCGTTGAGGTTAGCGATGCCTTCGGTCAAAGTCATATTTGTAACTTTGAAGAACAGCGCCGCATCCAACCAATCGTATGCTTCACCTGCACGGCTGTGGACGGCAAGCGACATCGAATATTGGTCGCTGCCAAGCCAGCACTCAAACAAGAAAGTCACGTCAATTAACTCGCCACGTCTGACCTCGCCAAATTCAATCTGCTGCTCTTTCGTGTTTGTGCCGTAGACATGAATACCATGACGATTACGAATCAAAAACCCAATTACCGGATCTTCGACATCGCGAAGAATCCGCGCCACCACACGCAGACGCACGCTCTCGCCGCTCTCGACCACATGCAGTTCCTGATTGGCAGCATCGTTTAGAGTCGCACCGTAGATTTCTGCGCTGCCATCGCCATGTCGATAAGAATAGTCGAGTGGTCTCCACACTTCGTCAGCCGGCAATACGGGCGGAGTGGTGGAGGCGGTGTCGACTTCATAGGCCTTCTCGCGCTCCATGATTATTTTCTGGTATTGATTCAGCACATCGGCAGGCTTTCCGTCCGCGATCAGTCGTCCGGCCTTCAACAACAAAGCGCGCGAACATAGGGCGCGCACCGCGGCAGCGTCATGCGAGACGAACAGCACGGTCGTGCCTCGCTCGTGAAGCTCCTTGAGTCGACGCAAACAACGGTGCTGGAAAACCGCATCGCCAACTGCGAGTGCCTCATCGATGATCAGAATATCGGGATCGACACTCGCGGCAATAGCAAACGCCAGGCGCACATACATTCCACTTGAATAACTCTTCACCGGCTGGTAAAGGAACGGACCGATTTCGGCGAAGCGCTCGATTGCCGGGAACAGTACATCGGTTTCTCTACGGGTCAGTCCCAACAGGCCGGCATTCATATAAACGTTCTCGACGCCGGTAAATTCCAGATCGAAGCCGGCGCCCAGCTCGAGCAACGCCGCTATTCGCCCCTCGTGCCAAACGTCACCATGCGTCGGCGCCAGCGTTCCTGAAATTATTTGCAGCAGCGTCGATTTGCCGCAGCCATTAGGTCCGACTATTCCCACCGTCGTTCCGGCTTCGATCTGGAAATCGACATCCCGCAGCGCCCAGAATTCTTTGTGACGCCGAAGAAGGCCGCGGCTGAGCGATTCCTTCAGACGGTCGCCAGGGTGTTCATAAATGCGGTATTGCTTGGAAACTTTTTCGACGCGTAGCGCCACACTCATGGGCTGAATGTAGCAGAAGTAAGGAAACAGAGGCCACTTCCGGGGAGCGCAAGCTATAAAGCCGCGGATTAAGCGGATAGCGCGAATCAGAAGGCAAGACTTTCTTACTGCCCTTGTTTGAATCTGATCCGCGCTATTCCGCGTAAATCCGCGGCTAAATCAATTTCGTGCCTTTGGAACTAAGAGCCGAACCGCTGCCTGTACTCGATCGATTCGATAAAGGCCCTTACCATCTCGGCGTCGAGGAAGTTGCCATTGAAGGAGTTCAACTTATCGAGCCAGAAGTTGAAGCCAGCCGTGTCCGGATCACGTCGCAGGTAGCCGAAGTATTCCATCAAGACAAACGCCGAATTGAACTCCCGTTGATTTAGATACGGAAACTCGGCAACCTTCCGCAGCACAGAGGCGCGGGTTTCCGTCCCGCCAGTTAATCCCGCGACGAGCGAGTCGCGCAAGGGCGTCATGGCTGGAAAGTTACCGCGGATCTCGCCGCCCGGGAACTGCGTGCTGTGGAAGTTAACGTAGGCGCGACCCTCCTTGATATTCGATAGCTGCGCGGCAAGAGTCGTGGCGTTCCCCTCAGGCGCATCCCATTTAGCATTGACGGTGCCGCCTACGCCGCTGCCGAATGGCGTAACCACTGCATCATTGGGATTATTGTCGTTGAAAGGGGTGCCGATGAAGCCCCATACCACTGGGCCATTGACAGTTGGTGTAACTGCCGCCCCAGCGTGAATATGCGCATTAGTCAGATTGTCATTGGTGTCTGCTGTTTGCGCACCGGTGAAATCCAGATTGTTAATCGTAGCTGACATCGTCATCGCGGTCTCTCCAGCGTTGAGGCTGAAGGTTGCCGTGCCGAAAGACGCGGGTCTTCGCACACCGCCGGTTGTAGTTGGATTGGTGGGCGGATTCTCCTGTGAGTTGGTAAGGTTGACGATGAAGTTGCTGGGAGATAACCCCGCACTTGCCAGCAAATTATCAACATACTGAGCGTCAGTAAGAGTGGCTGGATATTTTGCCACGAACTCCGGCCGGGTAACGTAGTCTGCGAAGAACGCCTCTGTGTTGGCCTCAAGCTGAGCCTCAGCTCCTGGAGTGCCAAAGATGACGTCCTTCTGCAAAGCCTGCGTATCGCGTTCAAAGACTCCGTAAAGCGGTTTAGCGCCGAAGGCAGCTTGATTGGTTAGCAAGGCCAACAAGCCCGTGCGCTGAAACTCGATTGACAGGAAAAACGCCGCGGAAACAATCACCCGCTGCCTTTGAATGCACGCGGCATCCGCGCCGCATGAGGTAATCTGGCCGGTCCAGAACGCGAGGCCGTCGGCATCAGGTTCGCGATTCAGGAAGTCGAGATAATGTTGGCGAACAAAGAACTGAGCATCGTCGATCGGGTTGGTGGTGGGCGCACCTGTGTCGTCATCAAGAATTGTTATTTCAACCGTATTCGGACTGCCGAGTCCGACGCCATCTCCGGTGGGATTGCTCAGAATCAGAGTTATCACTTCATCGGTTTCGTCGAAAACGTCATTGACAAGCAGCAGGCGAAAGGTCTGGCTCGTTTCCCCGGGGGCAAAAGTTAGTTTACCAACCGCGATTTGATAATCGCTCTTCTGCGACGCGTTTCCTGCCTCGTCTTCGTCGAAGGTTGCGTAGTTTACAGTGGCCCCTCCTGACACGTCGCCGGCGCGGGTCACAGTGATGTCAATGTGTCCGGTATTCTCACTAATTACGGAATCGTCAGTTCCAAACTGCACCAGCGAAGTCGCAGAAGCTATGGTTTTATTGAGCTTGCCGAACAGGCCATGATTTTCCTCTCCGATGCCGGCAGCGAAGTAGAGAGTGTCTGGGTCGCCGCCGTCGCCGCCGTTACCAAACTTCAGATCCCACAGCTCATCGATCACGATGCCGTTGCCGCTCTGGTCCTGCAGCGTTCCGAGGAAGGCGCCGGTCGTAGAGTTGAAGGCGTGGATGCTTGGATTGCCTTCACCAAAGTTGCCAACCAGTAACGCGCCTCCGAAGATTCCAAAGCTGGCAGGCGCGAGCACAATGCCCCAGGGCGAATTCAGTGCGCCATTATTAATGCCAAAGGTCAGGTCTCGCACACCCGCAGTGTTGAACCGGCGCACGAACCCATTGCCGACACCTGCCTCGTCCTCTTCATCAGTGCCGACCTTCGCATAGGCGACGTAGAGGGAGGAGCCGATGGCCTGGATATTGAAGGGGTGGTACGTATTGCCCGGCGTGGTTGGAATGGTCGGGTCCGCGAACGGGAAGCTGGCCGCGGGCTGGAGGGCGAACGCGCTGTTGTAGACGTCGATCGCGCCGTTGACAAAATCCGCTGCGTAGAGAAAGTTGTTGCCGCCGTTGTTGGCGATGGCAAGCCCCTTGTAAACATGGCCGGGATGGCTGGCTGCGATGACGCCCGTAGTCGATCCAGCCGCGGGAGCGTTCGGATCCCACCCTACGATATTGCCCGTCTCAGAGGCAAAGAGGAAGTTCGCTCCGCACGGCGGGCTGGCACAAGCGCCGGGGAGAACGAACTCGCTCGCCACACCGTTGGCGACTGTCCCCGTCGGCAACCCGCCGGGGATGGTTATGCGGGCGAAACCGGGATTCTTGATGAACGGAGACCCGGGGGGTACGTCGCCTCGGTAGAGCGTCGAGGTACTGGTGCCGTTGTTTGCGACCCAGAAGGGGCTGCTCGCCGTCAGCGAGATACCCCACGGATTTACCAGAAGTGGATCCTGCACTGGCGCCACACCGGGAGAATCCGATACCAGATTGGTCTGAATGTAGGCAGATCCCGGCGCGATCACTGGGATCAGCGGGATCTGATCTTGAGGTGTATCAACCGTCTGTCCTGCGGACTTCGCACCTGCGGGTGGCGCAGGGAGTACCGGTAGCAGGCAAAGGCAAAGAAAGAAGCTGAGCGACAAGCTGACGAGCTTTCGAGTTTGGACTCTGCTCGAAGTCAAACGCAACATTTGATTCTCCTTCTGGCTATTTGTCGATTTAAATAAGTTGGAGCTGTGGGAGACTTACCCCATGACATGATGTTCAATACGTCCGGCAGATTGCGGTTCTCAGTAATCTTGCCGGTATGTGCGTGTGTAATGTTTGTATCGGTCGGTTTCTGAACAACCCAGATCCCTTGGAATAAGCAGGCGGTTCAGTTGAACCCGACTATGTTAGGGGTGCAAACTTTATATGCTTGACCAAAGGTGCTGTCAAGAATTTTGTTACGATTAGGCTGACCGTAAAAGGCGCGGCACACATTCCTTACTCTAATTGTCTCCAGGGTATGGTCGCTTGCGGTTGGCTTCTTCTCTGCGTAAAATGTCGATTCTTTTTAACGGAACGTCTCGTTAAGAATTCTTTATTCGCCGTTGCATGCTGCTGCTCGCTCCCCGAGGGCATCTAATCTGCTCTAATCTGCGTCTTTAGGTCGGAGGATTTCCGTGAAGCCAGTTTTTCGCTCTCATTGCGCTATTGCCGCGTTTATGTTGGTCTTTAGCGCGTTTTCGTATGCGCAGGCACAAACGTCGAGTGCTACCCCCGATCCCTATGCGGCCCAACTGACATCAAGTCCCGCTTTGTTTGGTTCGTTTGCTACCGACATTAGTGCAAACGGACGCTTCGTTGTCTTCGAATCAAATGGAGACGTAGCGACCGAGAAAATTCCTTCGAAGAATCCAGATGGCACTCTAAATCCCAACGCGCGCAACAATGAAGACGGCAATCGCGAGATCTTTCTTATTGACTATGCGCAACGACGCATCTTCCAATTAACTAACACCAGAAACGTTCAAAAGCCGCCCGCAAGTCCAACGCCAACTCCGACGCCTACACCAACTCCAAGTGCCAGTCCTACTCCGACGCCTGCAGCGACGCCGCCGGATCTGTCTCGGGTAAAAATTGAGATCAGCAACAACCGGCCGATGATATCGCTTGAACCG
>DATLBQ010000558.1:0-2687 GCA_035526805.1 Pyrinomonadaceae bacterium
AGCTACTCAGAGTTTTCGTTGTGATCGCAGCGGGAAAAGCTATCAGCCGTGAAAGCAATCGAGCAACTCCAGAGTCTCAAGGTCGGGAAGGTGGGCTTGCCCCCGCTCTTGTCTGAGTCGAACTACTCTTTATCGCAGCACAAAAACAACGTGTTCGATCAGGTAGTGAACTCTGGATAGCAGGTAGGGATTGGTGGCGGCGATGGCGAAGCCGACCAGCAGCATGCTTGCCGGGCCCCACGCGAACAGACTTGTGAACACATTAGGACGTGAGCCATTCCCTCGTTCGGTCGCTGCGAGCGCTAAGAGTCTGCCGACGCGCGACTTGATGCCTTTAGTCTCTTCGTCACCGAGCAGGAAAACGCCGGCCGGCATCGTCGGACGGGCACCGAGTGGAATGATTCGCGCAATCTTAACCAACGCCGAAGCGAGATCCAGCGCTACCGCATTCCCTTGTCGCGCCGCATTCTCGTCAGCGGCTTCTTCGGATGCCTCCGACCACGACCTATCGAGTAACCGTCCGCTCGGAATAATCAGCAGAGCGTCGCGACATGCTTGCAGCAACCCGCGTTTCAAGTTATCTCGCGCCGCCAGATGACCATTCTCGTGGGCAATTGCGGCAGAGATTTCTTCAGGCGTGAGAAGCTCCAGAACCTGACTCGCAATAAACAGTCGCGGCCGCAGAAAACCTACGATGCCGATAAGCGGGAACGGGTGTTGAATCTGGTATGCGTCTATTTGAATCCCGCCGATTTTGATGGGAGCGGCCTGCCTGAGCCAATCCGATGTCAGCCTTGCAGTGGCGTGATGGGTGGCAATGCCTCGAATAAGCGAAACCATCAAACCGAGAGCAGATAAAAACGCCAGTACGCCGAGTTTTAAGCTGACGCTTTCGGCGCTGTGACGTGGTTCATGGGCGAGATACGCGGGCACCAGCAATAGCGCAACAAACAAAAAAGCGAGTAAAGCGGGAAGCGTTCGCAAGGAAAATAACAAGCGCGCACGCGCCGCTGCGGTCCAGCCATCTGTCGCTCGACCTGCGACTCTCCACAGCGCAGCGATGACGACCGATGCGACGCTGTTAAAGGTCAGCAAAGCGGCGAGCAACAATGCGAGGCCAAGGAGTTCGAACATTAGCTATCCTGTTTCAACTCTCTACGCTTTTCCTTAATCAGGCGATCAAGTTCGTCGAGCAACTCGCGATCTCTTTCGCTGACGGTATCAACGATGCAGGCCAGCACTGGCTGCACGTCCGGACCATGACCAAGCAGTCCCTCAATAACGTCTTCCCTGATTCCCTGTTCAAACTCATCCGGTGAAACAGCCGGCGCGTAAAGAAACGCGCGCCCATCTTTGCGTCTGGTAAGAATCTTCTTTTTGAAAAGACGGTCTAACGTGGTCATCAAGGTGGTGTACGCAATGTTTTCCTCGAAAGCGAGGTAAATATCCCGAACGCTGAATTCGCTGCGCTGCCAGGCCTCATCAAGGACTGCCCGCTCCAGTTTTCCCAGTGCTTCAGAAGCCACTTCGCGCGGTCGCTTAAACCCTCGCAAGAGGAATTTTGATGTCTTCATATTGCGCATTGTTGAGCACAGGTGGCGCGGATGTCAACGGCTAAGAACGTAAATTAGCCGCGGATTCGCGCGGATTTAGCGCGGATCAGAATAAGACTAGTGACAGCAATCAGACGTTTCACCTTCATAGCATCTTTAGGTAAGCCGTTAAGTTCTCCTTTGATTTGGGCTTCGGTCCGATCGGCGTGCATCGGCGTTTATCCGCGGCAAAATTCCCTTTTTCCTCCGCGTTTCGCGTCTGCACAGAATCGCGGTATCATTCAAAGTTTGCGAGAGGCCTCAAACTCTCGTCTGTGTGGCCGGCGCAACTTTTTACAACATGCCTGAAGAAGCAATCGAAGTTAGAGGAGCTCGGGTCAATAACCTGAAGAATATCTCCTTCTCAATTCCAATCAATCAGCTGACAGTGGTTACCGGAGTTAGCGGCTCGGGTAAATCGTCGCTCGCGTTTGACACTATTTACGCCGAAGGGCAACGCCGGTATGTGGAATCACTTTCCGCCTATGCGCGGCAATTTCTCGAACGGATGGATAAGCCTGACGTGGACGAGGTGCGCGGCATTGCACCCGCCATCGCGATTCGTCAGAAGAACGCGACGCGCAATCCACGCTCAACCGTAGGAACGCAAACAGAAGTCTTCGACTATCTGCGGCTGCTCTATGCGCGTGTGGGAGTGACTTACTGCCGCATTTGTGGCCGCGAAGTTTATAAGGATTCACCCGAATCCGTTGCTGATGAAATCCTGCGGACGCTTCATGAAGGCACACGTTTCTATGTGTTGTTTCCCGCCCAGGCAGGTCTGGCGGAGACCGCGAGGAATGGAGACGCGGAGACGGCGAGACGCGGAGACACGGGGAAGACACGCAAGAAGGCGCCTTCCCGTGTTTCCGGATCGCTGCGTCAGTCGTTTACCCCACGCCAAGTCATAACCGCGCACGTCATGAGCCTGATGCAACGCGGCTTCACTCGCTTGTACTCTGCCGGGCGAATTATCGAACTTAACTCCCCGGACGATTACCAGCTCGCCACCTTCGACGATGTCTTCGTTATGGTCGATCGACTCGTGGCGCGCGCCGACATCCGTCAGCGGCTGGTTGACTCCCTGGAAATTTG
>DATLBQ010000559.1:0-25915 GCA_035526805.1 Pyrinomonadaceae bacterium
CGCAATGCCGTCGGCTTCACACCCGATCGTCCCGTGTTAATCGATAAGTTTCTGGAACGCGCGGCTGAGTTTGATGTGGACGCCCTCGCGGATGAAGACACCTGCGTAATCGCTGCGATTCAGGAGCACATCGAAGAGGCTGGAATTCATTCGGGCGACTCCTCGTGCGTGTTGCCGCCCATAAGAATCGATCCGGAACATATCGAGACGATGCAGCACTACACTCGGCTGCTGGCTACTGCATTATCGGTACGTGGCTTGATGAATATTCAGTTTGCGATCAAAGACCATCGCGTTTATGTGCTCGAGGTGAACCCGCGCGCATCGCGAACTGTGCCGTTCGTATCGAAGGCGACCGGCGTTCCCATCGCGCGTATTGCGGCGCTGGTTATGGCTGGGCAGGCACTGGCTGAATTCAATTTGCCGGAGAATTTGACGGTGAATCGTTTCTTCATCAAGTCGCCGGTGTTTCCGTTTGCAAAGTTTCCCGGGGTCGATCCCATACTCAGTCCGGAAATGCATTCGACCGGGGAAGTGATGGGCGTGGGTGAGACGTTTGGCGAAGCGTATGGAAAAGCGATGACTGCCGCCGGCCTGTCTTTGCCGCAAACCGGCCGCGCGTTCATTAGCGTCAACGACGCGGACAAGGGGCAGGCAGTTGTGTTGGCGCGCAAGCTGGCGCGGCTTGGTTTCGAGATTGTGGCGACGCTGGGTACCGCTGATCGTTTGCGAGAAGTTGGCTTGAAGGTGGAGAACGTCTTCAAGGTAAATGAGGGACGGCCGAATATCGTGGACTACATCAAACGCGGCGAGATCGCCTTGGTGATTAACACGCCATTAGGTCGTGCTTCGCACTTTGACGAGCAGGCAATTCGCCGCGCAGCTTTGCAGTACAACGTTCCGTGTGTGACGACAATGACTGGAGCGCAGGCAATCGTCGAGGCGATTAGCGCACGCGGAACTGATCCGGTAATGAAAGTGCGTTCGCTGCAAGAATTGCATGCGGTTGGCGTAGCGGTGCGATAGTGCCAGGCATCTAGGTGGGAGATCAACTTGGAAATTAATAGTCGCGAGACAATCAAGCAGATCTTAGATGAGTGTAAGACGATCGCTGTGGTCGGTCTCTCTTCCGATTCCGGTCGGCCATCATTTGGCGTCGCCTCGTATATGCGACGCAGCGGCTACAAAGTTATCCCGGTCAATCCAAACGAGACGGAAGTCTTCGGCGTAAAGGCTTATCCGTCGCTCGCAGATGTTCCTGACAAGATAGATATGGTTGACGTATTTCGTCGGCCAAGTGAAGCGGGCCACGCCGTGGACGACGCGATCGCGCTCGGTGTGAAAGCGGTCTGGTTGCAGGAAGGCGTCATCGACAATGCCGCGGCGCAACGCGCGCACGACGCCGGATTGCTCGTCGTCATGGATCGTTGTTGGTTGAAAGAACACGCAAGGAACAATAGGCAGTAGGCAGTAGGCAGTAGGCAGTAGGCAGAAAGCAGAAAGCAGAAAGCAGAAGGCTTTCAACGTGATAGCAATCGCGCAAGTCCAAAAGTCTCGAGGTCGGGAAGGCGGGCTTGCCCCGCTCTTTAGCGCCAGGACTGCAATACCAAAAATCTCTTTGCTCTGAAGTGGCGAAGAAAAACATCCATACCAACAAGTAATGCCAACACAAATTCGCGCAGTCGTGATCACCGTCAGCGATGCCTGTTCCCGCGGCGAACGCAAAGACGCATCCGGTGAACTGCTTGCGCAACTTCTCAAAGAAATTGGCGCCGAGATCGTGGTGACTAAAATCCTCTCGGACGATCTCGATCCACTCGCTCACGCGTTAACAGAATTCGCTGACCGCGATGACGTCAATCTTATTATTACCACCGGCGGCACCGGCCTTGCTCCACGCGACAACACGCCTGAAGCAACACTCGCAGTCATCGAACGCGAAGCGCCCGGCCTCGCGGAAGCAATGCGCAACGAAACGTTGAAGCAGACGCCCATGGCCATGATTTCGCGCGGCGTCTGCGGCGTCCGTTCCAGCACACTGATCATCAACCTACCCGGCTCACCGAAAGCCGTCCGCGAAAGCTTCGCCGTGATTGCTCCTGTTCTTTCTCACGCCATCGCTTTACTTGCCGGCTCTCCCGGTGGCGGCTTGCATTGAATCGTTGTCTGCCTGAAAGGGTTTCTCACTGCGCTGGTTTCTTGCCACATGGTGCTAAAATTCCCATCTGTTGCACTGAAGTAAAGCGTGATCTCACGTCTGCGTTGTTAAGGGCGTGTAAAGCGTCCTCAGATAGGAACTCCGTCTAGATGAACGTGGAAGAGCGAAGGTCACTGACGCGCAGCAGAAGTTCAAATTCCAGCAAGACATCGCTGAGGCGGATCTTTGGGCTGCCCGGAAGCTGTTGACTTGGTTTTGGAGTGCGCTGACCTGTCAGCGCTTTGGGTCCGCGGCGGCGTGTCGCCGCGTGTCGGTTACGTTGAGTTCAACGACCCAAACTGCGACAGGTCGCAGAAGACTAAAGCGCCGGCAGGTCGGCGCACTCCAAAAACGAATCCGCAAACTAAAGTTTGAACTCTGAACTGCTTGCGCGACGTCCGCGTTGACATTGATCAAGGCGACGCTTAATATTTTTTCTGCAACGCCATAATTTACAATCGCAGCCGTAGCTAATTCGTTCTTCAGACTTCCAGGACTCTAGATAATTAATGCTGCTTCAGGCAACCGCAGAAATCGCAACGTCAGCGACTACCCAAACCATTGGTGCGCCGGTTACCGCGTATTGGCCGGTGATGATCTTTTTTGTTGTAGCGGTGGTGTTTCCGGTTCTGCCGATCATTCTGGGACGCTTCCTCAGACCGTCGGTCTATGGCAAGGGAAAAATGCGGCCCTACGAGTGCGGCATTGATCCGACTACTGACGCGCACTCGCGTTTCACCGTTCGTTACTACATCGTGGCGATGTTGTTTCTGATCTTCGACGTGGAAACGATCTTTTTGCTTCCCTGGGCAATCATCTTCATGGGCGACGATTTTTCTTTCACGAGGTTCGCGCTCATCGAGATGTTTGTCTTTATCGCTATCCTCGTCGTCGGCTACTACTACGCCTGGCGGAAAGGCGCGCTGGAATGGGCATAAAGCAGTGAATAGTAAATCGTGAATCGTAAATGGTTGTCTTTGGGTAGTTGAGTTAACGCTTCTCAGTTGAACTGGCGCCTGAACAGTTCTTAATATTTACGATTTACCATTTACGATTTACCAACATTATGGCTGAACACGAAGAGGGCTTTCTACTTACCAGATTTGATTCGCTGATGAACGCGGTGCGGCGCACGGTGGGCGCTAAGGCCATGGACATCGGCGCCCCCGTAGTCAATTGGGCGCGCGCGTCAGCGTTGTGGCCCATGACTTTCGGACTCGCGTGTTGCGCGATCGAAATGATCGCAACCGGGGCCGGACGTTTTGATATCGATCGTTTCGGGGCCGGCGTATTCCGTCCCAGTCCACGCCAAAGCGATCTGATAATCATCGCCGGCACTGTGACTTTGAAGATGGGACCCGTGGTGCGGCGAGTTTACGAGCAGATGCCGGAGCCGAAGTGGGCGATTGCGATGGGCGCCTGTGCCTCAACCGGCGGACCTTTTGATTCTTATTCGACCATGCAGGGCGTCGATCGCTGCATTCCGGTTGACGTTTACATTCCCGGCTGTCCACCGCGACCGGAAGCGCTGCTTTACGGTTTGATGCGTTTGCAGGACATCATTAAACGCGAGGCACCCTCCGCCTACATCTTTGAATCAGACGGCACTGTGCATCGCACGCAGGAACTTGAAGAGCCAGTCGATCTCGCTGGTGACCGGAATGAAGGCGCAGAACAGGTTCCAGTCGGTGCCATTTAGAGTGCTGTAGTGTTGACTAGTTTTGTTTAGAACCGTCCCTGGTTGCGCCGCTGTTGCTCCTCTTGGCGCCGTTGCTCCTATTGTTGGCGTCGTTGCTCCGCTTCTCGACGCTGCTGCTCTTCTATTCGCCGTCGCGCTTCGTTTTCCTTCGTGGGATTCCATCGATCTTGTTTGAGGATGTCATTGGCCATGGGGATGCTCCCTTTTTGGTTGAGGGTGGGATTTCGGTTCATTAGGGAGACTCGAGCGACCAGCATTTCTTCGCCAACGTTCATGCGCTAGATCAACTAGTTTATATACAACCGGAGAACGTACCCACGCACTCTTCATATACTAACGTGAGTTTCGCGTGTCGAAGTGTTGGTAGCGGAAACGGATCTCAAGTCTGTTTTTGACCCGTGACAGTCGTCCTGGTGTTCTTGCTTATTTCGTTGCTCTTCCTGGCGGCGCTGTTCTTCAATCCGGCGCCGGGCTTCTTCTTCCTCTTCAGGATCTGGCTTCTGCTGTTCGGCAACCTGCTGCTCCTTGATTCTTCTCCTGGCGGCCTCGTCCGCTTCAGGATCCCAATTGCTTTGTTGTCCGATTAACTCATTCATGATTTTTCTCCTTTGTCTTTCGTCGCTGACTCATTCGCTAGCGCTGACGGCGCGCAATCAACTATGGTTGTCGCACTCCAGCGAGTGCCTGGTGTTTCAAAGAAAATCCATGAATTACCTTGCGAATTCACGGTGAGCTTGAGTTTACAAGCAAGCTGTTCCCCAACCGGTAACTGAAATAATAGTTCGTCACTAATTTCCTCGCTCGGCTCAACCCAGCCGTGGTCCTTAAAAACTGCGAAGGTCACAGGCTCGCTCCAGCTGGCACTGTACAAACGCTCCGCCCGCTTCACGGTGGTCGCGTCGATCAAAAACACATCAAGATAAATTGCATCTCCCCTAAGTTTCACTTGAGATAGGCCAACATTTTTCATCTCCATGGTGGCCTTGAGGAATTTATTTGTTCCACTCGTTATGATTTTCCCAGACACCGTTAACTCAAGCCGGGAGCGGAAAGTTCGTCCGCGAAAGAATTTTAGCCAGGCCCAGATTCCGCCTATGATGATTCCCAGCGCAGTGATGAGTTTTTGCGAACTGTCGATAGTCTTGTACCAGTCGGTTGTGCTCTGAGGTGTGGGAGATGGGGATCCTGCAACGTTGGAAGGTTGAGCAGGTGTAGGCGCTTGACTCTGAGCGGCCTGAGACTGAGCGATGGTTCCGAGCGAGGCGATTACAAACACGGCGACCGCGACAAGATGAGATACCCGTCGCTTAACTAAAAAGAGGTGCAGCCGCATCCAGTTACCAAAGTTAGCTGAGGTGAACAGAATCAGAGCCGCCAAGATAACACGGAAAATCACTGGAAAGAGGCTTGGTAAAAAATAATTTCCATAACGGAAGAAAACTGAAGGTCTCTCCGTCTAATGTTTTGTAAGGCAAAGACGGAGGAGCGATGGAGCAGCGCGCGGTAATGAAGGAACCTATTGTTGACGACCGCGTAATCGAAGCCTGTCAGGCAGGCGACAGGGAGGCTTTTCGTTTGCTGTTTGAAACTTATAAGGATCGAGTGTTCTCGATCGCGAGTTATTCCTTCGGGGGCGATGACACGGCGGCGCGGGACGTGTCGCAACAGATATTTTTAAAGTTGATGACCAGCATCGGCCAATTTCGTGGCGACTCGGCGTTTACTACCTGGCTTTACCGTTTGGTAGTCAATGCCTGCGCTGACGAACAGCGAAAGCGCAGACGCTTCCTGCCATTTGGCGCCTTAAACCCCGTGGCCAAAACTGAAGAGAGAAGGCCGCAGGAGAAGCTTTACGCCAAAGTTGAAATGGCTAAGTCAGTGCAAGCTGCGATCAGCGAGTTGAAGCCGAAGTTGCGTATGCCGATCCTCCTCAAGTATGTCGAGGATCTTTCTTACGAAGAGATCGCGGGCGTGCTGGGATGCTCGAAAGGCACGGTGGCTTCGCGCCTTAATCGCGGTCATCAGGCGCTGGCGCGAAAGTTAGGGCATCTCCGCAATGAAGTTGTTTTGGGAGACTAGATATGTTTTCAAAGCACGTTAACAAAGAATTGTCGGCTTACTGTCAGGGCGAAGTGGGAGCGAGGGAATCGCGGCAGATTGCCGAACACTTGATTGGCTGCCAGCAGTGCCGCGCGCAGTATGAAGAGATCCGACTCGGCGTAACACTGGCCGAGAGCTTGCCGCAACTTTCTGCTCCCGATTCACTGTGGCTCGATCTGCAAAATCGTCTCGCTAAGGAAAACATGGCGGGCAACAATTCGTCCGCAGACTCTTCGCTGTTTGGTTTCAACCGTTGGCGGCCGCAATTTGCGGGCGTAACCGCCGGCTTTCTCCTGATCGCCGGTTTCGCAGTTCTGTGGATTTACTCCCGCGAGACGAGACCTTTTTGGGATGTCGCTCGTTTGAACGGCGCGCCCACAATCGGTTCATCGCGAATGGACGAGAAAGGGCGACTCGCGGTTGGTCAATGGTTGGAGACTGACGGCGGTTCTCGTGCGCAGATCGAGGTTGGGTCGATTGGACAAGTTGAGATCGATCCCAATACTCGCGTCCGGCTGGTTGAGACAAAAGCCACCGAGCATCGATTGGAGCTGGAGCGCGGAAAGATGAGTGCGCGCATCTGGGCGCCACCGCGATTGTTTTTTGTCAACACGCCTGCCGGCGTTGCGGCCGATCTCGGCTGTGCTTACACGCTTGAGGTTGACCAGAACGGCGCCGGGCTACTGCATGTCACTTCGGGCTGGGTTGCGTTGCAGTTGAAGGACCGTGAATCGATGGTGCCGGCCGGCGCCACCTGCGCCACGCGTCCCGGCATTGGTCCAGGCACCCCTTACTTTGACGATGCTTCCGATGTATTTCGCAGCGCGCTGGCTAGATTCGACTTTCATGAAAGTCAGGAGACAAAAATTCCGGATCTCGATCTGTTGCTCATGGAGGCTCGTCCGCGAGACACCTTGACGTTGTGGCACTTGCTCGGCCGCGTCGAGGGACACGACCGTGTGCGCGTTTATGAACGCATTGCCGGATTCAAACCGCCGCCTGCGGGTGTCACGCGCGAAGGCGTGCTGCAGTTGAACGAACAAATGATGCAACTGTGGAAGGATGAATTGGAGACAACCTGGAGCCAGGAATCTTTCGGCCGCCTGCACAGGACCTGGATAAAAGTTTGGACAGGAGTGTTAGGAAAAGTAGGCGGCAAGGCAAAAACTAAATGATATCGGAAGAGCCAGAAACGCGGGAGGCACGGCGATGATTGAACAAACAAGAAGTTTAGGTCGGCGTAACTTTCTTCAATTTGCGGCAAGAGCGGTGGTCGTATTGCCCGTTGCTGACCTGAGCGTTGCGGCGTTATCAGGTTGTGGACGCGGCGCAAAGTCATTCGCTCAGCCGTCGCCCGCAGGCGGTCCCAAAGCGTCCTGGGAAACCACGATCGCGAGTGCCGACGAACCAGGCGAACCGCTGACCATTTCCGGAACGATTTACGCGCCTGATGGACGCACTCCGCTCGAAGGCATAACGCTTTGGGTTTATCACACCGACGCAACCGGCCACTACTCGGCGTCGACCGGAAGCGGGGATAATCGCAACACGCGGCTACACGGTGTTATGCAAACTAATCGCGAAGGACACTATGAGTTTCGCACTATAAAGCCCGCGCCTTATCCGGGACACACTAACCCTGCGCATATTCATGCTTATCTTTCCGGTCCGGGATATCCGGAGTATTGGATCGATTCTTATCTTTTTGAGGGCGACCCCTTTCTTACGAACGAAGATCGCCGGAAAGCTGAGAAGGGAGACTTTTCCTCAACCCTCAAGCTAAGCCGCGACAAAGATGGGATGTGGATAGGCGTGCGCGACATAGTGATCGAGCGCTGCTCGAAGAATTGCACGGGTCTATGAAAGCCATTCGGAGAATGAAGCGATGTGCGACCAGACGAAGTCGGAACCAGGAGCCGTAGCGATCGGGTCTCTTCCGGGTACACTTTTGCCAGGGAGCAAACCCAGAGGCGCAGCCTCAAAAACAAACACTGAGCCATCGGAAAGGCACAGCCTTTCGGCACATCAGGTGGCATAACCGCGACAGGGAAGCACCGATATGAAGAGAGTATTTAGAGTGTTGCGATGGTTATTAGTCCTAGCCGTTTGCTGCCTGATCATCGCGCAATTTTTTGGCCCGGCGAAGTCTAATCCCGCAACCGACGCGACGCAGGCAATTGACTCCCGGCTTCAAGTTACGCCGCAAGTCGCTGGGATCCTCAATCGCTCCTGTAATGATTGCCATTCAAACAAGACGCGCTGGCCATGGTATTCACACGTGGCGCCTGTATCCTGGTTGGTTATTGATCACGTGAATGAAGGACGAGAGAATTTAAACTTTTCCGAGTGGGGAGGTTACACCCGACGTGACAATGACGGCTTGCTGGAGCAAATCTGCCGGGAAGTGAAGGCCGGCGCCATGCCGCTCAGTAGTTACACACCACTACATCCCGGTTCAGCATTGTCACCTGACGATGTGAAAGCACTCTGCGACTGGACCAACTCCGAGCGGGCGCGAATCTCACGACTCAATTGATTTCAGCCACAGATTTATACGGATACACGCGGACTAGACAATATGAGAGGGAAACTTCTTGTTTTGAATTCTGATCTGCGTTTATCCCTGAAATCTGTGGCTAATGATCTTAGATTCCAGCGAGATGCCGTGTGTCGTTGATAGAGAGCACGCGTACAAAGCCATCGTCGCGCAGGTCGAAACGGGTGATGCCACAGTTTGCGGTTGCGATCCAAACCGGCTTCAGCTCCGGCGCATCGAGCGCGCCCAGCAAGTGAAGTATCAGGATGCAGATGGTGCCGGTATGTGCGAAAAGCGCAATTCGCCCGCCGCGATGCTCTTCGATTGCTTCGTCTAGTTGACGTGAAGCGCGGTCGAGGGTCTGCCGGTAGCTTTCTCCACCCAGCAGAATGTGATCGAAATCGCGCCGCAGCAGCGCGCGGTATTGTTCGGGATGCTGCTCAGCAGCTTCTTCGAAAGTTAAGCCTTCCATTACGCCAACGTTGCGCTCGCGCAAGGCTTCGGTAGTTATGAGCGGAACTCGCGCCAGTGTTGCCAGCGGAGTTGCAGTTTCGATAGCGCGCGGCAAGTCGCTCGAGTAGATCGCGGAAAATTTTTCCGACGCCAGCGCTTTGGCGGTAGCTTTCGCCTGTTTCCGTCCCCGCGGTGAGAGCGGAGTGTCAGTGTGTCCGCCGAAGCGACCCTCGGCGTTTCCCTGCGATTGGCCGTGGCGAATGATAACGACGTGGGTGGAAGACATGGATCCAAGTTTCAAGTTTCAGGTTTCAAGTTCGGAGTTTCGAGTCCATTATCCAGCTCCTCGTTCTGACTTGAAACCTGAAACTTGAAACTTGGAACTAGCTTAAGCAGCGACCGCTGCCGTCTCGTTTTTTAGTTTCTGCGCCTGGTCGTGGGTGATGAGGGCCTGGATGATTTCGTCGAGAGCGCCTTCCATGACGAGGTCGAGCTGATGAATTGTTAGGCCGATGCGATGATCCGTAACGCGGTTTTCCTTGAAGTTATAAGTGCGGATCTTTTCGGAGCGATCACCTGAGCCGACCATCGAACGACGTTCGCTCGCAACGGCGTCATGTTGCTTTTGTTCCTCAAGTTCCTGCAGGCGCGCACGCAACACGCGCATCGCCTTCTCGCGATTCTTGATCTGCGACTTTTCATCCTGCATCGAAACAACAACATTGGTGGGCAAGTGTGTGATGCGTACGGCGGAGTAAGTGGTGTTAACTGACTGCCCGCCCGGTCCCGAAGAACAGAATGTGTCGATGCGCAGATCTTTCGGGTCGATCTTCACGTCAACTTCTTCCGCTTCCGGCAGTACGGCGACAGTTATTGCTGAGGTATGTATTCGCCCGCTCGCTTCAGTCTGTGGCACGCGCTGCACGCGATGTACACCAGACTCGTGCTTCATCTTCGAATAGACCTTGTCGCCCTCGATGAGCACGATGGCCTCTTTGAAGCCGCCGATTCCCGACTCCGATGCTTCGAGCACTTCGAAACGCCAGCCCTGCCTTTCCGCATAGCGGCTGTACATCCGCAGCATTTCCGCGGCAAACAAGGTGGCTTCGTCGCCGCCGGTGCCGGCGCGAATTTCTACAATCACATTCTTTTCGTCGTTTGGATCAGAAGGAATTAACAGCAGCTTCAACTCCAGGTCAGTCGCTTCTAGCTTCTGCTGAAGCGCCTCGACTTCGCTGCGAGCCATTTCGCGCATTTCATCGTCGTCTGCGCCGTCGACGAGTTCCTGGGCGCCGGCCAATTCGGCCTTAAGAGTTTTCCAGGTGCGATATTTTTCAACTATCTCGCCGAGAGTTCTATGTTGACGGGCCGCTTTGGTGTAGGCCTTCTGGTCCGCGAGCAACTCCGGCGCGGAGAGTTCGTTCGCGAGTTCTTCGTAACGCGTTTCGATTTGTTCAAGTCTTTCCAGCATTATCCTATTGTCTCAGCAACGTCCCTTGGAAATCACACCAGCTCTAAAGGCCGAACTCTTAATGCCGTCCTTAGGACAGCGGAGCCAGCGCGGCTTGCGGAGGCTTTGGCTCGAGTTTAAGCGACTCCTTCAAAGCCTCGATCGCGACCTCGAGTTGCTGATCGTCCGGCTCCTGCGTCGTAATATTTTGCAGCCAGACGCCCGGGCGCGTGATCATTTTAAAAAACCAGCCACTCTCTTTTTTGGCGGACAGACGAATGATTTCGTAGGAGAGTCCCGCGACGAGCGGAACCAGCGCCAGTCGCACCAAAAAGTTATATACGAGTGAGTCAAACTTGATTACCGAGAACAGCGCGATCGAAACCAACATCACTACCATTAGGAAGCTGGTACCGCAGCGTGGGTGTTGTCGCGGCTGCGGTCGCGCGTTTTCGACGGTTAACGGTAGCCCCGCTTCCCAGGTGAACACTGTCTTGTGCTCGGCGCCGTGGTATTCAAAGACGCGCCTGATGTCTTTCAGCAGAGAAAAACTGAAAATCATGATCAGGAAGAACGTCATTCGAATTACGCCGTCGACCAGGTTGAAAGACACTGAAGGACGGACCGGGTGCAGGTAGGTTCTGACCGTGCGCCAAGCTCGCGAGTACCACGCAGCTCCTGAGTTTGAATTAGTATTACCGCCGTCAGCCACACTAACACTTGCCGCGCTCCCTGCTGTTGGACTGCTGCTTGCGGCAGTTGCGGCAGGCGAGGGAGCCCAACCCGCGCCGATAAACAGCGCGTTCGTCAAGAGCAATGGCGCCGCGACGAATAGCAGGATGTTGAAAATCATCGCGAAGATGATCGAGCCCGCTGCGGCCGCCGTCCCACCCTTTTTCATTTCATCGCGGGCGCGGTCCTGGGTTGGCACGGGAAACAATCCGGGGACGGCGCCGGTCAAGCCGGCAAAATCGCCCTCGCCTTCTATCACCGCGGGCGTGAGCGCAACTTTCATTTCCTTCGCCTCCGCTTCCTGCGCATCACCGAATGCCTCGTTAGCGGAATAGTTCAAGGCCTTGATGCCTAACCCCATCGATTGCACCAGCACCGCGCTGCCACGCAAGACCGGCAGTTTTAGCAGCGGATATTTGTCGCTCCACTTCGGCAGGCGCGCGGAGATGTTTACGATCGTTCCATCCGCCTTGCGTACGGCGACGGCATACGCATTGGGCGTGCGCATCATGACGCCTTCAATCACTGCCTGTCCGCCGACTATTAAGTCTCTTTCGTTTGTGCTCAATGTGATTACCCGTAGGACAGGCATTCCGGCCTGTCTGTAGTGTTCAAATCAATCAAGAAGAAAAGGACATTTTCCATTTCTCATTTAAAATTTCTCATTTGTCATTGAAGCAATCGGTTTCTGGGTCGCATGAAATGTTTTCTCAGGCGATGACAAAAGGAAAATGACAAATGGAAAATTTCTTCCGTCCTGCAACTCGCAAAACCCATTCACAGGACAGACAAGAATGTCTGTCCTACTACACACTAACGCCGGCTTGTTTGGAGTTCAATCCTTTAGTGCCTAGAAAAGCGGAAACTAAAGCCTTGAGCTCTGAAATGAGCCGGCGTGTATTCTGAAGTGAAGCTAATGGCGATTTTTAACTAACAAATTGCGTCCCTCACGAGGTTCAAATTACGGGGTAACAGTCGTTTCGGCTGGAGTCTTTTTGCCGTAACGTTTATTGAAACGATCCACACGTCCCGCCGTGTCTACCAACTTCTGCTTGCCGGTAAAAAACGGATGGCACGCGGAGCAAATTTCAACGTGCAGATCGCCTTTTTTCGTCGAACGCGTCTTAAAAGTTTCGCCGCAGGCGCAGGTCACCGTCATTTCGTTGTATTCAGGATGTATCTCTGGTTTCATTGTCTCGTCACCCTCACTATAGACAGCTAAATGCCTTATTTTCCAAACAAACCATGATAGTTTGGCAGACTTATATCGTCAAGTAGGGCACCGCGTACCGGGTTCAGGTTCAATCACCCGGCCTGCTTTAGGTCCGCATGACGGCGGTGAGTGGCCGGCACGAGACCTGAAGCGGCCGCGAATTTGCGCGGATGAACGCGATCAACGTAAAAACAACTAGCGAGAAGCAGGAACACTTTCATCTTCGCGCAAGCCTCACAAGGGTGCTCGTCTATTGATCTGATACGGGTTTATCCGCGCAAATTCCGCGGCAAATATCAAACGCGCGCATCGCAAACTGAATCAAAACTCCAGGCGGAGTGGCGTAGGAATTAGCAGGTGAGATCAAGCGAAAACAAGTTTGTTGACAGCAAATTGGCCCCATGTTTAAATCAATTTCTGCCGACCTTATAGTTTAATTAGCATTAACACTTCCCACGGATTGTTAGTGCGATCGCGAGCGAGATCGCACTCTCGGTCAGCGTGTGATTATCGTAACGAAAAGCTGATGCCGGACGACAACGACAAGCCTGAGCAACCAGCCGCTGATGCTCCAGGCGTAGTGGTGCCCGCTGATAGCAGCGGCACGCCGCCGCCGGCTGCAATACCCGACGCGGGCGAAGCTGCGGGCGCCGACGCGGAAAAAGCGGCGATGATAGAGCAAGCGAAGTCTCGAGTGGCTGCGGTTAAAGAGTCGCTTGCTGAGAAAAAGGCGCCCGTTCCCATTCCGGCGGCTGGCCCCACCGCGCCGGGAGTTCCCAAGGCCCCGGTCAAGAAAAAAGAAGAAGGCCCGAAGCCAGTGGATGCTTCCAACGATCCGCTGGTCAAAAAATTGAAGGGTAACTTCGGTGAAGCGGTAATTGAAGCATCGACATTTCTCAATCAGGTTTCGATTCGGGTTGCACCGGCCCACATAGTAGAAGTGTGTATTTTCCTGAGAGATGACGCTGATGCGCGGTTTAACTATCTTTCAGATTTGACGTGCGTTCACTACCCGATGCGAGCAGAGGCGCCGCTGGAGATTGTCTATAATCTGTATTCGATCACGCGGAATGAGCGGGTACGGTTAAAGGTTTGGTTAGCAGAGGGCGCAAGTGCTGAGAGCGTGACGAGCGTCTGGCCCACAGCCAATTGGATGGAGCGCGAGGTTTACGACCTTTTCGGCGTCACTTTCAGAAATCATCCTGACATGAGACGCATCCTCTTGCCACCTGATTGGGAAGGCCATCCGCTGCGCAAGGACTATCCGCTGGAGTTTATCGAAAACGAATGGACCAGGAGACATCTGCCCGAGATGACGGACGTACAACGCGAGCAGTTGGATCAAAGGCGCGCATATGGTTTGGAGATACTCTCCGTTCCGCAGGAACGAATGATGCGCGTGATACTTCAGAACGGTAAAGAAGTGATGCCGAAAGACAAGTAAATAGTAAATCGTAAATAGTGAATAGTAAGAAAATGAGGGTGACCGTGAATGGGAATGGTGAATAGTTGAATAGAAAGATTCAAGTCGCAAACGGTCTTTCACTATTTACGATTTACTATTTACGATTCACTGCTTTTAGATGACTCCAAAAGAGATTGCCGCGCAGTATGAAGCCAAAGTTTTCGACGCACCGGAGGCGGCGAAAGTGGCGGGCTTTATTTTGACGGAGACGATGGAGCCGCGTAACGTTTGGAACAAGGCGAGTGCGGCGCAGGCTATCGTTACCAAACTGGCAAAGAAACGCGCCAGCGGCGAAGCTACGGAGATTGGCTTAATTATTGAGCCGTGGAGCGTGACTGGTTGTTACCTTCCCGCGGAACCCGAACCTGCCGCGGCTTAGCTTTTTTGGAGTGCGCTGACAGGTCAGCGCTCCCAAAAGTCGAACCGACTTATGCATCAGGTAGAGATCGCCACAACCGGAGAAACGCTGCTGGACAGCCCCGAGATGGTCCTCAACATGGGGCCGCAGCATCCTTCGACGCACGGGGTGTTGCGCGTAATCCTCAAACTCGACGGCGAAACCGTGATGGATCTCGACTGCGACATCGGCTATCTCCATCGCGGCATGGAGAAGATAGCCGAGAACCGTATGTACACAATGATCGCTCCATATTGGGATCGACTTGACTACATAGCCGCGGTCTCCAACGGGCTGGTTTGGGTAGAGACGGTCGAGCAGATGATGGGCCTCGTGGTACCGCCCCGGGCTCATTACATCCGCACCATTCTCACCGAACTCAATCGCATCGCTTCTCACTTGCTGTGGTTGGCGACGCACGCGCTCGACATCGGTGCGGTCACAGTGTTGCTTTGGGCGCTGCGTGAACGAGAAGAGATTCTCAAGATTTTTGAACGACAGTTTGGCGCCCGTCTCACTTGTCATGCGTGGCGTGTCGGCGGCATGCCCAATGATACCTACGACGATTTCGACGCTGATGTGCGTCGCTTCGTCAGCAACTTTCCCAAGCGTCTTGACGAGTATGAAACGGTGTTATCCGAGAACCGCATCTGGTTGAGCCGCACCGTGGGAATCGGGGTGATCTCCGCAGACGATGCGGTGGCGATCGGCTTGTCCGGTCCTGCTTTACGTGGTTCAGGCGTTGCTTGGGACGTTCGCAAATCCAGACCCTACGCCGCATATGCTGACATGGATTTTGATATTCCGTTAGGCGAGAACGGAGATACCTACGACCGTTATCTCGTGCGGCTTGAAGAGATGAGGCAGTCTCGGCGAATCGTCGTGCAAGCGCTCGATAAGTTGCCGGATGGGCCAGTCAACGCGAAGTTACCGAAAATAGTGAAACCGCCGGTCGGCGATTACTATCATTCCATCGAAGGACCAAAGGGCGAGATTGGTTGCTACCTCGTCTCCGATGGCACCGCACAGCCATGGCGCGTGCGCGTGCGGCCTCCGTCTTTGATTAATCTTCAGGCGTTGAAGAAACTTTGCCTCGGTCATTTGGTCGCAGACGTCGTGGCAATAATTGGAACGCTGGATATTGTTCTGGGTGAGATCGATAGATGATGTTTAGTTTTCTCTAGCTAACCTCTGTGCGTTCTGTGACTCTGTGGTGAAAGTTTTTTTAGATCGATTTACCACAGAGGCACAGAGTACACCAGGACGACACAGAGAAAAGGAGAGGACGCTTATTTGTTTCTCTTAGCTCCAATCAATTTCATTGATCAGCTGCTGCTGCGATACTTCAGCGCTGATACGATCAATCATTTCATTTGGCCGTTCATTCAGATTGGCCTGGTGGTTACTCTCGTTGCTGGTTGGGTTGCTTACGCCACTTATCTGGAGCGAAAGATTTCCGCGTTTATGCAGGCGCGGCTCGGTCCCATGCGCGTCGGTCCCTGGGGATTGCTGCAACCGATTGCCGACGGCATCAAACTCTTGACCAAAGAAGATTTCGTTCCAGAGAAGGCCGACCGCTGGATCTTTTTCTTGGCGCCATACATAGCAGTCGCCGCTGCTTTCATTACTTTCTCGGTGATTCCATTCGGGCCGGACTGGGCTGTCATTGCTGACGTTAACATCGGGCTTTTGTTTGTGTTGGCTGTGTCGAGCGTCGGCGTGCTGGCCCTTATTCTGGCTGGCTGGTCCTCGAATTCGAAGTACTCGTTGCTCGGTGCTCTGCGTTCCAGCGCGCAAATGATTTCGTATGAAGTAGCTATGGGTTTGTCACTGATCGGTGCGTTGATGTTTGCCCGCACGCTTTCACTCTCGGGCATAGTTGGCGCTCAACAAAGCGACTCAGTTTGGTACTTAGTTTACCAGCCCCTGGGCTTTCTCATTTTCCTCGTTAGCGGCATCGCGGAAAATAATCGAGCGCCGTTTGATTTGCCCGAAGCGGAGTCGGAGTTGGTAGCCGGTTTCCACACCGAGTATTCGGGATTTCGCTGGTCGTTGTTCTTTATGGCGGAATACGCCGCGATGGTTATCGTGTCGGCGGTGGCGGTGACGGTGTATCTCGGCGGATGGTATTTTCCTTTTGTGTATCGGCTCACGGAAGCGAAGGGCTATCACAACCTCTATGTTATAGTCAGCCTTCTGGTCTTTCTCGCAAAATTGGGAGCCATTTTGTATTTGTATTTCTGGCTTCGTTGGACGCTGCCGCGCTTTCGCTATGATCAGTTGATGGATATCGGTTGGAAATGGCTGATACCGTCAGCGCTGATCAATATCACGCTTTCCGCTCTGTCAATTTTTCTGGTCCAGGCCCTCGACAGTTGGCGCGGCATGAGGACGATTCAATCGCTGGCTAATGGAGTGGACTTAACTGCGACCGGTAAAGCGATCATGATTGTGATGGGACTGCTCGGTCTGGGCAGCGCGGGGCTGTTGCTGGCCCGGATCAACTGGCGTTCGCGTGATTTCAATTTGAAGAGCCAGCGGCGAAACATCAAGCTAGTTAACGTGCCGCAAGGGAAACCGGCGGTTGCCGCGGTGGCAAGTGTGAGTGAGTAAATTCGGCAGTTGGCAGGTGGTCGATAAGCTTCAGCTTGTCGAAACGCTTCGACAAACTGAAGTTTGTCGGACATTCGAAAACGAACGGCAATCGGAAATATTTTTATGCCTTTAGTTAAAGTTCCCAAGCCAAAGTTCATAGAGAAGCTGCAACGCTTTTTCATGGTTGATCTGCTGAAAGGTCTGCAGCTCACGCTCAAATACAATCTTGGCGCGCTCACGGATAAAGATTCCGTTGCCGGCAAGGGCATTTATACTGAGCAATATCCGAAGGTCCGCCCCGATGTAGCTCCGCGCTTTCATGGCGCGCCCCGCTTGAACATGGATCCGGAAACTCATGACACGCTTTGTATCGCTTGCAATCTGTGCGCGATAGCTTGTCCGGAAGATTGCATCGACGTGCTGGCAATGGACGTGGAGATTATCGTTGCCGGCAAGCCCCGCAAGAAGAAAGTTCTGGATGAGTTTATCTTTGACACGTCGCGATGCATGTTTTGCGCGCTGTGCCAGGAAGCATGTCCAACCTCATGCCTGGAACTAACACAGGATTTTGAGTTGGCCACGTATTCGCGCGCGGGCTTTGTCTGGAATCGCGAAATGCTCGAACAGGGACGAGAAACGGTCAAATATACGCGGTAAACCGCAATCGGCAATGATTCTATCCGGCTGGGAAACGATCTTTTTCTGGGTCTTCTCCATCGCTGCCATCTTTGCAGGTCTGCTGACTGTAATGGCGCGTAACACCATTCACAGCGCGTTGTTCCTGATTTCTTCGCTGGTTTCCATCGCGGCACTCTTCATTCTCCTTCAGGCTGAATTCATCGCCGGTGTGCAAATTCTTGTCTACGTTGGCGGCGTCATGGTGTTGTTCCTGTTCGTGATCATGCTCGTCAACGTCGGCTCCGAAGAACGCGGCAGTGAAGAGATTTTCAATCGGCCACGCCAGGTCACTACGAGCGTGGTCTTTTGTGCGCTACTGATCGCGGGACTGATCTACGCAGTGAACGAAGGTTACCGCGGTTTTGAGAAAAGGGATGTGGACAAGATTCAGATGGCTACCGCGGCACGTCAGAACCGGGAGCAGGCCCTCGATCAATCGGCTACCGGCGCGTCCAGAATGACCTCGGACACGCAAAGCCTTGGCGGCAGCTTATATCGCTATGGCTCGCTGCCTTTTGAAATAGCCAGCGTACTTTTGCTGGTCGCAATCGTGGGCTCGGTCATGTTG
Source organism: Pyrinomonadaceae bacterium (assembly GCA_035526805.1). Lineage (GTDB taxonomy): Bacteria > Acidobacteriota > Blastocatellia > Pyrinomonadales > Pyrinomonadaceae > PSRF01. Next base: position 18,084 of record DATLBQ010000559.1, read on the forward strand.
GCCCGTACACTCAAGCAGGAAGCGTCGGTCGATGATGTTGATCCTGACGTCTTGCAGAAAGAAGTCGCACTTGATCCGGAACTAGCAGAGATTCAATCGGAACCGACAGCCTAAGCGGGATGCAATTGTTTATGCCAACATTTTTCGCGCAGACTTACATTTTGTTATTCCAGGAAGTGACAAGCGGGCGCCTCGCAACTGCCTGGGAGAAGGCGCAGCATCCCGACCTGTCGAAGTTTCTCATTATCGGCGCGCTGCTATTCATCATAGGCGTCGCCGGCGTTCTGACGCGACGCAACATCATCGTCATCTTTATGTCGATCGAACTGATTCTCAACGCCGCTAATCTTAACTTCATTGCTATGTCTCGTTACCTGCAGGACACGGGAAACGTGAATGCGATAGCCGGACAAATCTTTGCCGTGTTTGTGATCGTCGTCGCGGCCGCTGAAGCGGCAATTGGTTTAGGAATCGTGATCGCGCTTTACCGAAACAAGGAAACGATTTGGGTTGACGAGATTGATATCTTGAAGTGGTAAGAATTGGTCTTAAGGCTTTGGTCTTTGGCCTTAGGTCTTTGAACTTTGTACTTCGAGCTTTTGTTCGCTTTTCGTAAGGTCGAGTTCAGAACAAAGTACAAAGTACAAAGCAAAAAGTTTTAAGTACAAAGACTAAAGTCCAAAGTTCCAAGACCGACCAAAACCCGCAGTCTTTATGCATCGTTACATCTGGCTAGTTCCACTCTTACCGCTCGCCGGTGCAGCCATTAATGGTTTCTTCGGAAGGAAGTTTCGTTTTTCGGAGAAACTGATTGGTGGCATCGCCGTGGGTTCGATTGCTCTTGCCTTTCTCATTACCGTCGCCGCTGCTTATTCCTATGCCTTCAGTAGCCACGCTGTGTGGCCCGAGGCATACGTCACCAGTCAGGACGGCGCTTTCAAATATGACTGGATTCCGGGCGGACCGGTGCGGCTGACGCTGGGTACTAAGGAGCGAATGTCGGTTGCGGTGGCAGAGGAAGGTCAACGCCAACTCGCCCAAATTTCTCCCGAGCATAGAACGAATCCCCAACTGGTGAGCGTCGCGGTAGTAGCTGAAGGCCAGCGTGGCTCAGTTCTCAATGTTGAGTGGAGCTATCAGCTCGATGCGTTGTCGTCGATCTTCATGCTGATTGTGACCGGCGTCGGTCTTTGCATCTTCGTTTTTGCCACCGGGTACATGCACGGCGACCCAGGCTTCTACCGCTTCTTCGCGTACATGGGCCTGTTCATGTTTTCGATGCTGGTCCTGGTGATGGGCTCGAATTTCCTGATGATGTTCGTCGGTTGGGAGGGCGTTGGTCTTTGCTCGTATCTGCTGATCGGTTACTACTTTGACCGCCAGGAAGCCGCCAACGCTTCGCGCAAAGCTTTCATTACAAATCGCATCGGCGACTTCGGATTCGCGCTCGCGATCTTCGGCATCATTGCCACTTTCGGCACCGCGCAGTACGGCGATGTTTTTGCACAAGCGCGAAATTATCCGTTGGAAACGCTGGGACACTGGGGTCTGTTGTCGTGGATAGCGTTGGGACTGTTCATAGGGGCGTGTGGGAAGTCTGCGCAACTCCCTCTGCACGTTTGGTTGCCGGATGCGATGGCTGGTCCAACTCCCGTCTCGGCGCTGATCCATGCGGCTACGATGGTGACGGCTGGTCTCTACATGGTGACTCGCACAAACGTTATCTTCCAACACTCCCAGACCATGATGTTGGTTGTAGCAGCTGTCGGCGCGGCCACTGCATTATTCGCAGCCACGATTGGCATCACTCAAAACGACATCAAAAAGGTGCTTGCGTATTCGACCGTGTCGCAGCTTGGTTTCATGTTTATGGCTTGCGGTGTAGGCGCTTTCGCGATTGGCATCTTCCATGTGATGACGCACGCGTTTTTCAAAGCGCTGATGTTCCTTGGCGCCGGCAGCGTCATCCACGGCATGCATCATGAACAGGATATGCGACGGATGGGCGGACTCAAGAAATACATGCCCTATACGTATCCGACCTTCCTCGCGGGATGGTTGGCGATCTGCGGCATTATTCCGTTCAGTGGCTTCTGGTCGAAAGATGAAATTCTCTGGAACGCTGCGGCGACCAGGCATATACCGATAGGTTGGCTAATCTGGATTGTTGGCACCATCGCTGCAACCTGCACCGCGTTTTACATGACGCGGCTGGTGGCGATGACTTTCTGGGGCCACGAAAACTTTCTGGGACACCCGGCGGGCGGGGAAGCGGATGAAGCGCATGCTTCAGCCTTCGACAAGGGTTTGAGTCAACACGACGCGGTATTCGAGTCTGCGGGTGACCGGCCGCGCCACGAACCCGGCGAGCATGTCGGCCAAGTCGATTATGATGACCACCATGGCGTTCACGTTCCTCATGAGTCGCCGCGATCGATGTGGGTGCCGCTGGCAGTGTTGGCAGTCTTAGCCACGATCGGCGGTTTCATCGGCATCAGCACCGCTTTTACTGGTGGCCGGCATATCGGTGGCCGCGTGAACATCGTTAACTTTCTCGACCCCATCATCTGGAATCCGACTACGGGTTACTTTGGCAGCCATGCGCTGGTCGATAGTTACGGCAAGCCGTTAGAAGCGACGTTGGAATCACATGCGGTTTTAGGCACGACTGAACACGAGCCAGCGGAAACTCCGCCGCCCTACGGCCATGAAGGGTTCAATCTGGCGCACGCCGTCGAGTCGAAGCTGCACAACGAAACCGTCACGGAGTGGGTGTTCATATTCATTTCGCTTGCGGTGGCGGGTCTCGGCATCGGACTTGGCTTCCTGTTTTACGTCAAGGATACACGCCTTCCCGATATCTGGGCCGCGCGGCTGCGTCCGCTTTATCAGGCCAGCTACAACAAGTATTGGGTCGATGAATTTTTCGGCTGGGCCGTGACCCGGCGAGTGATGGATGCGGCTCGCGGCGTCTTTGCGTTTGACTCAAAAGTTGTGGACGGCGGCGTTAATGGCACCGCCTGGCTTACCCGACTTTCGAGTCGCATAACCGGCGGCACGGATCAATATTTTGTAGATGGACTTGTTAATGCGGTGGCCGCCTTCATCATGCGTTTGATGTCGCCGCTGTTTCGCGCGGCACAAACGGGTTTGGCGCAAAACTATGCGCTGGTGATGGTGCTCGGGCTGGTTGCTGCCGTCGCCATGTTCTTTGGAGCCGACATCCTAAATGCATTCCGGAATGTTTCGCAGTGATTCTCCATTTGTATAGCGAGGACTGAAGTGCTCAAGACAAATATTCTATCGATAGTTACCTGGCTGCCGACGCTTGGGGCCGTTCTGATCCTGGCGCTTTTCAAAGAGCAACACTCGCCGCTGATCAAGAAATTTGCTACCGCCTGGTTTGGTCTTGCCTTCGTTGCTTCACTGCTGCTGCTGGCTTATGACCGCTCCACCGGGGGAATGCAATTCCTCGAGGATCATCAGTGGATTCCGGTGATTGGCGCGCGCTATCAAATGGGCGTTGACGGCGTGTCGGTGCTGTTGATTGTCTTGACGACGTTGCTCGGGGTGATTGCGGCGTTGTCTTCGTGGAACTATATCCAAAAGCGCGAGAAGGAATATTACGTGCTGCTGCTGTTGCTGCAGACCGCGGTAGTCGGCGTCTTCACTTCGATGGACCTGTTCCTGTTCTATCTTTTCTTCGAAGTCTCGCTGGTGCCGATGTATTTCCTGATTGGTATTTGGGGCGGCGAGAATCGGCTGTATGCGGCAATCAAATTCTTTCTATATACGCTGGTTGGCTCGGTGATCATGTTGCTCGGCGTTTTGAAGATGTATTTCCTGACGCAGGATACGGCACTGACCAGCCAGATTACACAAGGAACCATCAACTTACTCGCGGGAAACAAAGCGGCGGCCGACATGGTGTCGACCAGCCTTCAAGCCGCCGCTCAAAACGGCACCGGCACTTTCAATATTTTGTACATGCAGGCACTGGGATCGATAATGCCGATGGGCACGATGCAGGTGCTGCTCTTTTTTGCCTTCGCCATCGGCTTCGCGATCAAGGTGCCGATGTTTCCGTTTCATACCTGGCTTCCCGACGCGCACGTCGAGGCTCCCACCGCCGGCTCAGTGATCCTCGCCGGCATCCTGCTCAAACTCGGAACGTATGGATTCTATCGTTTCAACATACCGATGTTTCCAGGCGCCTCCGCCGATGAAGCGTACTTCGGATCTTTTGGCGTGCGCAGCGTAATGGTCTTCCTGGCGATCGTTGGCATCATCTACGGCGCGCTGGCGGCGATGTATTTCGTAGTCAAACGGGATGGCGATATTAAGAAGCTGGTTGCGTATTCCTCAGTGTCGTCGATGGGCATCGTTATGCTGGGACTGTTCGCGTTGAATCCAAACGGACTGAATGGCGCCGTGCTTCACATGATCAATCATGGAATTTATTCCGGCGCTCTATTTCTTTTAGTAGGGATAATTTACGAGCGACGGCACACGCGGAATGTGGCGGAATTCGGCGGGCTTTCGCATGTGATGCCTGGATACGCGGCGGTGTTTCTGGCAATGGCAATGACGGCGATAGGGTTGCCGCTGTTGTGTGTTTTCATCTCGGAGTTTTTGTCGCTGCGAGGCGCTTTTGAAGCTAATCCCTCCTGGGCCGCCTGGGGCGCGCTGGGAATCATCCTGAACGCTGCATACATGCTGTGGCTGTATCAACGAATGTTCTTCGGCACTATCGATAATCCGAAAAATGAAAAGTTAACGGACCTCAACGGACGCGAATGGGCTTACATGACGCCACTCGTAATCCTGGCGCTTTGGATCGGTGTTTATCCAAAGCCGTTTTTGCGATACATCGAGCGTCCGGTAAACGCAGTGGTGCGCCACGTGCGGCCAACTTATCCGATACCCGGCATGCCGGCGGCGGTTGCCACGCCACAGCGGGCTGCCATCGTGAACCAAAAGTGAAGAGTGAAGTGAAGAGTGAAGCGTGAAAAGTGAAGGCTTGTGAATGACGAGCTAGCAGCTTAGAGTTCAAGCTTTAGCTTGCGTTCGCACCCAAAAACACAACCTAAAGGTTGAACTCTGAACTTCTTAATTGCCATCGAAAGATCAGTGACAACAAACTACTGACTACTGACTACTGACTACTGGATTCTGCATCCTGATTTCCATGCTCCTATTACAAGCAAACGCCACCGGGCTATTTAACCTGACAGACTTACAGCTCATCATTCCGGAGCTAATTCTGACCGTCTGCGCCTGCGTTGCTCTGGTGATGGAAGTAGTACTGCCTTATCGCAAAAGCAAAGTCATCGCCTACTTTTGTCTCGTCGGTATCGCACTAGCTGTCGTATCCCTTGTTGTCCAGTATTGGTCGCGTGCTGCGTTTCCCATCGATGGCTTCTACGGCATGATTCGCATCGACGGCTTCGCGTTGATTTTCCAAAGCATATTTCTGATCGGCGCCGCTCTCGCCATCGCAATCTCCACGCGCTATCTCGATATTGAAGGTGAACAGCACGGCGAATACTACGCGCTGGTGTTGTTTGCCACCGTCGGCATGATGTTTCTGGCTTGTGGCTTTGACTTGATCACGCTCTACATCAGTCTTGAGCTGATGGCGCTAACGTTTTACGTGCTGGTTGCATTCACGAAACGTGAGAAACGTTCAAACGAAGCGGCGATGAAATACTTTCTGCTGGGGGCGTTCTCCTCCGGGGTGTTGCTCTACGGCATGTCGCTGCTTTATGGCGTGGCCGGTTCAACGAACCTCGGCGAAATTGGACAAAGTGTCGCAGCGATCGCCGCAGGCAGCGGAGAAGCCGGCGAGGCCTCGCTTCGGCCCATGTTATTGCTGGGAATGATTGCGCTGGCCGCGGGTTTATTTTTCAAAATTGCCGCGGTTCCATTCCACATGTGGGCTCCCGACGCTTACGAAGGTGCGCCCACATCCGTCACCGCATTTCTTTCCACCGCCTCGAAAGCCGCGAGCTTCGCGCTTTACGTCCGCATCTTCATGGAAGCGCTAAACAGCATACGAGCTGACTGGGCGCCGCTGCTCGGCTTAGTCGCGGCCATCACTATCATGGTCGGTAACTGGGCGGCAGTGACGCAGGAAAACTCCAAACGTCTGCTGGCTTACTCTTCAATTTCAAACGCCGGTTATATTTTGTTGGGACTAGTGGCGGGAAACAGTTACGGCTACATCGGGCTGCTGATTTACCTGCTGGTCTACACATTCATGAACATGGGCGCATTCGGCATCATCATCAGCCTGCGCCGCCGGGGAATTATTGGTGATAACGTTGATGACCTGACGGGACTAGCGCACAAGGCGCCTGCGATGGCGGCAATGATGGCGGTGTTCATGTTGTCGCTGGGCGGCCTGCCGATGACCGGTGGGTTTATCGGCAAGTATTTTCTCTTCGGTGGCTTGTTGCAGCGCGGCAAAGCAGATGGCAAAACCTGGTACTACTGGCTGGCCGGCTGGGCCATCATCAATACCGTAGTTTCCTTTTACTACTACGTGCGTTTTATCAAAGTGATGTATCTCGGCGATCGTGTTGCCGACGACAAACCACTATCTATGTCTCCCGCGTTGCAGACGGCCCTGGTAGTTTCGCTGGCGGGCATACTTTTCATTGGCGTCTATCCTCAGCCGCTGATCGAGATAGTGCAAAGGCTACTGGCGCGTTAGCAGGTCCGCTGTTTCTTCACCTAAGATAGAAAATATGAATGCCGCATTGCCAGGTGAAGATCTTATTGAGGCAGGCTTGAAAGATTTGCACGCCGGCCGCGAGACGATCCCTGCTTTGTTGGTCGCGATCGGTTCGCCCAGATTGAAGCGATTGGGACTCACACTTCCTGAGCAGTTACCACTGAACCCGGAACACCGTCTTTACAACCTGCTGGCTGAAGACGACCAGGACTCAGCACATTCGCGCTACAACGCCTTTATTAGAAGATTAGTTAGCTATGAACGAGCCGCCGAATGCGTAAACCGGTAACCGCTGTGCGCGTCGAGGAGTTCATGAAGGCTCTGGGTAGCGGAGTCAAAAGTCCTGCGCGAATTTTTCTGGTCGGGGGCGCCACGGCTGTTTTGCTGGGTTGGCGTGATTCGACGATCGACATTGATCTTAAGTGTGTTCCCGAGCGGGACGATGTTTTGAGACAGTTATCGGCTCTGAAGGAAAGCCTCGAGATCAATATCGAATTAGCTTCGCCCGATAACTTCATTCCCGAGTTGCCTGGCTGGGAAGATAGAAGCCAGTTTATTCGCCAGGAAGGAAAACTCACCTTTCTACACTACGATTATTACGCCCAGGCTCTTGCCAAGATCGAGCGAGGTCACGAAGCTGATTTGCGTGACGTTCAGCAAATGATCAAGAGCGAGTTGATTGATCCTATTCGTCTACTCGAATTGTTTTCCGCAATTGAAAATAATATTGCTAAATACCCGGCGCTCGATGCTGCTTCGTTTCGCCGCGCGGTTGAACTGTTTGTCAGCAATACCCTCAAAGGCAAAACCAACAAATCTTAGTCCGCGTTGAACTGCTGATGACGTTGTATAGAGCCTGATGCTCATATTCTATTTTTTTGCCGCAATCGTTATTTGGCTCGGCATCCTTTCTCTTCGCAGTGGTCTCGGCTTTGCTCGTTATGTCCGGCGCGAAACTGCGCATCCACTTCCTGACTTCACACCCGTTGTCTCCGTGATTGCTCCCTGTCGTGGGCTGGAAGATGGACTGCGAGAGAATATCGCCGCGCTGTTCCAGCAAAACTTTCCCGCGTATGAAATTATTTTCGTAACCGGC
>DATLBQ010000560.1:0-11876 GCA_035526805.1 Pyrinomonadaceae bacterium
AATGGACGTGCGACGTTCTGGCTGTGGATATTCTTCGGCGGTTAGTTATGTAACCAGGGGCGACCCTGAAAGCATGGCTCTTTGCCGTGCCTGGTGATTTCCTTTCGATACGATTCGCCGCAGGTTTTTCTTTAAGATTGCCAGATTCTTTCGGTGTGTCGGCGAAAGATATTCGTGCTCACCAAGAGCGGTCACTAGCTAGCGCAGTCCGAGTCATTGCGACAGTCCGACGCGCCGCACCAAAGCGGCAAAGCGCGGCTCGGAGCGGAGGTTGTCGAAGAAGGGATCAATTTTAAGAAAGGCCATTTTTGTAGCCCGCTCTTGATAGCCTTTTTCGAGCCAGTTCAACGCTTGATCCTTCTCGCCGAGTTCCGCATAAACCATCGCCACGCTGTATGCGGAGACATAACGCTGCCTGGAAATCTCAGTCAGTTGATTGAGTGTTTTCAACGCCTCATCTCGCTGACCTGACGCGGCAAAGGCGTGGCCGAGAAATGCCAGCACGAGCGGATCATCGCTCATTCGCTTTGCCGTTTGATATTCGGCGAAAGCTTCCGGGAAAGAACCTTTCAGCTCGTAAGCTTGACCCAGCAGCCGGTGAGCGTAGTAAAAGCTTTGATCCATCTCGATCGTCTTGCGCAACTGTTCGATGGCTTGGTCGTACCGGCGCGCATAGATGTAGTCATATCCTAAGTCGGCATTGATAATCAGCGAGAAGGGATCCAGTTCCTGCGCCCGCTTTCCCTCGGCGATGGCCTCATCAAATCGCGCCATGACCAGCAAGTTGTTGCAGCCATACCAGTGGTGGGCGGTCGGGTAGTTGGGATTTAGGGCAATGGCTCGTTGGAATTCCCGGTTCGCGTCGGACAGGTTCCACTGCTGAATCAAGGCGTGAGCCAACGAAGTGTGCGCTTCGGCTAGACTATCGTCGAGTTCCACCGCGCGCCTCGCCGCGGCTTCCGCTTTTGGGAGGGACTCGCGTGGCGAATCACCACCATAACCGGGGAGCAAGCTGTATCCATCGCCCAGTCCCGCGTAAGCCAGCGCATAGCTCGGGTCTTTCTCAATTGCCTGATTGAAATACTCGATCGATTTCTTGAGCGCGTCGCCCGTGCGTTGGTTCCAATAGAAGCGGCCTTTCAAATAAAGTTGATACGCTTCAGGATTGTCCGTGTAGTGCTTGGCCAGCTTCTGCTCGTCCGCGCCCGACAGTCTTACTCTGAGTTTGTCGGCAACATCGCGGGCGATATCGCTTTGCAGCGCCACGAGGTTTGTCATTGTCTTGTTATAGGTTTGCTTCCACAAGACATTCTCTGTCGCTGCCTCGACCAATTCCACGTACAAAATCAGATCCTGTCCACGTTGGACAACGCGGCCGTTCAAGATCGCCTGCACGTTTAATTCTTTGCCGATGGTCTGCACATTTGTGTCTTTGCCTTTGTAGCGAAACACGCTGGACCGCGCTTTCACATTTAGTTTCGGAATTTGCGACAGACTGCTAATCAGCGATTCGGTCATTCCGTCCGAGAGATATTCAACGTCTGCATTCCCGCTTTCGTTGACAAACGGCAGCACGGCAATTGATTGAATGGCTCCGATGTTGTTTTGTGAGAAGTAGAAGTAAGCAGCAACGGTGACAGCACCCCCGATGAAGACTGCGGCGCATACAAACACGATAACTTTGGTTCGCTTCGGTCTGGCCAGCTCGCGCGTGCTGCCAATCGTCTGTTGACGATCGAGCATGGTGGTTGGCGCAGTCGCGCGGTTCATATCTGCATCTGTGCGGTGCGGAAGCAGGACGCTTGTTTCTGCTTCACTCGATGTCGGCGAAGAGCCAAGCCTCGCGGTGCCAGCTTCGGCGTCGACTGAACTGGAGTCGCTAATGAGAATTGTGCCGTCGGCGCGACAGAAGGTGAGCGTGTCGTCGGTCTCAACTCGTTTACATGCGGGGCACCGTTTCATTTTGTACCTGTTTAGAGTTCAACCTTTAGGTTGCTAACGTCCAAACGAGGCAAGCTAAAGCTTGAACTCTGAACTTCGCGTTTGGATTCCACGCAGTCGTCTACTTCTGTCTGTCCTTAAATTCCGCAAACCAGTTCTGAATGATTGTCAGCTTTTGACTCGTGGTCGTTTGTTCGTCGCTCTGCAGCATTACGAAACGTTGGCCGTCGGCCGAAACATCATAGGAATCGTACAGGCCTTCAGCACGATCCGCAGCAACGGGACGACGCGAGAAGAGCTTCTGCGGTTGGCCCAGCACCAGCGATGGCTTCGTTTGCACGTGTACAGCCATAATGTCGTTGCCCCAAACAAAGAACAGTTCGTCTCCGCGACGACTCCAGCGTGGTAGCGATCCGCCATCGATTGAGACTCTTGATTTGCCTTCGCCGTTGGGAAACGGCTTCACATAAACCTCGTAACGCCCTGATTCGTTCGAGGCGTAAGCTACATAATTTCCGTCGGGCGAAAAGTCGGCATACCTTTGGTCTTTGGGCGTAACCAGAAACGGCAAAGGTTTCGCTCCTGGTTCTGTTCCGATGTACCACAGATCCCAGTCCTGTTGTGATTGCTGCCGCTCCGGCGCGCTATAAACGACGAACTTCCCGTCAGGTGAAAACGATGCATCTAACCCGCTAAGAAATTCCCGTGCTTCGCCGCTGCCGTCGGCTGCCTTCAACCTTATTTTGTAGAGCGGCGGTGTATCGCCCGACGCGTACATAACTCGTTGCCCATCCGGGGTCCATCCGCAGAACCATCCGCGCGCGGAATTGTCGAACGTCAACCGGGTGCGGGTGCCGCGCGCCAGGTTCACGATCCAATAATCTGTCTTTCCTGATTCGCGAGTTGCCTGAACCAACTGCTTTTCGTCCGGTGACAGTCGGAGAGAAGGCAATTGAAATGGTAAGGGGTCGGGCTGAATGTTGTTCACAATCTTCCCGGTGCGATCCATCCAGACTAATCTCGTTGGCACGCTGACTTCGCCAAAGCCGAAGACCAGCGTTCCATCATCAGCGACTTTGGGCGCACCGGCGCCTGGAGCGACTAGAAATGGTTCTCCGGTTACTTCGAGTCGGCTGAGCGAAAACGGGAGCGCCCAGATTCCCGCATTTGTCATGCGGCGCTCAAATAGAATGTGCCCAGTTGGGGAATACACCGGGTGGTCAATCCGTTGACCGTCGAGCTGAAGCAGGTTCTTGCGAGACTTGCCGTCGAATAGAGCAATCGTGTCGACACCCTGGACGGCGCGATGCACCGCGAAGAGTACTCCGCGACCGTCGGGCAGAAGTGAAGCGTCGTGAAAGTCAGCTTCGTCTGCTCCCACATTGAGCAGAGCAGACGGGTCGCCGCCTTGGGCGGGAACCTGCATCAACCCACTGTCTCCCGTCGTGAAGATAATGACCCCGTCAGCTCGCCAGCTTGCGGCTCCGGCTCCGCTGAACAGGTCGGGCAGATCAGTTATGGCCGTAGTTCCCGCGCCCACACTGGACACCTTCCACATCTTTTTTCCAATCACATATCCGACGTAGGCGCTATCGGGGGACCAGAATGGGTGTGAGGCGTTTTCGGTGTTTGGGACTTCGCGAGGGTCGAGGCGATCCAGATCGCGTATCCAAAGCCGGTGGTTACTCACGTAAGCGATGCTCTTGCCATTGGGAGAAATGCTATACCCGTAGTAGATAAAGCTGAGCTCCAGTCCCGGAATCTGAAGTTCCGTTTTGCGCAGCGGCATTTCGGAACTGACCGGGCGTTGCAACCACATGCCTAAGCCGCCGAGAATGAATGCCAACGCAATCGCGCCAGCCCAAAGCAGATTTTTCCTAAGGGGCGGTGGCCTGTTAAGTGTTGTTGTGATTTCTTCGGGCCTGCCTGACTGAAAATTCTCAATCGTGATTCGGGCTTCACCAATATCGCGCAGTCTCTGCTTCGGATCTTTCGTCAGACAACGACGCAGCAGCCGTTGGCTCGCTACCGGTGTCGAGGCTGGTAAAAGATTCCAATCAGGTTCAGCGCGAACAACCGACGCCAGAATGTCGGTTAACGTCTCCCCACTAAAGCTCTGCTTGCCGGTTATCATTTCAAACAGCACACATCCGAACGCCCAGATGTCTGAACGCTTGTCCACGACTTTGCCTTTCGCTTGCTCGGGACTCATGTAGGCGGCAGTGCCGAGAATCATTCCGGCCTGTGTGCCTTTGATGAGTGTGGGTGAGTGAGACAGATCAGTGTCCGGAGTTTCATCGACAAAGACTTTGGCCAGTCCGAAGTCGAGAACCTTGACCACATCATCGTCATTAACTTTTATGTTCGCCGGTTTGATATCGCGATGAATGATGCCGCGTTCATGTGCAGCCTCAAGAGCCGCGCCGATCTGCCGGGCGATTATCAAAGATTCGTCGAGAGGAATTGGGCCAGCGGCGATCCGATCGGCTAACGTTGGGCCTTCAACCAGTTCCATCGCCAACGCGAGAGAGCCGTTCGACTCTTCGAGTCCATATATTGAAGCGATGTTTGGATGATTCAGAGCTGCCAGCACCTGGGCTTCACGTTTGAAACGGGCGAGGCGATCGGAATCCCCGGCAAAAGCTTGCGGCAATATTTTGATCGCCACGTCGCGATTCAACTTTCCATCGCGCGCGCGATACACCTCGCCCATCCCGCCTTCGCCAATCTTCGAGCGGATTTCGTAGCGGCCAAGCTGTGTGCCTGAAGCAAGAGTCATTTCTTCAAATCCGCCATCCAGTTGATCACAACGGTGATCGGAGTCGCGGCGGCCCCAGCCACGGGGTTGGTGATGAGAAAACGTTGGCCGTCGTGAGTCACGGCATAATCCAAGCCGAAGCTGCCAGGGACGCGCGCTTCAAAAAGCGCCCTCGAAACTCCGCTCTCGAAGCTTGCGCCCGCCTTCACCTCGACTGCCATAAGCCTGTTGCCAGCCCAGTAGTAGATTTCTTTCCCGTCGCGCCGCCATTGCGGATTGGTGCCGCCGCCTGGTGAAATCTGCCACTTGCCGCCCGAGGGCGGAAAGCTCTGGACATACACTTCATATTTTCCTGACTCATCCGAATGGTAGGCGATCCATCTGACATCGGGAGAAAACTTGGCCCCCCTTTCAAAGAACTTCGTCTGAAGAAACGGCATCGGCTTGCGTTCACCGAACAGCGGCAAGATCCACAAATCTCCTCTGTTCTTCGGGTCATTGACTACATAGACGATGTACCGTCCGTCACTTGACCAATCGGGAGCGAATTTCCAATCGCTTGACTGTAGCAGAGCTTCGTCGTTGCCTCCTCCGCTCGCCAGCTTTTGATAGAAGTCGTAGTGGCCAGCTCGATTCGAATCAAAGACTATGCGGCTGCCATCAGGTGACCAGACCGGGCCGTCATCGTTCGCCGGATCGAAAGTGAGCCTTACAGGGGCGCCTTGCGACAAGTCAACCACCCAGATATCGGAAGTTCCAGTTTGAGGATCAATGCGAGTCAGCGCGACTCTCTTTTCGTCAGGTGAGAGCGCGAAAAAACTGTACTCGCCCGGAGGGCCAACGGTACCGAGTGACTTGCCTGCGCGATCAAACCAGGCGAGTTGTGCGGTACTGCCGCCATCGCTGCGATAGGACAACACACCGCTGGCTGAGACCGAGACATCAGAGTGAGATTGTCCCAGTCCCGCACCACTGACTTGGTCCGCAATGGGGAATGGTTCGCCGATGATCTGAAAGCGACTTGCATCGAACGGCTGGGCCATGAGCTTCCGCTCGTGCTCGAAGATCAAGTATCCACCTTCCGCGCTGGTCGCGTATTCCGCGCTGGCGTCAGCACTGAGCAGGCGCTTCGTCTCTTTCCCATCGAGCGAGCCAAGATAGACGGCGCGTCCTTCGCTTTGCAGGCTGCCGGCAAAATAGATGAAGTGGCGACCATCCGGTAAGAAGCAGGGCCAACGGTGGGTAGACTCCTGGTGCGACTCATCGAGCGTTGTCACTGGCGTCGGCGCGCCGCCGTTGGCGGAGACTTGGTAAAGGCTCCCGCGCACTTGGGGCGCAAAGACAATCACGCCATCGCGGCTCCACGCACCGCCCCGACTTTCGAGGAGGACATCGCACACCGTAATAGCAGAGCCGCCTGTCGCCTCGATCTTCTTAAGCTTGCCCCCGGCGAAGAATCCAATGTAGCGGCTGTCGGGCGACCAGAAAGGGTTTCGAGCATCCTCGGTTCCGGGCAGCGCCTGCGCGGCGAGCGAACCCAGCGGGCGCACCCAGAGCTCACGCTTGCCTTCAGCCGCCGCCGTAAAAGCCAGGCGATGCCCGTCGGGCGAAACGGCAAATGAGTCAAAGGAAGTTTTCTCCGGCGGGAAAACCGAAAAGCGCACGACGGACATCTCCGAGGGAGCGCGGCGGAAGTAGGAGACGATGAACGGAATTGCAGTGAGCAGAGCGAGCAAGAGCACGCTTGCCACAATCCAGCCGAGCCGCTCGCGTGTGTGTGGCCGGAACGCGGGCAGCGTCGCAATTGTCACCGTCTGACCAGAGCTGGTTGTTGTTCCTGAAAGACTCTCAATCGCAAACGCCAGATCGCGCGCCGAATGGAATCGCTCTTCGGGACTCTTTTCGAGACAGTGCCGCACGACGCGTTCGAGCGCGGGCGATACTGTTTTGTTCGACTCGGAAAGGTCTGGCGGATCTTCACGCAGGATCGCGCTCATCGTCTCGGCCATCGAATCGCTGCGGAAGGCGCGCTGGCCCGAGAGCATTTCGTACAGAATCGCTCCGAATGAAAAGAGGTCCGAACGATGATCGGCTTGCTGCCCCTTCAACTGTTCTGGCGACATGTAGCCCATCGTACCCATCACCACGCCTGGATCAGTGTTCACCTTCCGCGTAGGTATTTCCGTTTGTGATTGATTGCCATCTCCGGTGCCGGTCAACTTTGCCAAACCAAAATCGAGAATCTTGACGCGCCCGTCGTTAGTGACGAAAAGATTCTCCGGCTTAAGGTCGCGATGAACGATACCTTTGGCGTGCGCTGCGGCGAGACCGTGGGCGATCTGCAACGCATAGTCAATCGCTTTGCGCTGTGGCAGCGCCACACCGGCCATGCGCTCCCGCAGCGTTTCACCTTCTAATAGTTCTGAAACAATGTACGGCGCGCCATCATGCGTGCCGATGTGAAAGATGACCAGAATGTTTGGATGATTGAGCGCGCCGGCGGCTTGTGCCTCTTGTTCAAAGCGACGCAGACGTTCCGCGTCGGCCGAGAACGCCGCGGGCAACACCTTGATCGCGACATCGCGACCGAGCTTCGTATCACGCGCGCGATAAACTTCGCCCATCCCGCCTTCGCCTAGTAGCGAGACGATGCTGTACTGTCCGATGATCGTGTTGCGGGATATGCTCTCGCTCATAGTGGCAACCAGGACGGGTTCTGTTGGTCAGTAAACTGGGCTCGCCATCACAGGTCTCCATTCGAGAGGAACATACGCGATCCTCTGCGATCCGCCTATGGTCATCGCGGGCGTTGAGCTGGTGGCGTCATCACGTGAATCACATTCATGTCCGGTTGTTCGACGCCCTGCACGAGGAAGAAGCGCGAGCCATCGCGCGAAACGGCAAGGCCTTGACTTTGACCGACGGCGCTTGGTGCGCGACGCACACCTTCGAACAACCGTTCAGGGGGACCGAATGTCGGGATACCGGCAGAGCTGGTCACTGCGACGGACCAGACGGCGTTATCCCGAACGAATACGATCTCCTTCCCATCGCCGCGCCACGCCGGATCGATGCCGCGTTCATCAATTAGCTGGCGCCACTTACAATGAGCTGGGCCGGCACCAGGAAGCAATCGAAGTGCTTCAGAACGCGTTGAAAATACAACCAGACTACGCCGAAGCCCATTACGATCTCGGTGTTGCGTACAACAACCTTGGTCGAAATCGAGAAGCCGTCGCTGCCTACCGGCAGGCGATTCATTTCAAGCCGGATTTCTTTCAAGCACAAAACCGATTGGGAGTGGCTTACAACGATTCGGGAAAGCGCAACGAAGCAATTAAAGCTTATCGGGAGGCCATCAGATTGAAGCCTGATTACCCTGAGGCCTTCAACAATCTGGGGACGGCGCAGGCAGAAGCAGGCAAATACGCAGAGGCAATCGAATCTTTCAAAGAGGCTATCGGCCTAAACCCGGAACTAGCCATCCCTCATTACAATCTGGGCATTGTCAGCTTGTTGGGAAAGAAACGCGAAGTCGCACTAGAGCAATACAAGCTGCTCACAACTTTGGCGCCGCAGGCCGCCGGCAAGCTATATGCAGGAATCTATCAAGGTAAGTTGCTGAGCGTCGCCCCGATTCGCTAGGTTGCCCAAGCGGCACAGCGAGGACAGAAAACCCCGTCACTATCTGGTTTGTTTGGCGTCCCGTACGGGAGTCGAACCCCGACTGGTCGGGGTCGCCGCCGTGAAAGAGAAGCGACCTATTGTAATTCAACGGAACTTAGCGGCATGGATAGCACTTTACCGCATTTGAAGGACACACGAGAATACTCATTGGACTCTTAGTGGACGTTCGTTTGCCACGCGTGAGAGCAACTCGCTTGCATTTCTGGCCAGCGGATTTTAAGTCGCCCTGAAGCTAACTTTATTTGACCTCACCAAACGGCCTGAACCAATATTTATCCGGCCTGCAGACAAAACATAATCAAGAGTTGTTTCGGACGAGCTATCGCGCGACCCTCTTCTTAGGTGCCTACCATTCGGATTCAACTGACGGAGGGAGAGCTTGCGAGTTCTTAAGCAGGCCCACGAGCTGCCAGATCTCATCATCGGAGAGCATGGTTCCCCAAGCGGGCATGCCGGTATTTCTTATGCCATGCTTGATGGTCCAGAAGAGTTGCGAGTCTGTGTAATTCGGCATTCCTCCAGGGAGCTGCGGCGCTGGCGGATAGAACGATTGCCCGTAGGGGCTTGGATTGTTTCCGGGTGTGCTATGACAGCGCGCACACATCGCTTTATATGTACTCGCTCCCGCCTTGAGATTCTCTTCATTGACCGCAAGACGATTCGTATCGGCGGAAGCATGCCTGACGATCGAAGCGTGAAGCACCAGAGGCATGACCCTCGCCTCAAGACTTGAGTGGGTCCCGTCCGCATTCACTGGCATTAACCCCAGGCGCATTACCGCGAGAGCTGATAGCAGCAATATCACTAACATCAGAACCGCACCTAACAAAACTTTTCTCACGTCTTTCTCCTCGGCTCGCTCGAGTTTGGCCGCGATCGTGGCCCATCGGAGATCAATAGAATATGGTGAGGAACTCAGCGTGTGGTTCAACGCGCGAGCCGGAGAAAAAGCGGTCCCCAGATCTCCAACCCACGCGTCGAACCCACAACGTCCATTCTGACGGGCCCGCCCGCGGTACAAAGACTGCCCCCCGGAGCCTTCGCACTCTCAATGGACGCTGAATCATCCGGAGAGTCATTCAGTAACGATGATCGTTCCAGTCATGTCCTCATGACCTTCACCGCAGAATACATCACATGAGAAAGTGAACTTGCCTGTCTTGTTGGGAGTGAATCGAATCCTTGCGGTCGCTCCTGGGTCGATATCGGCACGAATCCCAAACGCACGCAAGTTGAACCCGTGCTTGCGATCCTGGGAAGAGACCACCAACACAACTGACTCGCCCTTCTTCACTGTAATCGTGTCAGGCGTGAATTCGAATTTCTTCGCTGTGATGTGAATTTCTCTTTCCGTCGGGAGCGCATTCGCGCGGACGTAGATAGCTAGCCCCGATGTGATCATTGCGCTCACGAATATAAAGCCTGCGATTAAGACTCGTTTCTTACGATGCATCAAATTATCCTCCATTAAGATTAAGTTCCGTTATGCCGTATTTGACTCGCCTTACCTCAGCCTCGATATTTCTCAAGCCGAGCCCCTTATAGGGCGCGCTCGCGTCCCACGGTATTGGCGCTTTCTTAGGCACGGAGCCAGGAGCCGGTAAAGGAAACATCAGTGACTTCGCTGAATGGTGCGCTATGTGGCCAGTCATTTGGTGGTGCTCCTGATGAATGTGCCCATAGAACACTGTTACATTCTTGTGCGGCATTAGCGCATCAATCACTGCGGAACCATCCCTGGTTGCCCAATCCCAGTCGGGATAGAGATCAAACAGCGGCCGATGTGTTAGCACCACGATGCGCACATCTGTTTTCTGTTGCTTCAAGTCCGCTTTGAGCCAGCTAAGTTGTGATTCGCCTACGATGGCCCCCGGATCGGACACGTTATCGAGCACGATGAAATGCACGCCCTTGTGATCGAATGTGTAATTGAGTTTGCCGAAGAACTGCTGATACGCATCACCACGATCGAGCGAAGCGTCGTGCTCGCCGGCCATGAAATGAACGGTAGGAACCTTTAGTTGTCCGACGATGTCTTTGAACTGCGCCATTCTATCTTTGCGAACCTGTACGTCGTCGGTGGTGTGCGTTAGGTCACCCGTAAAAACGATGAAATCCGGCTGCTCTTCGAGGCCATTGACCACCTGTACCGCTTTCTTAAGCGTGCCTTCAGCATCCGGATTCACCTTCGGTCCCGAGAAACCCCAATGCGTATCCGAGAGTTGGACAAAGTAGAAATCCTTTTCAACCTTTTTGCCTGCATAGCCGTTTGCATAATCTAAGGCTGAGCCCAGAGTGTTAAGACCCAGACTCGAAGCAAATACGATCCCGCCACCTAAACCTGCAAGTTTTATGAACCCACGCCTGTCGATTTCGCTCATCTGTATCCTCCCGACAAACAGTTGTGACTCAAAACGTCCGCCATCTAACCATACCGAGTTGGCTTCGGAAATATTCCCGCGCTCTTCAATTAGTTGTCGGAGCGTGAAGCAGAAGAGATGGCTTAAATGCTACTGGCTCGTGGCCTGTTGAGGTGAGTGGGGAAACTATTAGTTCCGAGTGGCAGGCACCCTTGATCAAATTACCGGTCCGTTCTGTGATCACCTGTCTAACTTAGCGTGATCGCGAAATTGTAACGGCACACATAGTGAGAGCAACAAACATGCGGATGTCTTCATTCGAAATAAGCGATTCTGATTCAACGACAAACTTCTATCCTATATCGTGCGCAAAGCTTGACACGTGCCGGAGAGCCAATCGAATGGATCGGTATCAGTTTGCTACTGGCAGGAATGGCTTGAATCGTAGGGTGTGATTGAGATGAACGCTCTAACTTAAGTTTGACCCCGGAAGACGTTGTCACAGGCTCGCTGGGACGTTTTCGTTGCCTGAGCAGGCTACGCATTTTCATCCGAGCTTTGTGCAGTTGCGACTTGGATGTTCCAACCGAGCAGCCCAGGATGTTTGCGATTTCGATGTGTTGTAATCCTTCAACATCGTGAAGGATAAAGACGGCGCGATATCCAGGAGGCAGTTGAACAATCGCTTCGTCCAGCGCGAGCCGATCAAGTATCGGAAAGTTCGTTATAGCGTTGAAGGCTTTGATTACTTGCTCCGGCAGTTCGCCGTCTTCGGTCAGTTGCTCTTTTCTGCGGCGATTTTTGCGAAAGTGCATCAACACGTGGTTGACCGTTAGACGGTGCAGCCACGTCGTAAAAGCGCTTTCACCACGAAAGGTATCCAGCTTGCGAAATACCTGGACGAAGACCTCCTGGGTTAGATCTTCCGCTTCAGCAGTATTTCCAGTCATTCGCAGACACACGGCATACACCTTTCCGTGATGAAGCTTGAAGAGTTCCTCGAAAGGCAGCAATTCACCTCGTATCAATTTTTCGTCTTTGACCGGATCGTCTATTAACATAATTCCTCTCGATCGGATTCTGCCTTCAGCGGTTGGAAAGCAATATCCGAACCGCGTCTTTCGTTCTCC
>DATLBQ010000561.1:0-5293 GCA_035526805.1 Pyrinomonadaceae bacterium
ATCGATCCCCCCTGAGAGAAATGCCCCTAGCGGCACATCTGAGATGAGCCGAATGCGTACAGCCTCATCAAGCAGCTCCCGCAACTCATCAAGGTAGTCTTCGACTCGTCGATGGCCACTATCTTGCTCTGTAGAGAAACGGAAGTCCCAATACTGCGTTAGGGCCAATCGTCCATCACGGAAAGTCAGAAAGTGACCAGGCGGAAGTTTCTTGATCCCTCTTAGAATGCACAACGGATCGGGAACATAACCTAACGTCAGGTAAGCATCCACTGCTTCCGGGCTAACCTCTCTTGTGACCTCGGGGTGTTCGAGCAGAGATTTGAGTTCGGAGCCGAAGACGAGCGTGCCACTCGATGTCACCGTGTAATAAAGCGGCTTCTTGCCGACACGGTCGCGGGCGAGCATCAATTCTTTTCGGCGTGAGTCCCAGATAGCGAATGCAAACATTCCGCGCAGATGTTCCACGCAGGCATTGCCGTACTCTTCGTAAGCGTGAACGATCGTTTCCGTATCGGAGTTAGTCTGAAATCGATGGCCGCGCGTAGCCAGTTCCGCCTGCAGGTCGCGATAGTTGTAAATCTCTCCATTGAATACTATTGACGCAGTGCCGTCCTCGTTTGACATTGGCTGATGGCCCCCGGCAAGGTCAATGATAGAAAGCCGGCGCATACCGAGCGCAACATTCGGTGCGACAAGAGTCCCCTGATCGTCCGGGCCGCGGTGCCTGATTACTCGACACATTTGATCCAGCACGAACTCGCGTTCCCGTGCGTCAGGCGCTTCCTCAGTATTTACAAATCCTGCAATGCCACACATTAGGAATCTCTTCCGTCCCTAGACTACTGGTTCAACGGCTCGCCACCACCTGGCGACCCGCGTCACTCCCGCAAGCTTACGAGCCAGTGTTAAGCGCTCTTCGGGCGTGACTACCTTGAACAGCCAGATGGCCGCACCGTACACGCAGACGAAGGCAATACTACAGACAACAAGTACAACAAACGGCTTTAAGCCTGCCAACATGATCCGAGCCCCCCAGGCGGCAGCTCCGGCAATAAGGGCGGCCCCGGCAAGCTTGGCCACGTCTTTAAAAAGCACGAGATCCTGCTTGCGAACGCCGACGATGCGGGCCGCTTTGGCGAGCACCGCGATCCTCTCGATCAGGTTAACGCCTACAACGAGGGTAATCACACCGGTGAGTCCAAGCCTCGCCGTACCAAACCAGAGAACAACCAGGAGGCTTGTCAGCAAAACCGCGCGGAGTCGGAGAAGAAAGAATCGGTGTTCAGCATAGGCCCGCATCACTGGGTCGTAGATGCTTGACATGAAGGAGATCAGAATCATCGTAAGGTTGACTACAAAAATTGGGTGGCTCGCCAGGTACCGTTCAGTGAAAAGCACGAGAACAAATTCACGTGAGACAACCAGGAGTAATGCGTAAAGCGCGAAATAGACGAGCGCCACCTTACGCATCATGCGAGCCGTGAGAACGATGATTTCGTAATGCTGATTCTGCGTCTCGAGATGAGTTACCCGCGGGATCATGACCGACCCGACTGCGTCGCCAAGTATGTGAATGAGAGGTATCTGAAAACATCCGATTGAATAAACCGCGAAGGTCGCTGTTCCAAAGACGTTTGATACGAAATAATTGTGCGTATCGAGTTGCATCCAGTAAAGGAGTGTTGCGAAGCCCAGCGGTATTGCATAGCTTAGCTGTCTGCGCATTAGATCGAAGTTGAAACCTCCGGCGATTGGTTTGAACCGCGAATGCAAGTAGACGGCGAGCACGCCCGCTTGCAGTAGTCCCTGCATAACCGCTCCCCATAGAAGGGCGCGCACCGAGCCAAACCACAAAGCAGCCGACAGCAGTAGACTTGTTCGAGTAAGTGTCAGCGCGACGATCATAATAGTTGCCAGCCGCATCTCCTGGTTGGCCATTGCCAGATATTCAAGGTGCGCGGTAGCAACCCACAGGAACAGCACCAGACTGACGAGCGGTGCAAGCGATCCTAAATCCGGACTATTGAAGATAGAGGCCAGTAGTGTGGGTCGAAAGAAAAACACCCCGGCGGTGAGCCCTGCAACAAGCACAAAGAAGAGCGTGATGTTTAGTACGACCTGGCTCTGGCGCTGGGGCTCGCGGGGCAGGAAGTAAAACGCGCTCATATGAAAACCAAGGGGTAGTACAGTCGTCGCTGAAAGGACGATTAGAAAGACTTGCCGATAGAGACCGAGGTCATGCTGAGTTAACCGTCTAACCAGCAACAGCGGCAGAGCGAAGCTAAACGCAAACGCCACGGTTCGCGCCAGCATTAGCCAGAACGCCTGTCCCGTCAAAGACGAACCCTCTTTTCGCGGTTGAGTCTCCATACTCTCCTTTTCAATCCTGATCTGCGAAAGTACCCAGGACGTTCAGACTGCGCACGGCCAAAGCTTCGTGGGAGACGTGGCTGAACTGAGGATGAAGAGGAAAACCATTGCTTAGTGCGAGCAGCGACGCTTCGTCGGAAGTTTCGCTTTGGCGAATGACCCGCACCCCTGCTTGCGCTAAAAGGTTCTGATGCTCGAAGCTTCGCAAGCGGTTGTGGTACGTGAAGCGGTTACCCGCGAGGCGCTCCCACTCTCGGTCATCAAACTGGAGGAAGTTAACTCCAGTAATCGACGCGTCGTCATGCGAAAAATGGTCCGAGGGATCGATCACGTGATAGAGCAAACCGCCGGACACCAGTAGCCGGCGCGCCTCGCGCAGAATGCCCAGGAGATCAACCGCAGGAATATGTTCAAATACGGCATGCGAAACGTGGAAATCGAAACTATGATCCGGAAGCGGAAGTTGTTTCGCATCCGCGGGGGCGAGGTATCGGATGGCGGCCAAGTCCATAAGGCTTTTTAGATTTCCGGAAAATGACATCAGCTTCCCGAAACGCTCTTTAAACTCACCGGTTTCTGCCCGAGCACCAAACAACGCGGTCACCTCATCCTTGTGAGCGCGCAAATATTTGAGTGACTCCATGACAAGTGCATTCGATAGGTAGGTATTCAGATCGACGGTCACAACACTTCGCGCTCCCCAGAGCCACAACGCGAGGGGCAATGTGACGTTACGCCCGGTGCCGATTTCAAGAAAGCGACCTCCTACCACTGAGCGTCCGGCACCCTCAACCCAGGTAACCAACAGGGCCGCGGCCTCCAACCAGTCGCGCGTTGGCAATCGTCCGGGCCGACAACTGCCCACGGTACGCTGCATGGCATAGTAAATTGTGTCCGCCCCAGGCAGCGCTGCCACTAAGTTTTGAAATGTCGCTTTGCGTTTCCAGTTCATCATCACACCTGGCTGCGTGCGAGAAATGCCGGCAAAATTATTAATCACGCCTTACGAGTATTCGGCCACAGTAGTCCGCGCCAAAAGCCGCTACCCCAACCAAAATGAATACTAACGAAGGAGACCAGGATGGACGGGAGCAATTTGTAGTTGTTGGCGCGTCGCGAAAGGTTGAACGCGAAACCAAACGCGGGTAGTAAATATGCAACCGCAGTCAGCGATAGTAGCCACCAGGCTTCGCTTCGCCAAATGCCCAAAAGCGACAGGCAGATCAACATAACCATAAAGGAGGGGGCCGCTGCGTGCCGCCATCGCATAGAGCGCGGATGCAGTTTCAGCATTTGCGCCTTCCACCGCCCATAGCGGAAGTATTGTAGCGACAATTCAGAAAGAGTCGGACGCGCAAAGTAAATGGAGTGCGCCGTTGTGTCGAGCAGCACTCGTCCACCATTAAGCCGCACTCGATAGTTGAAATCGTAGTCCTCGTTTGCCAATAGAGCTTCATTGAAACCGCCAAGTCTCTGCCAAAGCGATTTCCGGAATACACCGAACGGAACCGTGTCTACCTCGCGAGGCTCGCCGCTCTTTGCCAGGCGGTACTGCGCATCGCCGATTCCAAACGGATGAGCGACGGCGAGAGCAATCGCCTGAGCAGTGTGCGTTTGAGCACCTGCGCTGATTCGCCAGGGCATACCCACGACTTCGACGCTCTCCTGGCGCAAAAGCGCAACACAACTCCTAACGTAGTTTTCAGAAGGGAGAGAGTGGGCATCCATACGAACGATCACCTCACCTCGGGCCTCGGCGATACCAAGGTTCAGGGCATCAGGGATGTGTCGGCTGGGATTGTCAACCAGTTTGATTCTTAGTGGGGCAAAGCGAGCGATGCAGTCTGCTACGACTTTTCGAGTGTCATCCGTGGAGCGTCCGTCTAAGACGAGGATCTCAAACTGATTGCGATCATATTGTTCAGCAAGCCGCTCAATCACTTGGGCAATTCGTCGCTCCTCATTAAAACAAGGAATCACGACTGACACCGACGGCCAGTCTGTAGTGGCATTCCTCGCCACTTTATCAGGTCTTGCGTCCCCGATAGCTGTTGTAGAGATTGCCTCAAACATAAGGTTTCGCCAGGGCAGGTTGGTCAGTCGCAACCGATTTTCCTTTTTCCTCAACCTCATCCGGTCGCGTGATTTTTACAACCTCGGAGCCCTCGGTGCGCGCGACCTCATAAAGCCGGCGCGTGCAGACAGCATAGCCGACCAGGTAATAAACATAGAATTGGTAGGCGACCGAAGCGAAGAAGCTGGCGACCATATAACCGACGAGCGCGGCTTGCAGGCCTACAGCTAAATGATAGAAACGGGATGTTTTCCTGGTTTCGAACGACTCCCGCTCGATCATACGAAGGCGCCGAAGTGGGGCGACGATGAACCAAATGTAAATCACCAATGCCGTCAGACCCATTTCGGCCGATACTTGCGTGAAAGCATTATGACTCACTGATTCGCTGAGCGCGAGGTGGTGAAAATTATCCATACCGATTCCCAACAATGGGTGCCGAAGGGAGACCAGAAGGGACCTCATGAGTAGGGCATAACGCGCCATCGATGAGCCTGTAAGGTCACTGCTAACATCTGTGATTGTGCTGAGCCGCGAACCATAGTCACCGGGTGCAAAGAGGAACAGCGCAATCGCTGCTGTTACTACGCACATCGCAACCACAAGTCGGTTCTGGCGACCCAGTTTCCACGCCAGCACTCCGCCCGCTCCAAGCAAACCCAAAAAACCACCACGAGAAAATGAGACCACGATACCTGCAACCAACAATATTGCGCACAATAAATAAATAATCTTCGCAAACGGATTCCGTCGTGAGAACAATAGAGCAATAGCAATGGGTACCATCGTTACGAGGTGCAATGCCATGTCGTTTGGGTTGCCGAACATGCCACCGATGACACCGGC
>DATLBQ010000562.1:0-18936 GCA_035526805.1 Pyrinomonadaceae bacterium
GTACGTTCATAAATAATCCCTTTCTAACGCTCATTCCAATCATCGTTGCTTCCTATGCGATAGGCGCTTTTGTTCTTGGACGTCCGCTGCAAATTCCCGCGGCTGGCCTCGATTTACTGGCACATCCCCATCCTCTAACCGGCGATTACTATCGACAACTTTTCCGCGAAAGTTGGGACGTGGTGTGGCCTTTCACGATCGGAGGCATGATCCTTTCGGTGGTTTGTTCGCTCGTTGCTTATCCAGTAACATCCTCACTGTTGCGAAAGCGCCGACGGATGAAAGAAACCCTATAACCTCCTGAACAGTCTGTCGAAAGAATTTCAAGTCTCTGTGCCTCTGTGAACTCTGTGCCTATGTGGTGAATTTATCCAACAGAACTTCTACCACAGAGACAAGGAGCACATGACTATGAACAGAGAAAGAAAACTCTGTTTTCCGACAGAATCGAAAAGGTCTGCTGGCATCCGTTTTAACTCGGGGCTGCATCTTGAAAAGAGCGGGTTACCCAGTCCCTTTTTCCATAGAACTTATGAAGAAAATCTTTTCATTAATTAGTCTCCTGGCGGCCACGTGCGCAGCCGTTTATTCGCAAACCTCGACGACGGAACAATCCCACGACAGGGTGGGTCGCCCTCCTGCGAGCACGTCGCAGCAGCAGCGTCCGAACATTCCACAGCGGCAAGGTGCCGGATATGACCTTTCAGATTATGGCGTCGATTTCCAGGTTGAGCCGCGTCTGATAGTAATGATGGCGGCGCTTGAAGCCGCCGGTTTCGATCCTGTACCCGTCGGTGAAGAGCCTTCGGCGTTTCGGGCGCAGGTTAGAAAAGATCTCGCTCAACTTGATCCTGACCTGCGTCAACGGCTTCGCAGCTTTTACGAGCGAAACAAACTACCACCACCAGCCACTGCCGCCGACCAGGCAGCTCGCTACGTTTCGCTTGCATTTGTCCTTGGACCACCGCCCGAGCTCGAAGCGCCGCCACGAACCGAAGAACTCCCTGCCAGTCTCCTGGAAGTCCTCGATTTCGCGCCGTTGCTAAAAGATTTTTACCGGCTCGCGAATATGGCAGAGATTCTTCCCGGCTATATACGCACTTATCAGGCTGAAGGCGATCGGCTGCGCCGACCGACCGCGGAGATGACTCGAGCGGTCTTGTCATACCTGCACACCCGCCCGATTACCGTGTCAGTGGAGCGTATTCTGGATAAGTCGCCCACTACGCCTAAGAAGAACGCACCTAAAAAATATACAACCCGGGAACATGCCAGACGCTTTTCTATTGTTCCCGATCTGCTGGGCACCACCGGAGCGGTAAACTTTCGCGTTATTGGCGACGACTATTACGCGGTGCTGCCGGAGGGAACAGACCCCGCTTCCTCCGAACTTCGCCGTGCTTATCTGCAGTATGTAATTGATCCGTTGGTGTTGCGCTTCAATCGTCAAATTGCGGAACGACGTGATCAGATTAAAGCGATCATTTCCGCAAGAGAAAAAGCCGGCGCCGTCGTGGGCCCTGATGTTTTTCTGGTGGTTTCGCGCTCGCTCGTGGCCGCCGCTGACGCGCGCTACGATGAAGCAAGAAAACTCGAAGGCTTGCGTCAGGAAGCCCGCCTTAAGCTGGCCGCTGCTAAAGATGAGAATACTCGTCAGACTATTTCAAAACAGTTTCAGACGAACACGAAGAACGTGGAAGACGAGACGATCGCGCGGCTGGCAGACGATTACGAACACGGCGCCCTACTCGCCTTCTTTTTTGCAGACCAGTTAAAAGGGATCGAAAGTTCTGGTTTTGACGTCGCCAGTTTTTTCGCAGACCTGATTAGCTCGTTTGATCCGGCGCGCGAAAGTCGACGGTTAACCGAGCACGCCGAGACTCGTCAACGTGCGCTGGCCGCGCGGCAAGCGCGCCTTTCAGCCCGACGAGCCGAAATGGTGATGCCAATCTATTCCGAAGCCGAGGCGGCAAGGGCTGCGGTGCTGGTTAAGAAACTCGGCGATATAGAACAGATTCTGCGCGCGAAGGACTACAACAACGCGGAAGCGCAACTGAAAGATTTACTAAGAGATTATTCGCGTGAGCCCCGGATATTCTTTGCGTTGGGGCAAACTGCGAGCCTGGCGGCCGCCGACGCAATCGATGAAGAGGTGCAGGCCGAGCGATTGAATCGTGCGCTGGGAAATTATCGCCTCGCAATTCAAGCTTCATCTCCGGAAACTGATCGCGCCTTGATCTCGCGCGCGCATGAGGCTATGGGCAGGATTCATGCTTTTCTTGATCACCCCACCGAAGCTTCGAAAGAGTTTGACGAGGCAATCAAGATCGGTGATGTTGCGGGTGGCGCCTTTAGAGACGCGCTCGAGGGAAAAAGGAAACTTGGCGGACCCTAAGGGAATGGGGGAAAAGGGTAAGGGGGAAAGGGGAAAGGAAGAAAACCGTTCGGTTCCCCCTTACCCTTTTCCCCTATTTCCCTTTTGTGCTTACAACTCGATCTCCTGTCCACTTCCGCTTCTAATTACGCGCACTCTCGGTGCTTTGATCGTACGCGGAACTACTACGTTAATTTCCGGCGTTATCGGCAAATCGATTCGCGGAATCTGAATATTGATGGGCGCAATCGAGCCGAGTTCCACGCGCGGAATCGTGATAACTCTGCGGCCTTGCGGCGCCGCGCCCGGCGTTAGAAGTGGATCTTCTTTCGGAGTCACGGTAATCGTGCGCTGGTTCTTGTTGCGCACTATGGTCAGCGAGACATCGCCGTCTTTCTTCTTGTTTATTGCTCGCGCCAGATCGCCCGCTCCTTCAACTTTCTCACCGTCGATTGCAGTGATGACGTCACCCGCACGAACGCCGGCCTTGGCAGCCGGACTATCGTCGGCGACAGAAGTCACTAATACACCTTTGCCATCAGCAACACCAAAGTAGTCCGCCAGCTGTTTCGACAACTGCGTGGTGCTGACACCAATGCGCCGGCTATTGCCAAAGGCGAAGAACATTCCGTCTTTCCCCGGCCCCTCGCCTTCCCACTTCCACACCTGGGCGCCCGGAGGCATTACCCCACGAAACTCCTTGAGCTTGTCCAGTCCCTTCAGACCTTCCAGATCCTTAAGGCCTTCCAGGCCCTGCAGGTGGTTAAAAGCGCCCATCGATTCGTTACGCTTTCCGATCGTAACTGCGACTTCCTGTTCAGCGCCGCCACGACTGATAACGACCCTGACCGTTTGATCCGGTGCAACTTCGGAGACCAGCCGAGTCAATTTGCGAACGCTGGTCACGCTGTCGTTCTCAAACCGCAGGATGACATCGTCTTTTCTTAGCCCCGCTTTTTCTGCGGGACCATCTTTCGCGACTTGCGTGATGCCCACGCCGCGAACTTCGCGCAGGCCGTAGCGCCCCATGTTTTCCTTGCTTACATCCTCCGCATGGACGCCAAGAAAACTTCCACCGCCAATGAAAAATGAGAAAGTAGAAGGGGCATCAGCCGGCATATCAGGCGGCGCCGGGGCAACGGCGGGTGGGGCAGGTTGTTGCGCCAGTGCAATTCCGCCGGTCAAGAGTAGGGAAACTATGAAATAAAGGGTGTTCTTAAAGTTCATGGCAGAGAGAGTCCTCCGGATAGATTTTGAAGGTTAAACGCCGCGCCAGGGGCTGAGTTCCGAAAAAGTAAATGCCACGATCGCGAGGATAACAAGGTGCGGCAGATTTTCCATATATCATTTCTCATTTCTCAATTTTCATTGAAGGCACGGGAGCAAACGAGTTCTGACAAGGCAAATGAAAAATGTGAAATGATATATGGAAAATCTGGTGTTTATTCGTTCGTGGCGCGCGATTGGCTAAGGGCCGGGGCGGTAAACCTCTCTACCATCACCCATCTCGAGTGCGATCTTTCCTTCTGAATGTGCTAAATCGAGGTGCGCAACGGCCTCCGAGACCGACAGAAAGCGATGGACGTCGTCAGTTCCTGGAAACATTTGACGGGCAATCTCCCAGGCCGTGGTTCCGGTCTTCGGCAGCAGACGGATTACCTCAGCCTGACGTTCCCTGATGGCTCGAAAGTAACGGTTGAACAGTTCTTCGAAATCATGCACCGGCCCGCCGTGGCCGCCATGCACAAGCGTAGGGGCAAACGTACGAAGCCGCGCCAGGCTCACTAAATATTCGGCAAGAGACGCGAAGCGCTTCGTCGGATCGACCGGATCGGGCGAGAGAATGGGATTCGGAGTGATGCGCTTGAGCACGCAGTCGCCCGCTATCACGGTTCGGTCGGCCTCGCGCACAAACGAACACGAACCGGGCGTGTGACCGGGCGTGTGCACAACTCGTAAAGTGCCCGTTTCAAACTCCAGTTCTTCTTCGTCGCGCAGTTCGCCATATTCATCCGCCTCGAACGAGTCGGCATATTGACGCACGCCCTCGTACATCCTGCGCATGGTTTCTATTTCCTGGGGTGGTACACCGGCCCGTACCAGCAGCGTGCGATGCTCTTCATACTCGAGCCGGCCGATGCGGTGCCCGGTTTCCCACGCGTGGACCAGAACTTCCGCATCCTTTGCTTGATCGCGAACCGAACGAGCTAATCCGCAGTGGTCCTCATGCGCGTGTGTGAGGACGATACGACGGATGTCGGAGATACGAACGCGAGCTTTTCGCAACCCTTCATGGAGAGCGTCGTTGGCCTCTTTGGTTTTTGGGCCAGTGTCGATCAACGTAATCGGATCTTCCGCGATTAGATAGACGTTGACCGGGCCAATGTAGAACGGCGTCGGCAGTGAGATGGGAATGATGCGCATGAACGAAGCAAAGAAGGGTGTTCAAGGTTTTCGATTTCGAACCTGCTCGAGTTCCTTTAGGAACTCTTCGCGCTCTCGCGCCTCTTTAGTCCTACTTTTAGTTTTTTCTGTCAGGTAACGTTGGCCTCGGATATTAGAGTTTTGCAATGAATCAGCCCAAGCGCGAAGCTGTCTCGACACGCCTTCGGCACGCAATTTCAAATTTGAGATCTCAAATTTCAAATGATCGAAAACCGGCAAGGCTTCAAGCAAGCAAAGCATCGACCGCACTTCTCCACAAGAGCCACGCGCAATATACAAAAAAGTGAGGAGCTCTTGAGTGGTTCCGCGTTCAAAGCCTTCAGCGATGTTATTTGAAACGGAAACTGCTGCACGCTCGATCTGATCTCTGAGGCTGTAACGCGATTTGAAATCAGGCAGATCCGTAAGGCCATAAACCTGAACCGAAAGTTCAATTGCCGCTTTCCATACCGGCAACTCTTCAAACCGTGCGTACTTTATTCACTTTCCTACTCAAGATCATACGGATAAGGAAACTTATCCGCCCTTAATCTCAGAACTTCAATCCGAGATCAGGTATTCGAGGAGTTACACTGTGAAAGAAAACTTGCAGGCGCGAAGTAATATGCGGAAGGGAGGAAATCCAAATGAAAATCCGACGCTTCCCTCATTTTCCCCCTTACCCTTTTTCCCTTTTCCCGAGCTTTTTAATAAGCGTATCGATTCGCCGCGATCATCACATCCGCGATGCGCTGGCGCGCCCCGATTGTGTTCACCGGCGTAAGCTTGGTGAAGCGCCGCAGCGCAGCCAACAGCGTGCGCAACTCGTCGCCTTCAGTCATTCCCGCTAAAGTGTTTTTAGCGCGTGCCTCAATGCGTTCGACCGCGTCATTGCAAAAGACCCTCGTCATGTCGACGTAGCGCGCGGCCGCTTCCTCGCCTTGCGCTGCCGCCAACTTCTGCGCCCGCAGAATCGCCGACTCCATTGCGTATGCATCCATGATGATATCGGCGATGCCTATCAAAATCTCCTGCTGATCACCCAAAGTCATCATGTACTTCTGCGCCGCAGTGCCAAGAGTCATCAAGCCGACTCTTTTTGCATTCTTCGCCAACTTTTGTTCGGCTGCCAGCAGGCCTTCGTCGTCGTCGAATCCAGCCATTTGTGGCGTCAGTATTTCATCCATCAACGCCTGGGCTGCCGGCAACAACGCGAGCTTACCGCTCAGGGCGCTCTTCATCAGGCGCCCCGGAATCAACATGCGATTAATTTCGTTAGTGCCTTCAAAGATGCGATTGATGCGGGAGTCGCGATAAGCGCGCTCCGCCGGATAGTCAGCTGAATAGCCATAACCACCGTAAATTTGCACCATCTCATCGGCGAGGTAATCACAATACTCTGACAGTGCGACTTTAATGATCGAACACTCAGCCGAGTATTCCTCAATCGCGCGCATCTTCGCGTCAGGATCCGTAGTGTCGCCAATCGCGTCTTCAATCATTCCCAGGGTGCGATAGATCATCGCCTCGCCAACCCAGGTGCGAATCGCCATCTCCCCGAGCTTCGACTTGATCGCACCAAACGAGGAGATCGACTTACCAAATTGCTGCCGTTCATTGGCATAACGAATTGACTCATGCAACATCAGCTTCATGCCGCCGATGCACATCGCGCCCAGTTTGAAGCGGCCAATGTTAAGCGTGTTGAAGGCGATTTTGTGACCCTTGCCTATCTCCCCGAGAAGATTTTCCACCGGCGCTCTGGCATCTGCCAGCACCAACGGCGTGGTACTCGAACCCTTGATGCCCATCTTGTGTTCTTCGGCGCCGGGCGATAATCCCTCCTGCCGTTCCACGATGAAAGCGGAAAACTTGTCGCCGTCAACTTTTGCAAACACGATGAAAATATCTGCAAAGCCGCCGTTGGTAATAAACATCTTTTCGCCGTTCAGAAGGTAATGGGTGCCGTCTGCGCTCAGCCGCGCCGTCGCTTTTGCGGCCATGGCGTCTGAGCCCGAGCCGGCTTCGGTTAGCGCGTAGGCGGTGATCAGTTCACCGGAAGCGATCTTCGGCAGATACTTTTGTTTCGCTGCTTCGGTTCCGAAATAGATAATCGGCAAAAGCCCGATACCGCTTTCGGCACCCAGCGTTGTGGCAAACGAAGCGCAACGACCGATGTTTTCTCCCACCAGCGCGCCGCTCGTTTGATCGAGACCGAGCCCGCCATACTCTTCAGGAATGTTGGCACCTATCAGTCCGAGGTCGGCAGCTTTCTTGACTAACTGGCGCGCCAGTTTCCAGTCATGCTTCTCCAACTCATCAATGCGTGGGATAACTTCGTTGTCCATGAATTGCCGCGTGGTCTCGGCAATCATGAGGTGCTCCTCGGTAAAGTCTTCCGGAGTGAAAACTTCCTGCGTGGTACGGTCCTCAATCATGAAGGCACCGCCATTCACTACCTGTTTTTGTTCAACTACGGCTGACATATCTTTCTTCCTTTCAAATGGGGACACTAAGTCAACTTTGCTCCAATTGTTGCCTGATGTCTCCGGGCATCACTTCGCGGAAATCAGGGTATGCTTCGGCAATTCTAATGAGGTCAAGCTCGTCTTTCTTGCGTTTACTGAGTCTGCGCCTTTCATCGCTCCAAGCCCAAATCTTCCCCGCCACTATGTTTTCTAGCGAAGCTACCGGAACCTGCTGACTGAGAACTTCATAGACCTTCGTGTCGTTTACGAAATCCTGGTAACGCGAATCAAGGGTGAACTGAATCCGTAGATCGCTTTTCGGCATCGTGGCATTTAACGAATGAGGAAACTCTTCAACTGAAAATCCCGCATGGATCAACTCATCTTTGATTGCAGACAATTCCGAGATGGCAACTACGATGTCAGCGTCCAGGGTGTAGACGGGCTCAACATAACAGTTGACCGCCAGCCCTCCGATCAGGCACCACCGGCCGCGCCGGTTCAAAATTGCCACGAGCGTAGCGAAATCACTACTGCCGCTTCCAGTTATAGCTTCGAAAACTTCACTAGCGGTCATCTGATCAGATCCGTTCAAAAATTCCCGCCGCGCCCATGCCGCCACCGACGCACATCGTCACCATTCCATAGCGGCCGCCGCGTCGTTCAAGCTCACGCAGTATCGACGCGGTAAGCTTTGCGCCCGTACAGCCGAGCGGGTGGCCCAAAGCAATCGCGCCGCCGTTGACGTTTACCTTTTCCATATCGAGACCGAGCGTCTTGATCACAGCCAGCGACTGTGCCGCGAATGCTTCGTTTAACTCGATTACATCAATGTCGTCGAGCGTCAGTCCCGCCAGCTTCAAAACTTTTGGAATGGCAAACACCGGCCCAATGCCCATCTCTTCCGGCGGACATCCGGCAGTGGCATAGGCAACAAAACGCGCCATCGCTTTCAAGCCCAGCCTGTCGGCTTTTTCACCCGACATCACCACCGCGGCGGCAGCGCCGTCTGACATTTGCGAAGCATTGCCGGCGGTGATTGTGCCCTTAACGTTGAAGGCAGGTTTCAGTTTAGCGAGTCCTTCGATAGTACTGTCGCGGCGCACACCCTCATCAGCGTCAAACACAACCTCTCGACTTTGTTTGCGGCCTTTGTCATCCAATTCTTCGAAGGTCACGGTTAGCGCCACTGTCTCATCTTTGAACTTATCGGCGTCGAGCGCTGCCCCGGCCTTCTGGTGTGAGCGCAAAGCAAACTCATCCTGCTCTTCGCGGCTTATGTTGTATTTGCGCGCCACGTTTTCGGTGGCCAGGCCCATGTTCAAGTAAAAATCAGGATAGTGTTCGACGAGATACGGATTAGGCCGAATGATGTGGCCGCCCATGGGGATCATCGACATGGTCTCGAGCCCGCCGGCAACCGCAACCTCAGCGCTTCCGGTTCTGATTCGATCGGCAGCAATCGCGATTGACTGCAAACCGGATGAACAAAAACGGTTGATGGTCATGGCGCTCGTCTCGACGGGCAGCCCGGCGCGGATCGCGGCTGCGCGCGCGACATTCATGCCCTGCTCCGCTTCGGGCATCGCGCAACCCATAATCACATCCTCAATCTCGGAAGGCTCAAGACCAGGCACGCGCGCCAACGCTTCCTTGATCACTGCGCCTCCCATTTCGTCAGGGCGGGTGTTTCTTAAAGTACCCTTGGGCGCTTTGCCCACTGCCGTTCGAACTGCGGATACGATTACTGCGTCTTTCATATCTACCTCGGAATTCAGAATACAGAAGTCAGGAGACAGAAGTTCGAATCGCCGTCGAATAGCTACAGAGTAACTTGCTGACTTCGTCCAATTGGCCGAACAAGTCCGACGGATCTGCATACGAGAGATCGCGTATCAATATTAAATAGTATCGTCATTCTTCGAGCGAGCCCTCCGCAATGTTCATGAACCGCACTTTATCCAGGCGTCCTCTTTTCTTAAAGTTCTCGGCGATGTTTGCCGCTACCGAAATAGCAGCACGCCGAAACTGAGAGGTAAGGCCATAGACTTCTTCCCGCGGAAATCCCTTGCTAACGTGTAGACACCCAAAACAAACTGGTGTGCTTTCTGCCATACGATTAAATCTTGAAAGTTTTGAGCTGGTAGCCGCATAAGTCCCTCCTGTTTTGCGTGGATGAGGGTGAATCCACGATCGTTTGTAAGCGGCTTCAGTACTTCCTTCCGAGCCCGTGCTCAGCTTCCTACTTCTGAATTCTGTCTTCTGTCTTCTGAATTTTAGTTCCTCAACGGCTTTCCCGTTTTTAGCATCGCTGCCAGTCTTTCCTGCGTCTTGCGCGTTCCAGCTAACGACAAGAATGCCTCGCGTTCAAGGTCGAGCAGGTATTGTTCCGAAACTCGTGTCTGGTGATTAAGATCTCCGCCCGTCAAGATTCGTGCCAGCTTTTCTCCGATGAGCGCGTCATGATCCGAAATGTAACCGGCACGCTTCATCTGATGGATGCCCAACTTCAAAGTCGCCAACGCGGAATTGCCCAACGCGAGAATGTCCGTGCGTGGTTGCGGTTGCACGTAACCACTCGCCGCCAGGGCCAGCACTTCCTTTTTCGCATCGGCAATCAAGCGATCACCATTCATTGAGATCGTATCGTCTTCAGCCAGGAAGCCCAGCGTACGCGCCTCTTCTGCCGAGGTTGCGACCTTAGCCAGGGCGATTGTTTCAAAAGCTCTTTTCACGAATGGAAACGGATCGGCATCGTCGACGTTCTTCGGAATCGAATCGAGCGTTCGCAAGAGCAACTCCTTCGTTCCGCCGCCCGCTGG
Organism: Pyrinomonadaceae bacterium; assembly: GCA_035526805.1. GTDB lineage: Bacteria > Acidobacteriota > Blastocatellia > Pyrinomonadales > Pyrinomonadaceae > PSRF01. The sequence goes on from DATLBQ010000562.1 coordinate 10,089, forward strand.
AATAATCCCTACGCCAACCTCGACCAGGCCAATGTAGGTCTCGGCAGCCGCGCGCACACGGTCGCCGTGCAACACCATCTCGCAGCCACCGCCAAACACCATATTGAATGGCGCCACTACTACGGGCTTCGGTGAATAACGCAGACTCATGGTCGAGGCCTGGAAAGCGCGGCCCATCATGTCGAGTTCTTCCCAATTCTCTTCCTGAGCTTCCATCAACATCAACATGATGTTGGCGCCCACGCAGAAATTCACTCCCTGATTACCGACGACGAGGCCAACGAAATTCTTCTCGACTTCGGCCAGCGACTGCTTCAGCATCTGCAAAGTGTCGCCGCCGATGGCGTTCATTTTTGAATGAAACTCCAGACAGGCCACACCGTCGCCGATGTCGATTAGGGAAGCGCCCGAGTTTTTCTTAATAACTCCGGTGCGCTCTTTAACTGACTTGAGAATTATTACGCCCGGCTGCTCAGCGAGCGGCAGGTACTGTTCGGTAGCGAAGTCGAAATAGAATTGTTGTCCATCGTGCTTCTTGTAGAACGACTTCGCGCCGGCGTCGAGCAGCTTCTGCACATTCGCTGGAATTGCGGCGCCGTCTTCGTTCATCCGCGCCACCGACTTCTCCACGCCGATCGCGTCCCACGTTTCAAACACACCCAATTCCCAGTTGAAACCCCAGCGCATCGCGCGATCGATTTCCACTACCGTATCGGCAATTTCGGGAATCCGGTTCGCGGCATAGCGAAAAGTGCGTGACATTGTCTTCCACAGAAAGGCGCCAACCCGATCCTTACTCCAAACAAGTGCTTTCATGCGCTCCGGCAAGTCCTCGATGTTCTTTGCCATATCCAGCGCCGGCAGTTTCACCTTTTGAGCGGGCTTGTAATCGAGAGTTGCGTGGTCTATTGCCCAAATTTCTTGCTTGCCACCCTCACCGGGCTGGCGACGATAAAACCCGCCTTTAGTTTTGTTGCCAAGAATTCCCTTACCGATCATCGCAGTTAAGAATTCAGGTGCGACGAAAACTTCGCGCTCATCGTCCTCGGGCAGCGCCTCGAACAAGTTTTTCACTACATGACCAAAGACGTCCAGGCCGACTAAATCGAAAGTCCTGAAAGTCGCGCTCTTGGGCCGGCCCACCGCCTGTCCCGTGATCTTATCGACCTCTTCAATTGAATAACCATCCTCGAACATGGTCTTAATTGTGACCAGCGCTCCAAACGTACCAATGCGATTGGCGATAAAGTTGGGTCGATCTTTGGCTGGCACAACGCCCTTGCCCAGTCGCTGATCGAGAAAGCCATACAGGAAGCAGGACACTTCCGGTTTGGTCCCTTCAGTGCGAATTATTTCGACCAGATGGAGGTAGCGAGGTGGATTAAAAAAGTGAACGCCGAGGAAATGCGCGCGGAAATCTTCTGAACGACCATCGGCTAGCTGCCGAATTGGGATGCCACTGGTATTGGAACCGATGATCGAACCGGGCCGCCGGTACTGTTCAACTTTTTCATATAGACTTCGTTTGATCTCCAGATTCTCTACGACAGCCTCGATGATCAGGTCACAGTCCTTGAGTCTCGCCAGATCGTCTTCGAAATTACCGATGCTTACGAGCGCGGCCTTTTCCGGCGTGAAGAACGCCGCCGGCTTTGCTTTCCGGGCCGCCTCGAAGCCGGCGCGCGCAATGTGGTTGCGCACTTCCTTCGACTCCAGTGTTAGGCCCTTTGCTTGTTCTTCGGGAGTTAGTTCGCGCGGCGCAATGTCCAGCAGCACTGTAGGCACACCCGCATTGGCGAGGTGCGCGGCGATCTGCGCTCCCATCGTGCCGGCGCCCAGAACTGCAGCTCTTTCGATTCTCATTAATCGCTGGGACAGGCATTCCTACCCGTCATTCTCTCTTTCCCAGAGTCAAAGCGGAATGGCTCAGTTCGACCGTCATAATACTGAATGAGTATTCATTCAGGCAAGGCTCGCCGTAAAAATCTACCAACTAATCGTCGTTGTGGGTTCGGTCATTAAATGAAATTTGTAGGTCATAAAATGCAATTGTTAGGTCATAAAGTGCCATTGGATTCGACATAAAATGATTTTCCCCCCACCCTTCCACGACGCTGCTTTCGATTCTCGACATCGTTGAGAATAATTGAAGTCCACCGTGGCGGCGAATTAACCTCCGCTTCGAATCGCGCTCGTTTCTTCTGGGCTGAACGGGATGGCGGGCAACTCAGTCGGTCGGAGCCTACGAGAACTGCCCTCATGTCTCGGACAAGTGCATTCCACCCTAATCTCGCGATGAAAAAACAACTTAGCACTTAGACTCTCCGACGATTTTTGGCGATACTTCTCTTGTTGTAATGGAGGTGATCGAATGGACCCTAACCTTAGTCAATTGGCTCATGAAGCGAGAGACATACTCGCTCCAATGTTGCCGTATTTGCTGCCGGCCGCCGCCGGCGCTGGAAAAGCGATGCTAAAACGAACCGGCGAAAAAATCAGCGACCTTACTTGGAATAAGGCGGAGGCTTTGTGGAACAAACTCTGGCCGAAAATTGAAAACAGGCCCGCCGCACTGGAGGCTGCCCAAGATTTGGCCAACATGCCGAATGATGCTGACGCTCAAGGTGCCTTTAGCCTTCAATTGAAGAAGTTGCTCGCTGAAGACGAACAATTAGCCAGAGACGTAGCACAATTCTTCATCGACTCTAGCGTGCACGTTACGGCTTCGGGCGAACGAAGTGTAGCGGCCAATAACGTAACAAACAGTGTCATCGTTACGGGTGATCGCAAGGAAGGATGAGATGTTGTGAGCGAGGAATCTACTTGGAATCCGAAACTGAGCGATTCCAAAGAGCCTGAGGAGCAAGATGAAGCACTTGACGAGACGACGTTGAGAGTCGTCGCGAAGGCCGTGGTGTCTGAGGGTGAACGCAGTGTTGCGATCGATCAAGCGCAAGGCTCCGTCATCAACACGGGCGAGATTCAAGGAAGCGTCAACATCATCAACGTCAGCCTTTCTCAAGGCTCGCAAGAGTCAACACTCACAACTAGCGACATTGGATCTGCGGTCAATCTAGTAAAACTTACACAATCGCTTTCGTCAGAACTATCTAAGCGGATCGCTGCGGAGCTTGAAAACGCTCGCGAGGTATTCCGCGAGGGAAAAACTCAACAAAGCTTTCAGGATGTCCGACGGCTGCTTACGTCGCCTAACTGGCAAGCTTTGGATGACTCCCTGCGCGCCATGATATTGCGAGCTCTAGCGAATATGGTGCTAAGTCTGAAAGGCAAGGATGGTATCGATGAAGCGCAGGCGTATATCAACGATGCAAGCCATTTCGATCCAGCCGCTACTGATCAGACAGCACTCGCCAGAATAAAGTTACTTCGAGACGGCTTTGCGGCGGGTCTTGCCGAATTAGGAAATGCACCGACACTTGACGCATTCAATTTACGTGTAGGCATTCTGATAGAAACAGACCAGCCGGACGAAGCCTTGAAAGTGCTCGCTTCGCCACCAACGGGAATAGCACTTGATGCCGAGTCTCAGCGCCTTAGGGCGATAGCGCTACTCCTTAGTTGCGATCTAGAAGGGGCACGGGGCGCCATTAGCGAGCCTTTGAAAAGAATGCCAAGGCGGCAGAACGTTCGCCTCGCCGCTGCGGTCATCGACTATCACTCAAGTCTTTCCCCTCTAGCGCTGCAACGCCAAGCCGTCGCATATCCTCATCCGGTCAATCCGGCGATGGTCAAGCGTGACGACGAAAGCCAAGGACGTTTGAGGAGTGCGGCTCAGCAGTTTGCTGAAGTCGCTGCACAAATGGAACTCGGGAGCAATTCGCAGAAAGAAGTCGAGACTTGGCAGATCGCTTGTTTGGCAAATATTTCTGATGGCATGCGCGAAGCGGTTGACTTATGCAAGTCTGCATTACTTCGAGATCCAATGAATTTCAGAGTCCTGGCGTGGGTTCTTTATCGCGGGTACGAGATTGATCTGGCACAAAGCGAAGACGCTCTGAAGAAGCTTTTGGGAGGGCCAGTCAATGAAGAATACAGAATCCACTATGTATTGGCACTGCTGGGAATCTATTTAAAGAAAGAAGCAAATGAGTCAGTTTTGGAGCTGCTTGATGCTGAAAGGGCGCTCTTTGAGAGTTCCGGTCATGCCGATCTGTGGTTGTATTGGCGCGGCCAGGCCCTTGTGATCGGTGGTCAACCTGATCTTGCACTCAATCAATTGGCGAAAATCCAGCAACGAAAACTCCGCGATAACATTCAGGTGTTAGCTCTTTGCGAGATTGCGAACCGTGATGGTAACTGGGAACCAATCATCGAATACCTAGAGGCTGCGTGGGAAGAGACGAAGGACCCTCAATTCTTGATTCATCTTTGCGAAATCAAGGCTCAGATCGGAGACTGGGATTACGTAGCGGATCGAGCTGAAGAATACTGTGACAGAGTCGGAACCGCTTCGTCGGCGTACTTCGCGATCTCAGCAGCAAGAAGCGCCGGCCGCCATCAATTGTGCCTGCATTTTCTGCAGAAGTATGAGCACCTGTTCCCGGGTGATGTCCTACCGGTAAACCTACGTAGAGTGCGCGTCTACTCCAAGCTGAACGTTAAGGATATTACAGGTGCCCTCACGGAGGCTGAAAGGCTGGTTGGCGAAGACGATTCAGTTGAAGACATCTTTACATTGCTCGATGTACTCCGCGCGAAGGGTGATCTTCCTGGTATTGAGGCAACGGTGAAACGATTGCGGAACCGCGATCTCACGGCGTTACAGTGCCTGCAGCTAGCCGCACTAATCAGAGTCGAGAATTCCGACTTGGCGAGAGAGTTTTGGCGGCGTGCCAAAGGTGAGGCTCAAAACGATAAATCGCTTGCGCCCGTTGCCGTAGATCTTGCATTCAAGCTTGGATTAGATCGGGAGATCGGCCCGTTGTGGGAACGCGTTCACGAGGTGGCGCAGAGTGAAGATGAATCGATCCAGGTGTTTGACATCGAGCAGGTTCTGGCAACCATGCGTCACCAACAGGAAGCTCTCGAGAAGATCCAAGAACTGTACGGTAGCGGTGAAGCTCCGTTGGCCCTCGTTGTGCAACGCGTTAAGCGCCCGATCGTCGACTTATTCAACAGCCTAGCCGATGAAAATCAATCCACCTCCGCGACCAAATGGCACCAGCGACCCCGTCTTTTTATTCGACACGGCGCTCGACTTTTACCTCCGTCGGAGAATTTCCGGAACTCCAGTGAATGGCGGCTCCACTTGGACGGCACTGCGTTAGTTCTAGCGGACCACCTTGGGCTTCTCGATAAGATTGAACAGACGTTTAAGCCTCTAAGAATTTCGGCAAAATTACCGGCAGCCCTACTAGCGCAACGCAACGAGTTGCTTGATATTCAACAATCTCGTCTTACGATCTGCCAAGCTATTGTAAGTCTAGTTGAGCAGGGAAAGTTACGATCCTTTAAGAGCGGGTCGCCGACCACAGATCTTGAAATGCTGCAAGCAGTATTGGAACAATCAGCGGACGACCAGGGTTCCAAAACATCTTCAGGCGAAGAGGAGTCTGAACTCCTTAACCATGAACGGTCGAAACACGCACAGGCATCACGAGAAGGATTATCAATTCAACTCGGAGCTGAGAGGATCGCGATGCTTGCAGAAGCGTTAAGGGTTGATGGCTTTGCCGTCGGTTTATTGCCATTACGTGCGTACGGCAATACTCAAATGGCGGTGCTTGAGATCCCAGATTTGCTGCGAAGTCACGTCATCAATTGCCGAGCCGTTGTGGATAGCATGCAAGGTCAGGATCGAATGTCAGCCCCGATGTTCGAACGTGCGTTGAAGGGGTTAGGACAGGAGGCGAATCCAAATGTGTCACCAGCCACACCACTAGTCGGTGCAAAACTCTATTTAATCGACGGCGCGGCTGACGTTCTCGCAGGAGCCGAGGTCTTAGACCGAGCCTGCGAAAGCTTTGAGGTGGCTGTGTCCGAACAATGTATTTTGGAGGCGCGCACGACACTCCAAGAATACAGTCGACGAGCAGCCGTTGCCGCCCAGGCACAGAAACTCGTCCAACGCATAAGCGCTGGGCTTGAGGATGGCAGATACGAGTTCATCCCCATATCCGATCAGCGACTTAAAGAAACCGCGGATTTCGAGGAAAGCGAAAGCCTCGATGTTGCGGCGATGGCTGAACTCTTTCGTTATGAGTCGGTTAACTGGGACATCCTGTGGATTGACGATCGAGCCATAAACAAACATCCGTTTATTGGTAGCGCCCCAATAATTGGCATAAATGAGATATTGATGGCGCTGCGTCAGCGTGAAGTAATCGACAAGCACGAATACTACGACCTCGTCCTAAAGTTGAGGGTTCAGAATTTTCGATACGTGCCTATAGATGAGGCCGAAATCCTCTACCACCTAAGAAAAGCTCCTATCAACAATGGCGTTGTGACTGAGACGGAGAATACGGCGATACTCCGCCGCTACGTCGCTTCCTGCTTGTTAGACAAAGATTATTTACAACCCGAACTAACGCCGGAGGGCGCACGAAATCCACTTGGAGAGCACGCATTCATTACGAACTGCCTCATAACCTTCACCGGAGCCATCGCTGCCTGCTGGACCGATGATAGTGCTACTAGCGAGATTGCGCGCGCCCGCGCTGACTGGATCTTCGATAATTTGTATGTCGGCCTCTTTGGCGTACTTCATTTGCAGGAACGGAATCATCCTGGGCTTCTACCATTTCGTCTCCTGGCGCGAGACATTGCTGGGCTGCTAATGAAGGCAATCACTATCGGTGATCCGCTTCACCCGGAGCGCCACAGTGAAAAACGAAGTGCCTATTTTGGCTGGCTTTCGGAGCGAGCGATCACTGCCCGGTTCCGATCAGAGCCACGTATTCTTAAATCGGCAGGGGGAGAAATGGCACGGATGTTTGCCGCGTTCAGTCGAGTGGACGAGCAACAAGAGGATCAAAGGATTGTGGAGAAGATTCTCCTCCAAAAGTTATTTCTCGATTTGCCCGACGACGTGCAAACCGAAATCGAGCTTGACGAACAGACCCGCGAATGGCTCGGAGTAACGACATTCCCCGCAGTTGTGGTAGGAGGCTTTACTTTTGATTCAAGCGAGTTTGTCTCAGCTGTCGAAGCAGCACTCTCCGGTGCTCACCCCACAATCAATCCTCAGGGCTCGGAAACGGAGTTACGGTTTGCGCTAATAGAAGCGGAGCAGGGAAAAGCCGAAGGGCTAAACAGTTCAGCCATCGGTGTATCTAACTCGGATAATCAGCGAATTGCGGTATTGGGCGACCCAACGCTCAATGTCCTTTCTTCTGAAGTCGAAGTTCGAAAGGCAACATTGAGACAATTTCGAGACTGGTTTGACGGCGGAGATGAGGAATTCGAAATCGAAGTGGACCAGATTGCGAAACTCACTGATCCGCAAGAACGTCTTGAGCGCGTGCACCAGCTTCATTCTGAGTCCGGCGAAGTATTTTACGTTTCTGTGGAGGAGCGACTACGACAGAGGAAACTGAGCAGTGAGAACTTGACGCCAGTCTTTGCCCGAACTCTCCTGAAACGATTGAGACTGCCGCCCTCTTTTGAGCTTGACTTTTCAGGCCTATGGGAGGAATCCGCTGGGAAGCTCCTTAGCGAAGTCGGAATCGAGCGCACCATCGAACGCTGTTCATTGGTCCCCGTTCCCATGCCAAGTGCAGTCATTGAAGCATTGAAGATGCTCCCACCTAATGAACAAACCGAAATAATCGATCGACTATTCGTACAGTCTGCGTCACCAGTTACAAGACTCCACCTGGCAAATCTCGCTTTGCGAGTGAAAGGCGAAGCCGCGTCTGCAAAAGCGCAGCAGATTCTTTCCGACCTTTATGACCAAGAACTAGGCGAAGCGGATTTCGCGGCGTTTGCGGCAATTCTCAATTTCGTTAACGGGGAAATCGAAACGTGTCGGGACTCGGGAGAAATATCGCCGCAACTCAGACTTGCAATTACTTGGGCGCATGCCTCTCACGTTCACAACATCTTTCACGCTGTTGGTTTTTCTGCGGCCGATATTGCGGTGATCTTTCAGCAACACACGCGACAGCTCAACGCGAGAACAATGCTAAGAGAACCAGCGCTTTGGGATGACTGTCTGCATCCGCATGGAATCAATCGCACAGTTTTCTTAACTCACGGCGTTTCGAAAATGTTTGCTGGAATTGACCGTGAGAAACTGGAAGAAATCGGCATAGTCCCAATGATCGAAGAAGAAATAATATTAGATGTGAACGGGACCAAGATTCCAAAAGTTCCTCTACTGCACGACTCATCACTTGAAAACGACGGGTTGAATTCAATTCTTGGCGGCGACCACGCCACAGCGCTAGCGTTGGTTCTTAACGACGACGAAGTGGAACTACTTTCCTCCGGGAAACTTAGACAGATAGTCGAGCAGTCGTTGGATCAGATTTTAGTCGATCGGGATCTTTCGGCATGGGTGTCAATTATGTTTGTCCTTGGAGATCTTCCTATCTACTCGGATCTGCGAGAGAAATTCCGCGCGGCACTAAAGAGCATCGAAATCGACGCAGCGTTTATGGCAAGTCCAGGGATAGCTCATGCGGCGCTTTCCACTGCAGCCAATCAGATCCGGCATTGGGGAGACGAAGAGTTACGCGCGTCAACTGGAGACAAGATCCTTGCCGCTCTTACATTTGAAATCGAAAGAGACACTTCGCCAATTGATGGGACGTCTGCGACTGACGGCGATACTCGGGAAAGACGACTCGTAGATCTCGTCGATGCAGCGTTGAAACTGTCCATC
>DATLBQ010000563.1:0-4161 GCA_035526805.1 Pyrinomonadaceae bacterium
ACTGTATCGTTCCAGCTAACCAAAATCTCATTCCGTTGATCGGAGGTGAAGAGAGAGATTTCCGACAGCCGGCGATCCGGATTGTCCACCACCGTTTCCAAAATACGATGGTAGTGTTGTAGCAGTCGCTCGATTGTCGATTCGTCAAAGAGGTCCGTGTTGTATTCGACCGTGCACACCGAGCCGCCTGACTTGTCATCCGCCTCTTCCCAGACGAACAGCGATAGATCAAACTTGGAGGTATTGCTCGCCGTTGGTAGGTGTTCCAGCTCCAGCCCGCGGAGACTAAAGTATTTTCGCGCCGCGCGGTGCGAAGAAAACATTACCTGGAAGAGTGGCGAAGAACTGAGCGTGCGCTCCGGCGCCAGTTCTTCAACGAGTTTTTCAAACGGCAACTCCTGATGTGCATACGCCTCGAGCGCTACTTCTCGCACTCGCTTCAATAAGTCGCTAAACCGAGGATTGCCGGTGAGGTCTACCCGCAATACCAGCGTGTTCAGAAAAAATCCGATCAGCCCTTCGAACTCCTGTCTGTTTCGTCCCGCAATCGGTGATCCCACCGCAACGTCGTCCTGTCCTGTGTAACGGTGGAGTAAGACGGAAAACGCTGCTAGTTGCGTCATGAAACTTGTAACGCCGTGCTGCCGGCTGATTTCGGCAACTTGGTCGCTAAGTGGTCGGGGAAGCACCAGGGACTTATTAGCTCCGCGAAACGTCTGAACAGCGGGTCGGGGATGGTCGGTCGGCAGTGCCAACATACCGGTAACGCCCGAGAGCTGCTTTTTCCAGTAATCCAGCTGCTCCTCAAGCACGGTGCCCTGCAGCCATTTTCTTTGCCATGCAGCAAAGTCGGCATACTGAATCGGTAACGGTGTTAGCGGGGAAGGTTTGCCGTCCGCGAAGGCGTCGTAGAGCGCGCTTAGCTCCCGAAAAAGTATTTCCGCCGACCAGCCATCGCTGACGATGTGGTGGGAGGTCAGTAAAAGAACGTGGTCATGTTCGCCGAGCCGCAGCAGGGTCGTTCGCATTACCGGACCACGTGCGAGGTCGAACGGTTGCCTGGCTTCTGCAGCGACGAGTGCTTTTGTCTGTGGTTCTTGTTCAGCAGACGTGAGGTGGCCGAGATCGATTACGGTCAACGGAATGTCTTGCAAAGTGACTAATTGCCGGAGCTGCCCGTCAACGTTTGCAAAGTGAGTTCGTAAAACGTCGTGCCGCTGGACTATCTCTTCGAGCGCCCTGCGCAGCGCCGCAACATCAAGCGGGCCTTTGAGTCGAATCGCTCGCGGAACGTTGTACGCAGCCCGATCGGACTCGACCTGGTGTAAAAACCATAGACGCTCTTGGGAAAACGAAGCCGGCGCCTCCCCGCGATCCAACAGAGGTGTGACTTGTTTCGCAATCGCTCGTCCAGCGCCCTCCTTTAATCGTAGCTCGAGCAGCTCGCGCTTCGCCGGCGACAGACTCGACATTCGCTTGTTCACTTCATCCATAGCGTCCGTAAGACCAGTTAATCGGAGGTCGTGCTGTGCTGCCGGAGCAGCTGCTCTACATCTTCTTCCGACAAACCTTCGATTTCCTTCAAAAGGCGTTCAGCCTCGCTGTTTTTCGCTTCTTCAATTTTCTCGGCGAGCTGAGCTATCGTCGGCCATTCAAACAAACTGCGCAGCGGAATTTCCAATTGGAATTCTTTGCGCATGCGAGATACCACCTGCGTAGCAAGCAGCGAATGCCCGCCCAGATCGAAGAAGTCATCGTGCACGCCCACTACATCCACTTTCAGAAAGGTGGCCCAGATGTTGGCCAGCCCTGTCTCAACCAGATTGCGCGGCGCAACGAAATCGCTTTGCAGTCCGGGTCTGGTCTCGTCCGGCGCCGGGAGCGCATTGCGATCCACTTTACCGTTGGGGGTCAGCGGCAGTGTTTTCAGGAATACAAAGGCTGAAGGCAGCATGTAGTCGGGCAGCTTCTCTCTCAGTGCAACGCGAAGCGCGTCCAAAGAGAGAGGAGAAGAAACCATATAGGCCACTATCCGATCGTCAGCAGATTGATCCCGCCAGAGTGTGACAACGACCTGTCGAACACCGGGAAACCCGGATAGCACGGCTTCAATCTCGCCCAACTCCACGCGGTAGCCGCGCACCTTTACCTGTGTATCAGCTCGACCGAGAAACTCAATGTTGCCGTCCGGCAGATAACGCCCCAGATCACCAGTGCGGTACAATCGTGACTCAGATTCGTCAGAAAAAGGATCTCCAACAAACCGCGCTACCGTCTCCGTGGGCTGATCAAGATAGCCCGCGGTCACTCCCGCACCACCGATGTACAGTTCACCGCTGGCGCCAGACGGCACGGGTCGCATGCCCTGATCGAGAATGTAACACCGCGTATTTGCCATTGGGCGGCCTATGGGCACGGTGGCTGAGTTTTGCGAAAGGCTTTCGGTATCGACGCTAAACATTAGCGAGCCAACGGTCGTCTCCGTGGGACCGTAGTGATTGATTAGCTCGCAATGAGGATTCATCTGACGGATGCGCCGGGTTAAATCCCACGACAGCGCTTCGCCGCCGAGAATCAAATACTTCGCCGGCAGAATCCGGTTATCAGACTGCGTAGCCAGCAACGCGCTGAAATGCGACGGTACGATCTTCAGCACATCCATAGGCCACCTCGTGAAGTATTCGCGAAGCAACTCACCTTCCATGGCAACGTCATAGCCAAGAATGTGCAGACACCCACCCGAAACGAGAGCCGGAAAGATGCATGTATTACCGAGGTCGGCGCTCATGGTGGAGACAGTCGCGAAATTGAGCGGCCGATCAATCTTCAAACGCTCCAGAATGAATTGCGTGTAGTTGGTCAGGTTCCGATGACGGACGGCCACGCCTTTCGGCATTCCTGTTGAGCCAGACGTGTAAATCACGTAGACAAGATTATCCGGCTGGGCGATCGAGGCTGGATTCGTACCCGGTTGGCTCTCAAGCAAGTCCCGGTGGCGATCGAGATCTATCGTCTCCGTTGAATCAAAAGGTTCATTGGCGACAGCACCGTTGTTGGTAATGAGTATTGACGCGCCGCTCTCCGTTAACTGGAGAGCCAACCGATCTCGCGGATGATCGGGATTGAGCGGCACATAAGCGCCCCCAGCCTTCAAAATACCCATCAAGCCCACGAGTGTATCGACCGAGCGCTCGACACTGAGTCCCACACGCGCGTCCGGTCCGATACCGCGACTGCGCAGCAGGTGGGCCAGTTGGTTGGCACGAACATTCAGCTCGCCGTAAGTCAGTTCCTGATTTCCGGAAACTACGGCGATCGCCTCCGGTGTTTTCGCAACCTGATCTTCGAACAGTTGGTGAATGCATTTTCCAACGGGCAATTCGGCGGCTGTTTGGTTGAACGCAACCAGTAATTTGCGGCGTTCGTCCTCGCCAAGAATCTCTATCGCCCGCAGGTCGACTTCAGAATCCTGCAAGACTCCGGAGAGAAAGCGCTGAAAGTAAGCGGCAATTTCTGTGACGGTCGTGCGATCGAACGCTTGCCGGTTGTAGTGCAACTCAGCGGAGATTGACTCGCCCGAATGAACGCATGAGAGTTTGAGTTTGAAGGGACTCAAGCAAACGTACTGCTTGACTTGAGAGAACGACACCGAGCCGGCCACGTATCGCGATTGACGCTCTTCAAAGTCGAAAGCCACTGAATCAAGTGTGCGCGCGGAAGGGCCGGGGTCGAAGTACTCCTCCCATTCGTCAGCTTCCTTGAGAGCGGCACTGACCTTGCGCAGATGTTCCTCAAAGGAGCTGCCTTCGCTTTGAAGAGGTATCGGCAGATACTTCGCGTAAAGACCAAGCGCGTCCTGTAGGTCGGCGAATTTGCGACCGGCGCTGATGTTGTAGATGACTGACTCGGATTCAGTCTGTCCGGTAAGCCTCCAGAGCAACGCTTGCCAACAGGCGAAGAGCAGTGTCGAGACTGAGGTCTCGCGTTCACTGGCTATTGCTTCGATCTTTGAAGAGGATGAATCGAGATCGACCGCAATGGAATCGGGTTCAAATCCCCGCGTGTCGGAGACTCGTCTTTCAATAAGGACAGTCGGCCGAGAAACATTCGCAGCCTCGACCTTCTGCCAGTGAGCTTTCCCGGTTGAGACATCTACATCCT
>DATLBQ010000564.1:0-19648 GCA_035526805.1 Pyrinomonadaceae bacterium
GTTAATCGTTCTCGTTGGCTCCAGAGAATGAAGCCGATGATGAAAGGAATCAGCAGGCCGTGGGAATAGTTCTGGTCGGTCCACCAATCGAGCCCGAGCTTCCGCAGGACCGTTGCATACGCGAAAACCAGTGCGCCAACAATGGCAAGAATTCGCCAGAGATGTTTGGGGGCAGATGGACTAGAAACTAAGGAGACGTTCATGGACGGCACTCGTTCGGCGGTAAATCCTGGGGTCGGTGTATGGGAACGCCGGCATGCCGTGTCCCTGCAAAATTGCTAGCCAGGGAAAGGGCAAGTTTCCCTACGTGATTCAATAAACGCCTAAACCGAGTTGCATTCCGCGACGAACGACTACTCAATCGATTTTTTCTCTATCGTTTCGAATGCAGCGCTGACGAAATTTGTCACCGGACAAGAGTCAGAAGATAATGCTTCTCTTTCAGACGACGGGATAAGGCTTCGCATAAAAAGTAAATAAACTAGTCGGGGTGGCCGTATCAGAACCGAGAGCGGTAGCGACCGGCCAGATGTCCAACTGTAAAAGTTGAGCAAACTAATGCAACGGTTATTGTACCGCCTGGTTGCCTCTGTGGCCGGTCGCTACCGCTTCCGGTTCTGATACAGGAGAGGACCTTTGTTTAAAGCGAAGGAGAAGATCATGCGCCAAACATTCAACAACCTGTGGCCGCTCGCCTTTTGCCTTGCTGTAACGATTGCTTGCAATCTTGCGGGCAAATCGGAGGGCAAACATCCGAGGGGTGGCGATTCAGGTTCCTCGTCGCGTTCATCGGATGAGAGTGTGAGCGAACTCGCCGGCACTACCTGGAAGGGCAGTTTCAAGTGCGATGACGGGGATGAAATTCAGGCGAACTACAGGTTGGCGGAATCAGGCAATCCGATTTATGAATATCAGTCCTCAGGAGGCGCACGTGAAGTTGAACTTGAATCGCCCGGTCAAACGCTGCGATTTGTGCCCCCGGGAGGTGGTGTGAGAAACATCGTCCTTGATGATATTTCGGTCTCAGCAGATCGTGTCAGTCACACGATGAGTATTTCCGAGGAGCGAACAAGCGGTGGAACACTTGACCAAAGCAGATCCACTATTTCGTCGCAAGCCTTTCTGTCAAATGGCGAGTTGGAAGTGGAATTCGCGATCAGATCTCAAAACACAGTGAGCCAACCGGGGATCGTGGTGCCGGGTGATGAATCGGTAGTTACCTGTAGAGGCCGACTAAAACGATAGCGGATCCAACGCGGCGCACCGTGCGCGATCGGGTCAATTTATCGAACGTAATAGACAGAGTAAGATGTCAGAAATTCAGGGCTACTGCCACGCGCGTTTATGATGTAAGCTCGCGCGCCCTTGCCTGGTTCAACCTTCCATTTATAAGAATAGTTCTGACCATCGCTGGCTTTAGCCGCACTGTCGAGGTTGGCAACATCGCCGTATCTCACCTGCTGTGGTCGCGCCACTACGGTGATCAGGATCAAGCTGTGTTCTCGGTTAAATTTCGCGATGACATAACTGAATTTTGCGTCGCTTCTGAGTATCCAAACTTCCTGCTCGCCACCTTCCTCTTCTTCCCTCTCTTCCTTTTGTTGCGACGCAATTTTTTTTAGCTGTTGATGGGCAGACTCTTCGCTCATCCCCAATTGCAGACCTAAGGGATGGCGGGGCGCGCGCTGAGCGGAAGCCGTCACCCCTTGCATTACTAATGCAAGACCGAGGAAGACGAACAGGATTAAAATCTTCTGTTTACTCATGTCTTACCTGGAATTCTCTGTGAACCCTCTCTGGTGATTAGAACTGATCCAATACTCGCGCGCGGGTTTGTCTGGGTGACTAGCACTGACAAACCCGCACGTCCGAAGTTATCGCGTGACCAAAGGCGTGGCGGCAGTCCAGACCTGAACTGGTCCGATACTGAGGTTCACAACTTTCATTGTGTAAAGTCCGCCCTGCGTGACGGGTGCGTTTAGCACCGCTATCCCGTTAGTCGAATCAACCACCTTTAAGGTCAGGCCAGACGGATCAACTAAAAACAGCTTTATCGGTAAGCCCCCGCTGGCCTCAGCGAGCAGCGAAATTTCTTTTGTGTTTGATGTCGCACTGAGGCTGGTGGAAGATTGCTGCCCACCGCCGATGGAGCTCGAGTTGCTCGAAGTTTGACCCGGACCCATCGCAGGTTGCGAATTAGAGGTTGCACTTTCCGTACAGATGCCGTCGATGTAGACAGTATCTGTCATGTTGCGCAACTCAAATTTATGCTGTCCCGGCGTCAGACCAACATACTTAATGGAATACGGAACGCCGGCGTTCTTGAACTCCGGATCGCGCATTCCTCCATTTGGTCCGTTGTAAGAGATGGTGCCCTTGGAAATGCCGTCGATAAACACTTCGGCCGATCCGCCCTTGGTGCTCTTCGCATACGTGTATGTGAGCGAACCGGTTTGACCGGCGGCCACATCGAAGGTCAGACTGGCAAAGTGTGTAGTGTCTTTACCGCCGTGTAGCCGGAAGTGGCCTCCGCTCGCGTTGTTGCTGTTGACCAGATGCCAGCCACCCGAGTAAGCCAGCTTCGCACTATCGTCTTCATAACAAGTCACAATAGGTGGTTGAGGCGCAGTCACGGTAATCGTGACCGTAACCGTGTTGCTCTCCCAACCGTTTGCATCTTTCACCTTCAGACTCGCCGCATAACTGCCGGCATTGTTGTAGACGTGACTGACAGTCGGACTGCTTTGCGTGACCGCAGCCGAGCCGTCACCAAAGTTGAAGGTGTAACTTAGCGTGTCGCCGGGATCGGGATCGGTTGAGCACGAACCGTCGAGAGTGACAGTTAACGGGGCCGCGCCTGAAGTCGGAGTAGCACTTAACAAAGCGGTTGGTGCACTGTTAATGGCATATTGAACGCCGCCGCGCGTGATGTCGGATTTGGCGCGATCGTTTCGATCCGCGGCGTTGTCATCACCAGTTGTGAATGTGCCTCCGCGCAGACCAGCCAGAACAGAACCTGGACCAATCGGCGTATGTCCTGCGGCAAGCGTGGCGTTTAGCTTACTGAGCGCAACCTTGATTGTTATCGTGTTCGTAGCTGAATCAAAGGTTCCGCTATCGGCTGCGCCACGATCCGTGTAAGCAATAAAGCCGCGATGCTGATGCTCTCTAACGGCCGTGCCGTAGGTGTACGTGCGCGTGCCCAAAGCGTCTGTTGTAGCGCGAACGAAGAATTGATCGCCGCGGTCTGACAGGCCGAAGCTATAGTCTCCGGTCGGACTCAGGCGCGAATCAGGAGCATTCGCCGTGAAGTTCATGCGCCAATTGGAAAGCGGTGGCACCGTTGAAAGGTCAGAAACCTTCATGGTGGCAACCAGAATTGGCGCGGTTATCGGTCCTTCCGTCGAATACTTCACGGAAAGGATGTCGAGCGGATCATTGACTGGCAAAACGGTGAGCAATCCGTTTTTATGGTCCTGCGGAAAGTCGATGACCTGCGGTGCGTCGACCGGCCGCGGTGTCGGCTGCGGCAGCGCGCTTCCGTTGACCGGCACCGGAACGTCACCGCCTTTTACGCTGGGACCACTGATCTGACGGGCCACGTAAGTATTACCGTCGAAATCGTTATGGTCGTCAGTGTAGGCGACAACTGCTGCGCCGGTTGGATCGAAAGCTATCTGGAAATAGTCGAGCAGGTTTCGATTTGGCGCATTTCCGGGAAGTAGCGGCAGCCCGCCTTCGGAAATGTTACTGCCGTGAATAAAGTGATCGCTCAGCTCAACCTGGCGGAAGACCGGGCTGGAGACTGTCGCGTTAAGACTCTGCGCAAAGAAAACCTTCCAGTTCGCATTGTCGTTGTTCGAAGTTGAAGTAGAGCCATACCACACCACGCCGACTGAACCCGGTGTCGGGCCGGTCTCTATCCAGGGTAGTATTGAGGTTGCCGTTTCTGGCCCATCACTGACGCGCACGGCCTGGCTCCAGGTCGCTCCCTTGTCTTTGGAGTATTTGATGAAGACAGTGCGGCCATCGGAATAGCAGACGTACACAGTTCCGTCTTTTGCTGCTTTTACCGTAAAGAAGATGTGCGCGCCGCCACCCACCGTACGAATCGTATAAGACGACGGTGCCTGGCCTGGACCCGCGGGAGTGCCCACCGCTACTACACCATTACTGCCGGAGACGTAGACGGTGCCATCGTTTTGGTCCACACTGATGCCGCCCACCTGACCAACGCTACCCACTTGCGTCGCCGGTCCATAGGTTAAGCCCCCGTCATCAGAACGCTGGACGTAGGCGATGACGGGTTCAAGCGTGCGATAGAGCAAGTAGACAGTGTTTCTGCCATAGGCTTCCATCCATTGCCTGTCGTCTGCCGGCACACCACCCGTTACATTACCTAAAGGATTTTTAGTAAACGTGGCGCCGCGATCGGTCGAACGCGCGGACGAAATATTCGCCGCCGTCAGACTGCTGAACGCGAGATAAGGTGGACTGCCCGGAGTCGCTTCATCGAAGCCGACTGCGAGATCAACATCACCGCCGCCGTCGGCGCCGACTTCTATCGACTCATCGGGCGAGAACTGATCCGGCTGACCGCGGTAGATTGGATTGCGCATCAGCGGATCGTAAGTCGTGCTGGTAGGATTCAAATCGACGTACCAAAGATCGACGCCCGCAGGCACGCCGCGGATTCCGGCGATATAGGCGTTGCCAAATTTGTCGACACGCAGGCTTGGCTCGCCGTCGCGTCCAGTTACCGACGCGCGTAGTGCGACGTTTGGACTAAATGTGATCCCACCCTTCTCGTAAACCGGAGTGATTGGCCCAGGCGTTGGAGTTGGAGTCGGTGTAACCGTTGGAGTTGGCGTTGGCGTAGGATTGCTCGAATCATACTGAGCAAACATTCGCTTGCCCGCACTCTGGCGCGCGATTACGCCCTTCTTCGTATTGGAGTTTGGTCCACTCTGAACGCACGCGCCCATGCAGCCATCCTGGTAACCGACGAGCACGCGTCCTTCTTTGTCAACAGTAGCATCGAAGAAATCGAGCAGGTTTCGAGGTACCGTGCAGCCCTGGAATCCTCGTGTGCAGATGCCGTCGCGTTGCATCGGATCACCCGGCGTGGCGTTCACTGTCGTCCAGGTTTTGCCGCCGTCGAAGGTGGAAGAGACGTAGAGATACCAATCGCCGCGGTAGGCTGGATCATCCTGATCGCCCGGACTGGTGCTGCCGTAGAAGGCAAACGCCGCGCGAGCATTCTCGCCGCCGTCGCCCGCAACAACCGCGGGAAAAATGGCGTTCTGCAAACCAGCCTGCGTTCCCACATCATAAGGATTGCTCCAGGTCGAGCCTTTGTCCCGCGAGACCGAAATGTAGGCGTGGCCGTTCGAGCCCTCGTAGCCGAGGAAAAGCGTGCCGTCCGTCGCAATTCCGAGAGAGGCGTCGCTGTCGCCGACGGTTGAATTGGGCACAGTCCGCGCGGACCAGGTAATGCCGTTGTCTTCAGAAAGAACCAGACCGGCGCCGGCGCCGCATTTTCGGTTTGGCAAATAAGCCGTGCCATCCGGTCCAATCTTCATGTGCCCGTGCAGCGGGAAGCATTCATTATAAGAAAGTGCGTAAACAGGAACTGCCGGTCCAAAGGTGAGACCGCCGTCGATGCTCATCGCACAATTCGCGATGCCCGTGTCGTTGCTGTTAAGCCCATCTTGCGCGCAGTAATACACGGAATGTTCGTAAGTGGCTCCAGTTGGAATAGGCGTGTGGAAAGGTCCACTCGCAATTGTTTGGTGATCGATGCCGCTACCGATACCGGAACCCTGGCTCGGCAAGTAAGTCGCGCCATCGTCGTCGGTCATGTCCATTCCGTTGAATGGAGTCAAGCCAAACAATTGGGAAACAAACGTGCGGCCCGTGTCGCGATCGGTGAACAGGATCGGATCTCCGGCGATACGCTGCGGACCTGCCAGAAGCAGTTGCGTCTGATCCCAGGTGACGGTAGCCGGCGTGGTTGCATCGTTGAAGCCTACTCGCAATGCATACGGCGAGAAGCCACCAAAGAACATTATCTTGCCTGACTTCCAGTTCGAACCGATTGAAGGCTCGCCGAAGTCTTCCGCGACTCCTGAGGGTGGGTAGTAATTAATGTACTGCGGTACGCCCGGTTGAGGCGTTGGAGTAGCGGTCGGTGTTGGTGTCGCAGTAGGCGTCGGCGTCGGTGTTGGACTGCCGCCGCAAGAAGCATTGCCAACCAACGTGTAGCTGCCGTCTCCGGCGAAGTCGATTTCGGTGAGCAGCACACCAACCAGCATGTAGGCCTCGCCGAAAATAGCGGTCAGGGTTTGACCGGCAGCGGGACTTCCCACCCTGGCATTATCAAGCGTCAGAGTGATCGTTCCATCAGGCGTGTAAGTGCCACCGTCGGGATCGCCCACCGTGGTGTCCAGGTTATTAGCACTTGTTCCGTACTTGTAACTTACTACCGAGCTGCCATTTGTCAGCATGGCCACCCAGTAATTAATGCCGTTGGAAGTGAAGTAAACCTTCCATTGTGTATTCGCCGGCAAGGCTCCATTCAGATCAGCCACCTTCATGGTGAAAATAAGATTGCTTACTCCCGGCCCTGAATACGGCTCGGCTATGGAGATTTTCTGAATATCGTGTTTCGTTGAACCGACGGCCGCAAGTTGATCGCCAGAGGCATCACTCACAACGGTAATGCCCGGCTTGGCGCACGCGTTTTCGCTGCCCGGCGTCGGCGTTGGATTTGGTGTCGGAGTAGGAGTAGGCGTGGGCGTTCCGGATCCACAGTTACCATTGCCGACGAGTGTGTAGTTTGGTGCTGAAGTAGGCGCACCATCCGGCGCCAGATCATGACTCGGCGTAGCGCCAGTACCTGAAGTGCCAATCAATGTCTGAGTTCTGCCGTAGATGCCCACCAGGGCACTCCCCGCGGCAGGACTGCCCACGTTACTGTTAGAAATGAAAACAGTAATAGTGTTTTTCGCAATGTCGATCGAGCCACTGTCGGCGGCGCCGAGTGTTGTCGTCACCGTCCCTGAAGTTCCGTAGTTATATTGCATGGAGCCTGAGACAGGATCGTTGAATGCGCCGACAAAATAAGTGGTGCTGCCTACGGTAAAGAACACGCGCCACATGCCGCTGGCCGGAAGTGCGGTCAGGTCTGCAAGGCGCATAGTAATGGCGATTCGGCTAACGCCGTCTGCTTGTTGGGGCTCGGCGATCAAAATCTCGGTGATGTCTTGTGCCGGCGTACCGGGAACGGTCCCAAGACTTCCAACACCGGTGTCAGCGCTGGCATCGGTAATTAGCGAGACGCCTGGAACCGTACAACCTGACTGCGGAGTCGGTGTAGGTAGCGGAGTGGCAGTAGGCGTGGGTGTGGGATCACCAACCGGATCGAATTGTTTGAATAGTCGTCGCCCGTTTACCTGCCGCGCAATCGAAGCCTTCTTCGCGCGAGAGGTACTCGGACTGGTGCAGTCGATGCAGCCATCAGCATAAGCAATCAACACGCGGCCTTTTTCGTCGACTGCTGAACCCATGAAGTCGAGCAGGTTTCGGCAGGGATTGCTGCCGCCCTGCATCCAAATACAACCGCGCTGCACAGGATCGGTCGGCGTCGCGTCAATCGTGGTCCAATGCTCGCCGCTATCAAATGTGTGCGAGATATACAGATGCCACTCACCCGTAAACCCTGCGTCCTGAAATGAACCTGCCGTTGGCGTGCCCAGAAAAGCAAAGGCTGCCCGATCGTCGTCGCCGGCAATAACGCGCGGAAACGCGGTGTTCTTGATGCCATACGCCTGGCCGACATCGACCGGCGAACTCCAGGACCGCCCTTTGTCTTTAGAAACGGCGACAGTTGGACGGCCATCGCCATTCTGAAATCCAAAATAGACGGTCCCGCCCGCGCCGATGCTGACGCCGGGATCATTCGCCGAGGGGAGAGTTCCTGGGATCGTTCGAACACTCCAGCTAATACCGTTGTCTTCTGAAACCGCAACGCCCTGCTTGCCGCCACAAGCCTTATTGGGAAGATAAACTGTGCCGTCGGGACCCACCATTGGATGTCCGTGCAAACCTCCGCACTCGGTAGTGTAAGCCGGGACTCCTGGTCCATACGTCAGGCCGCCGTCGTCGCTTCGGGAGCAATAAGCGGTGACGCCGGATTGAGCGCAGTAGTAAACCGCGTGTGCGTAACCGGCGGGCAGCTCGGCTGGCAGCGGTGCATGAAATGGTCCACCCCCGACGGATTGATGATCGGCGCCACTCGGCAAGCCGCAGCCTTCATCAGGAATCCAGGTGTCTCCATCATCATCGGTGTATGCGGATATGCTGCAGCCGTCCGTCAGCACCAGCAGCCCTTCGACAGCCGCGGGCGTTACAAGCTGGGATACGATTGTGCGGCCGGTGGTGCGATCCGTGAAAAGAATCGGATCCATCGTTATTTGGTTTGTGAAAACGGCGCTCTTATTTTCCCAGGTAGCTTTGGCCGGTATGGTTGTGTCGTCGAAAGTGATACGGAGTGTCTCTCGGTTGGCGATATACATCGCGCGACCGGTATTCCAATTCACGCCGATTGATGGCTCACCTGCGTTGTTTCCTAAATTTCCTGACGCGAAGAAATTGTGATAACTGATATTGCCGTCGGCACCCAAACTCGCAGGGTTCACCGTGTGGTGCTTTAGTTCGGCAGTCGCCGTAAAACTGGTGCCGTCTGTGTTAACGAGCGGTGCAAACGGCGCGGCGGCAACCGTGTAAGTTCCCGCGATCGGGTTAAGCAGCGCGATAAACTCCACCTGGCCCGGACTGTTTCCAGATCCGTCAAGCAAACCGCCGTTTGGACCATACACCTGCATGTCCCAGTCACCGACCTGGGCGGGTTGAAGTTTTATCTCCACAAGGTAGGGTCCGAATGCGGCTGAAGGCGGTTGAATTGTGAGTTGGAAGTTCTCGCATCCGGAGTTGTTTGCTCCACCGCAATCCGCTGAACCCGTGGCTGGTTTGATTTGGCCCGTCCAGGTTGTAAGTGGGGTCGCTTCTGAGATTGTTCCGGCTGCCGGGTTCGCGCTATAGGCAGGAACAATCAACATGCTTACTGCGCAGGCTGCGACGCAAAGCATCGTGAACATTGCGAACCTCAACCTCGAATTTGTTGCAAACGCTTTGGAATTCCGCAGCCTTCGGGACATGGTTGTTCTCCTCCAGAATTAAGATCATGGTTGATGTTCAGGTACGCCAAACAAACGGGTCTGTTGATAACGTGAACGAGGCGCGAGCGCGCCGTCATCTTTGCGAAAGCTACGGTCTGAGGTAGTAGTAGAAGAATCAGCTAGGAACACGCCTACAATTTATTTAAGCGCCTTGAGAAATCCTTGAGGAAAACTTGAGCCAACCTGGAGACGAGGAAAGAAACGCGCTGCGGTTTAAAAAAGTCAGACGAGAAAGCGGCTAAGTTATTGAAAGGATTAGAGAGCAGCACGCAAGGTTGCAACTTAATTGCGAAACGGAAATTTGTTTATAGCGTGAGGTGTCATTGAAGGTGAGCCAATTCAGGGTGAGATAATTGGGCCAATTCATAGCGTTCAAGCTTTAGCGTTGCAAGCTCAGGTTCTAACAAAAAGCGGAGTGTTTTCAGTGGTCACTCTTTGAACGTATAAGCAATCGTTCCTACTGTTCTTCGTTCCACTAACTTCTCAGCTGAGAACGTGGCTTTTAGGGCCGCCGCAATCGCCGGCTTGCGCAGCCGCCAGTCTCCTTCGAGAACTTTCACCGCGATTACTTTCCCTTTCTTGTTTACCGTCACGCGAACCGTGACCATGCCGGAAACATGTTCGCTCCTTGCACTGGCTGGATATTCGGCCACGGGCACCTCCAGTTGTTTTCCACTTAACTCACCCGCGACCAACGGTGCGTCTCGAGGGCTCAGCACTTGTGTCGGTAATGGTCCAGGAGGGGCGCTTGGCTCACTTCTCAAATCCGGGATCATAAAATAAGTGCCACCCGCGGCGACAATGAAGCTAAGCACGACCAGCAACCAAATCAGCGGCATCCTCGCGGATTCCGGCGGAGGGGTGAACACGGGCTGGTTAGCATCAACCAAAGGGGTCGCGTCGATGGCGCAGTAAGCAAGTAGTTCGCTCCCGTAGACGGCATTGCATTTTGGGCATCTCTTACGAGTGTTAGAGGCAGGCGGCGGCGTCCAAATTGTTAACGGTGGCGGTTCCGATGTTAAGAGGTCATCCGGTGGAACGAGGAGCTCTATTGCTTCCGCCGGTGATGTTTGGTCTCTGAGGAACGCTTCAGTCGGGACATTCGGTAACCGCTCAATCGCGGATGAATTAACGGTAGGTTCGGGTACATGTGCAGAGGCTTCAACCGGGCGGTCGTTAACAACAACAGCCGGTGGTTCATTTTGTGGTGTTGCTTCTATTTCCGTTGTCGGCGGCGGCGCTGGTTCAGCTTCTTTGACTTTGTGACTTGCTTCCTCGTCAATTCTCCGCTTCAAGCCCGCAAGCCACCGGCGGCTCTTGTCGTCGGCACCGGCCGATTGGGTTGAAGCTCGAGTAGTCGGCTTCTCAAATTGGCTCGGCGCCGACCCGCCGGGAGTTATAGGTTCTGAACTCGGTGTGCCTGGCGGAGTTTCCTGCTTTGAAGCCTGCCACTGGGTAAGTAGTTTCACTGCCTCGGCAAAGCCTTTCCTCTCGGCCCAATCTACTGCGTTCAGTCCGAGACTATCGCGCTGTTGAGGGTCGGCACCTGCCTCGAGTAACAAACTCATTATTTGAGTGCGCCCGAAGAGTGTCGCCAGGATAAGGGGAGTTCGACCTCCACTCGATGTTCTATTGACATCCGAACCCGCAGCAAGCAATGCCCGGACGGCCTCGGTATCACCGTCAGTCACAGCACCCATCAACGAAAGATTGCCAGGATTCATTTTTGTTCTCAGGCGTCGGGGAGCATTATTATTCTAGAAGGGATTGGAAAAAGAGGAAAGCGGGTTTGTCTCGGGCGAATGCCGCTGATGCGCAATTTTGAACTTGATCGAATAACGAATTCGGCGCTCACGCAGTAAATGAAGCTCTGTTTTCTCCGGACTGCTTGGTTGTTACCGCCCAGCAGAGGGAGCGAGGTTAGAGTGGAACCAAAGCGCCAGGGACTAAAGTTTACTTCGAGAAAACTTTAGTGTGCTTCGAGAAAACAGTTGACATTAAGCGTCTCTAATAACAGCTGACTCGTTTCGGAATTATGGGCTGTGGGAGCACACGCGCTTGCTCGAATATGGGGTAGAGCCTTTTGAGGGCTGTGTTATACTCAGCGGCGTTCAAAAGTGCAATATGCCCTTGAACCTCTACTGGTTAGAGGACTCCCGACTTCCGCAAAGTAGTGGCACGATAACCCCCCGTTTCTAACTTAAATGCAGCAGATGGAAGTACAGTCGCAAATGCGCGGCGCATATCTTTCGGACGGCCACGAAGACAACTCTGTGCTGATCGTCAACGATTTACCTGAACAGTTGATGCTCATGGACGGCCTACTGCGTAAAGCCGGCTATCGTGTCTTAACTGCCGAAGATGGGCTCGAAGGTTTTAACCTCGCGAAGGAAGAGCGCCCTGATCTGGTGATCAGCGACGTGTGCATGCCGCGAGTCAATGGCCTGGAGTTTTGTCGTCTGCTTCGCGCTGACAATCAGCTGCGATCGGTACCCATTCTGCTCGTTAGTGCTCTGGAAACAGATACTGCCAATGTCGTGGCCGGTCTTCGTGCCGGTGCCGACGATTATCTCGAGATTCCTTTTGACGGCACGCGCCTGGTTGCAAAGGTGGCCAGGCTACTGGAACGCTCGCGGGTGGAGGCCAACTATCGCGATTTGGTCGAACAGGCTAATGATTTGATCTTCACACAGGATTTGGCCGAAAGATTGACCAGTATTAATGCAGCGGGTTTAAAGTTTCTCGGGCGTACCGCGGAGGAAATTCTCGGAGACTCGTTTTCTTCGATATTTGGTTTGGTAGGTGTGGACTTTAATAGCAGTCTCCTGGCAAACAAGGCTGACAAACCCGAAACCCTTCAGGAGTTCCGGCATCAGTTTATTGCCAGGGGCGCGTCAGGGGAGGAACGATGGCTTGACCTCACCATATCACCCCTTCGAAACAGGCTCGACGAAATTGTCGGATTTCGCGGAATTGCACGCGACATCACCGAACGTAAGCAGGCCGAATTAGCGCTGCGTGATTCGGAAGAACGCTATCGCTTGCTTTTCGAATCAACACCACAACCGATCTGCGTCTATGATGCCGAGACTTTAAGATTTCTCACCGTTAACGAAGCGGCGACGCGAACCTATGGTTATACGAGAGATGAGTTTCTTTCGATGACCATGGATGATATTACCCAGGAGGACGAGACCGGACTCTCGAGTCCGTGCCGACACCAAACTAAAGGCAAGAAGACCATCTATGTTGAAATAAGTTCCCACCCAATTCTCTTTGACGACAGAAACGGTGAGCTCGTTATTATCAATGATGTCACTGAAAGAAGGCTGCTGGATGAACGGCAGCAAGGGATGCATGCTTCGCTGCAACAGTCAGCGATCGAATGGCGGCAGACTTTTGATGCTATTGATTTCCCGGTACTGATCGTCGATCTTGAGGGAACGATCAGGCGTTCTAATGAGGCTGCTGAACAGATCGCGGGTGTCCAGGCGGAAAAACTGGTTGGGCGCAGCGTTTTGGCCCTGGGGCAAGGCCAGCCTTGGAAGAAAGCAGCGGAGCTGTTAGAAAGGATTCGCGAAGCCGGTTTTCCAGCATCGGCAGAGGCAAGCGACGAAACAACCGGCCAGACATGGGTGGTTACAATTTTTTTGATTAATGAATTTGGGTCGGCCGATGACCGAGCAATATTGATTGCCCAGGACATTACCAAGCGAACTGAACTTGAAGCATCACTACGGCAAAGCAAAATGATGTCATTGCTCGGATCCGTAGTCGCCGGCGTGGCTCACGAAGTAAGAAATCCGCTTTTTGGAATCTCCTCTATTCTGGATGCCTTTGAGACGCGGTTTAGCGATCGCACTGAGTATTCGCGCTATACAAGTGTCCTTCGCGATGAAATCGGACGGCTGGCGTCCCTCATGGAGGAGTTGCTTGAATATGGAAGACCCTTTCGTGGAGATGTCTACCCCGTTTTATTGGAGGAGATGATAAGTAGGTCCATTCGTGCTTGCCTTCCGGCGGCGAAAGCAGCCGACATAACCCTTGTAAATAATGTTCCCGAATCGTTACCGCGAATTATGGTAGATAGACGCAGACTTTCGACCGTATTCATAAATCTCATAGAGAACGCGATTCAGCATTCGCCGCCTGGCAGTGTAGTCACAATTGATGCTGACAAAATTACCGACGGCACTCAGGATTGGATCGAGTGTTCCGTCAAGGATTTCGGGCCCGGCATCGAGGCTGAAAATCTGCGCAAAATCTTTGAGCCCTTCTTCTCCACGCGTCGCGGCGGTACTGGGCTGGGACTCGCGATTGCACAGAAAACTATCGAAGAGCACGGGGGCAAACTGCTCGCTGGTAATAATCCTGAAGGCGGAGCTTGTATGAGTGCAAGATTCCCACTTCTGACCGAGGTGACCGCTGGTGGCTAAAAATCGAATCTTGATCGTCGACGATGAGCCGTCGGTGCGTTTCGGTATCCGTGATTTTCTTGAACTTCAGGGATATGAAATAGAAGAAGCGGAAAGCTGCAAGGAAGCTCGGCAGATATTTAGTACCTCAAGGCCAGACGTCGTTATCGCGGACTACATGTTACCGGATGGCACCGCGCTAGATCTGCTTCCCCGTTTAAAGGACGTTGATTCTGAAATTCCCTTGTTGGTTTTGACTGGTCATGGCTCCATAGACCTTGCAGTCAAAGCTATCAAGGAGGGAGCGGAACAATTCCTCACCAAACCGATCGAAATGTCGGCGCTTCACATCATCCTACAACGATTACTCGAAACGCAGAGAAGGCACCACAAGCATCTGGCCAGCCGGACACGACGCGTACGGCAGGCGATAGATCCGTTCATCGGACCAAGTGCTGCCATACGCTCGTTGGCGGATCAGGCCAGAAAGATTCTTACCACCGAAAGTCCGGTCTTGATTCTTGGTGAGACAGGATCGGGAAAGGGCGTCCTTGCCCGCTGGCTACATGAGAACAGTCCGAGGGCCGAGGAAGCTTTTGTCGATCTCAATTGTGCCGGGCTGTCCCGAGAACT
Organism: Pyrinomonadaceae bacterium; assembly: GCA_035526805.1. Taxonomy (GTDB): domain Bacteria; phylum Acidobacteriota; class Blastocatellia; order Pyrinomonadales; family Pyrinomonadaceae; genus PSRF01. The sequence continues at coordinate 14,288 of DATLBQ010000564.1, forward strand.
ACTTGAAACCGAGCTTTTTGGCCATGAGAAGGGTGCTTTTACAAGCGCAACCTCCTCCAAGCAGGGACTCTTTGAAGTGGCCCATCGCGGTACAGTTTTTCTGGACGAAGTCGGAGATGTCGATCTTCAGATTCAGCCAAAGCTGCTCAAGGTACTCGAAGACAAGCGCTTCAGACGGGTTGGAGATGTGAGGGATCAGCAAGTTGACGTGCGTTTAATAGCCGCCACCCACCAGGATATCGGCGAGCTTGTACGTCAGAAGAAGTTTAGGGACGATCTCTATTTTCGTATTAGTACTATCCCCCTCTCTTTTCCCCCGCTCCGGAAACGAATCGAGGATATTCCGGTCGTGGCCCAATACCTTCTGGATAAGGTCGCCGCGGATTTGGGGCGCGGTCAAATCGTGTTGGGTGACGATTGCATTAGGGCCCTGCAGGCATACGCGTGGCCGGGAAATGTCCGGGAACTGCGTAACGTGATCGAGCGAGCCGTACTGCTGAGCGAGGGAAAAAGTATTGGTTTAAGAGATCTTAATTTTGATGGACACGCCAGTATCGGAGTGCCAACTCTTGACTCACGGTTAACTTTGCTTCAACTGGAAAAGCAGCATATCGAACGAGTGCTTGAAGAAGAGCGGGGACGAGTAGAAAAGTCCGCACGCAGATTGGGCATTCCTCGTAGTTCTCTTTACCAGAAAATCAAGAAACACCAGATCGCCCTGCCTCCCGATCGAAAAGCCTAAGCCATGGCTTTGGCTTATTTCCCTTTAAGAGTTCAGCCAGAAATGAACACGTAAGGTTGTCCAGAGTCTAGACCGCAAGTCTGAATATTAGACGAAGGGCTGCTTCAATCGTCAGAATAAGCTGGAATGCTCAATATTTTCCGGCTTCCGGCTCACGAAAACTGCGGCTCGGCGATTGCTATCTGAGGGCACGTGCCAATATCAACGTGTGTCTCTTGACGTAACAATCGAGGGATCTTTTGGCTGGTGAGAAGAGCTTTGCGCTTGCCCTCGCATCGCTCCCGCCCCCTGGCCTTCCACAATAGATCTGAATTTGAGACTACCACTGAATTGGTTTTCAAGGTGGAGTCCTCCACAGAAACAAGAGGAGAATTAGTCATGCCCCAGAAATTTTTGATGAGAATCGCCTTTTCGCTAGCGGTTCTTTCGATCGCAGCTTTCGGGTCGGCTTCTACGGCAAAGGCCGACCTAATTCCGGCCGGGGATGTAACGCTGTCAGGTCAAGGCGTAGGAGCTAAAATTACGGTCCTGACTTTACAGTCGCCGGCCAATAGTACCCGTGAAAGTGGCGGCGTCGACTTCATTGGAGGTGAGTTCAAGGCCTTTGGTGACTTTTCACCGCCAGACGGCCCGCCGAAGAACCAAGAGTTTACGCTCGCTTCAATAGGAGCGACAAACACCAGCGAGCTGGGTCTACTCGTGGATCTGAATGAGCCAGGAGATGTCGGGGGGCCGACCGTCATCGCAACGGACAACGATAATGGCTTTAGGATCACGCTGCAGGTTTACGACGCAGACGGCAATCTGGTGGATTCACATGTTTTAGATGCGAATAGGACGTTGATCAGTGACCAGCAAGGGGTCGGTGGATCGGGTTTGGTGTTTGTTTTGGATGCTGCTCAGGCAGCCGAGTTGCAGGCATTTATTGACGCGAATCCTGGTTACCACCTGACTGTTTGGGCCACTTTTGAAGATGTTACCGGTGGTATAGAGACTATTTCGGCAGTAAGGGTCGAGGCAGTGCCGGAACCAGCAACTATGCTCCTCCTGGGAACAGGTCTCCTCGGAGTGGCTGGCGCAGCAAGACGGCGGTTTAGGAAGTAATCGAAGCCGTAATTGCGTTTCTCATTCTGGGGTAATGGCTATCCTGTGTGGGGGATCTCCCCCACACAGGATGCTATTCCACGGTAGGTAAATGACCTGGGAAGGTGTGAATGTGCGGAGCATACTAAACCCGACCTCGTCCAGCGCTAGTTTGTTTGGCGCCTGGCTAAAGGTTTGGACGCCTGATTGTTTAGGCTGGGGCCGTCCAAAAAACGTCCGACTTTGCAGAGAACTCAACTGACGAGCTCGGTGGGTAAGGAGTGGAAAACATATGTACGGAGAAAAAATAATTCTTCCTCTGGACGCAGATGGAAACATTTACGCCATCCAGGACGAGAAGGGCAACGTGATAGGTACCGGGACGCGCGAGGTTTGCGAGATCCTTTTGTACTTAATTAATAAGCCGCCGTCAGCCAGCATTTCGGGAAGAATGAACACGCCCATCCAGCATCGCGCCAATGTGCGGTCGGCGATAGCAATATAGAACCAGCTCCGTGCACTTCTGCAGCACTAAATAGTTTGAGCTTTCCCTGTTGCTCTCCATATTGTAAGAAACGATGAGTTAGGGGGTTGAAGGTGCCAGGAGTCGAGTGTCTTCGGCGTCACATAGTTTCACCGGCTAACGATTCATTTTCTTGAAACTTTGCGACGACAATTCGGAGTTGGCAATCTGTGTGACTCTCCCCAAGCGTTTGAAGCACAGACTCTGTTCCGCCCCTTCACCCACCTTTCGCACCCGCTTTAGTCTTGGCGCACGCTAAAAAGCTGTCGAGCACGCTGGTCAAACTGGCGGTGTTTTGATTCCGAGAGTGTCATAAGCGGAGGTCCGCGTGACATTTAATCAAAAGAACTCGACCGTGAAGAGCCAGGATTCGAAACATGCCTAAACGCTGAATCTTGGGCACTAGGATTTGATCGATTGTTTGAAATCCGGCAGGAAGCGCCGCCAAGGGCGTGGATTCCGCCCTCCTGCCAGGTATAGGGAACGTCGTGAACCAAGGCACAATTGGACGGCTCAAGAAGGTCTCAGGTAAGCTCAGACGGATGTGGGTCGGCCCTGACCGGCCACGCAAACAGGAAGGCGAGATGCGTCTTTTAGTCGTAGATGGCGAAGAATCAATCTGTTTTTCCATGAAAGAATATTTTACTCTGCAGGGCTACCAGGTAGACACAGCCCGCGAGTTGGAAGAGGCGGAAAGACTGGTTGAGAACGGCGATTATGAAGTGGTTATTCAGGACCTAAGGTTGGGCCCTGCGCAAAGGCCCGACGGCCTCGAGATGATCAAATTTATCCGCGACCAGAATCCCCGCACGATAATCATTGTCCTTACGGCTTACGGTTCCGCCGAGATGGAAGAGGAAGCATTTCGTGGTGGCGCAGACGCATTCTTGCGGAAACCCAAACCACTCTCCCAGGTCGCGCAAGTTATTCAGGGACTAATCGAGTCACCCCCCAAGCAAGCAGCTCATGGCGCCGCCTGACGCATGCGAAGCCGGTAATTACTCACACCTATCGTTTACTCATACCGTTCGGCAATTAAGCTCAATCCTTTATTCATAGCATTAACAGCCCTGGATAGGTCAACGTTGCAAGGCAACAGTTTTTCGTAAGAATCGCCCGGCGACGTAGTGCGCGATTTTGTTGCTTCTCTTTGAATTGACCTAATCACTTCACTTAAAAGAGTGCCACTCACTTAAAAGAGTGCCACTCATTTTATAGCGTGAACCATAAACGGGAGCCGCGCGAGGAATGGCTACTTCTGCGAATGTGGGAACTGGAAAATCTGCGGATTTCTTCGTTTCGAATTTCCAAAGACACATGCGCTGAGCGAGCGCGCGTCGGATGCCATGCCAAATTGGGAGACGGGGAGTGATGTAGGCAGCTAGTTCCGGTAAAAAAGTCTCGAGCACGGCGGCCAGCAGCCTCTCTTAGCTCCTGTTCGCGAGACCCGTATCTTTTCCAGGTTCTCGCGACATGAACCTGCCCTTTGAAATCATGGCTGAATAACTTCCGCTCACAACCAATTTAAGCTTCCGCTTTTGTGAGTAGTAACTTTAACTTTTGCCGTCAAGGTTCATTGCACTGAGCTGGCACCAGTAAAGAGCTGGGAGGGGTGTTTCGTTGTATTATGGTCTTAGGAAATCCGGGGGGCGGGTTCTCAGACATCTCTATGGGCTTACTGGAAGAGCTGCGACTATTGGAGCTGAACGCCGTTAGGGACTGGTTCACTCCTAATACCCGCGTGTTGGAAATTGGCGGCGGAAGTGGCTTTCAAGCCAAGGTAATGAACTCTTGGGGTCCTGAGGTTATCTCCATCGATCTGATTGACAGCGCTTCGATGGAATCGCCTTACTATGACGTTCAAAGTTACAACGGCACACAGATCCCCGCAGCGAAACACAGTTTTGATCTCATTTTCTCCTCAAATGTACTGGAGCATGTAAAAGATTTGTCGACCTTGTTTTCAGAAATGCTTCGCGTCTTAAAGCCGCAAGGAGTAGCTATTCACGTGTTGCCAACGCCGGCGTGGCGGTTTTGGACCAGCGTCACGCACTATGGCTACTTCCTCAAGATGGTCGGGAATGTGCAGGCGAATGGTTCGTCAACAAATTCGGAGGTCGTGGCTGATAAACATGCTGTTCAGGCGCCGAAACGCGGTTGGGTTCGGAAATTGAGCGGAAAGATGTTCGCTGGTCCACACGGAGAGTTCCCAAATGCAGTCAGTGAGCTTTACTACTTCAGCAAAGGGCGTTGGCTGAAAACGTTTTCGGACAACGGCTTCATCGTTCAGCAAGTGTTGAGCACAAACCTCTACTATTCCGGTTACTTGTTGTGTCCAAATCTTTCGATGGAAACGCGTCAGGCCTTGTCCCGTTGGTTAGGCGCAGCTTGCCGCGTTTACATTACGACGAAAGCCGAGGAACAACCGACGCGTTGAAGCTCACCTGATGTCTAAAAAAGATTTATTGACCGACTATGAACCTGTTCGCCGGCGTCGCTCATCGAATGCCGACGCACCCACGGAGTTCACGTCTCGGCCGGCGCCGGAAATTAGCATTCCGGCTGAATCTAAAGCCACCAACGCTGTCTTGCATGAAAAGCGTTCCGCTTCTGCGGCAACGCTCTTCAAGAGGGGACATGGGTTGACGTACGTCGGCCTCTTCCTTTTCACTCTCGTTTTATATTTTAGACCCTACGAACTCATCCCTGCGCTTTCCAGCCTCACCTCGATTGCGTTCTGGATTGCCATACCTACGATAATCGTTTTCGTTATTACACAATTCTCACTGGAAGGAAATCTCACTGCTCGGCCGCAAGAGGTTAACATCGTGTTGCTTTTTGTCGGGACTGCGCTGCTGTCAATCCCGCTCGCAATCAACGCCGGGGAGGCGTGGGAAGCTTTCAACGGATCGTTTATCAAGGCGGTGGCGATGTTCATTATAATGGTGAATGTCGTTCGCTCAGAGCGCCGCCTGCGAGCTTTGTTATGGCTGGCGCTGGCCGTTAGCGTGTT
>DATLBQ010000565.1:0-16447 GCA_035526805.1 Pyrinomonadaceae bacterium
GAAGTCTGACTTGAATTGGATGAGGAGCGAACGAATGCTGCCCTCGCGGCCGCCGTTGCGCCAGGGTTCGAGAGAGCGAACCGCTGCAGTTGCTTCTTGTCCGTCTTCAGCCAGAACCCTCACTTTTCGCGGGTCGGTCAAAAAACCAAATGGAAGAGGAAGGCCAAAACTAACCAGCTCATTTCCCAGATCTGTGGCGCGCCCTTCCAGCGTCACTTCAACTTCCGATCGCCGCAAAGACGCCCGCAACGATGCCCGTGCAAACGGCGACGCCAACAAGAATAGTAGACCGTTTTTGACAAACGATCTGCGTGAATCGCTCGTAGCCGTCATTTGAATTTCTAATCTAAGTTCGTCGGGCTTACAACTAAGAGACTCAATGTCTCTTTAACGACTCGTCAAGACTTAATACCCAACAGCCGGGCTGCGTTTTCATAGTAGACCTTCCGCAGAATCTTTTCCGGAAGGCCGATTCCGTAAATCCGCCAACGTCCCTGTGGCGGTCTTGGCGCCGGCGCATAGTCGAAGTATTCGTCTTCAGTTTCGAGGAAGCGGTAATAAATTTCGTATAACTCATTGCCGAAGATCTGCTGCGGAGTTTCGTTACCGTGAGGCGTGGCATCTGTGGCAAAGAGAATTCGATCCTGATATTTATCGAAAAATTTTCGCGCCATCCGTGGCTGTCGTCCGAGCTCACCAATGCGGGCAGCGATATCAACGTACATATTGGGATACCGATCGAGGCACTCCGAAACGTAAGGTAAATTTTCGGAATCTGCGACGTGAAGCGCCACGAATTTTGTGTGTGGATGACGCCCGATAACCCGGTTGCGCGCTTCTTGTAGTTCGGCATTGCTGGGGAAGTCTCTTCCATGGAAGGACCAATCAGGGTGGGCACTCAGCTCCTCGTAACGTTCATTGAAGCGGTCGGTTGGCAAAAAGAACGCTTCGGGATCCGACACATGAATGGCCACCGGCATCTCCAGCGCGCCGGCTGCTTCCCACATCTTATCGAAACGCCGGTCATCCACCTTGACCAATGGCCCAGTGGTCACATTTTCGCGTAGATATAGTCCCAGCCTTTTGAGAACTTTCAGACCTCGCGCGCCAGTCTTTTTGGCGCTTTCAAGTTGATCTGCCTGAAATTGCGGGTAATTCGGCGTGGTAATTTTTTCATACCATGGTTCGGTGAATACCATAAAGCGATCAGGATGCGGGGTTTGCCAGTGACGAATCGTTTCCTCGAGGAGAGGTCCATAGCCACCAGTTAGATTGATCATCATTCGCACGTTCCTGGCATCCATCACGTTCAGAATCTCTTGTGGCGTGGCAGTGTGATGAACAACGTGCGACTTTCCCTTGCGGTCAATCCAGGACAAGTGAGTGTGAAAGTCTATGGTCGGATAGCGCGAATGCGGTACATGTGTTTCTGGAACATGCAACATGCTTCTTGGTTCATAATCTTTCAGTGCCAGCGGTCTGGCGCTGGTCTGAGTATTGACAGGCTCAACCCGCGTCTCAGGTTTGGACATAGCGCTATTGCGGTTGAAGACTTCGGCACCAATCACGCCTAATCCTGCTGTCGCAAGGGTTGTTAACCACTGTCTTCGGCTGTTCGCGTTCACAGTCTCCTCCTACTCTCATGGTTGCAATGAATAAACGAGAATCAAAACGACTACCATGGATAAACTCGGGCAATGTCTACAAAGAAATTAGTTTGACAATCTTACTGCCGTGTATTATTGGATTACTTTCGATCGCTTCTTCCAGGAATTTATTTTGTGCGTCGCTCGTCCACAAATGGCTGCCGTTTGTAAACAATGCCAACTAACCTTTTAGATCATGGCGACTGTGGCTGAACAACGAGTACTAAAAGATTATCGACCGCACTACTTTCAAAGCCCAGTGCGGGCGCAAGAGATGACCAGAAACTAAGACTTACCGCCTTATAACATCAGAAATCAGCGGCTGCAACGATTTTTCTTAAGTATACGGATGGATATTTGTGGGCTCAACGGGCTCTATAGTTTTTGATTGTCTTTCGGAAAGCTCCTGCCGAATGTTCGTCTCGGAACTAAAAATTGCAGTGTCCGATGCGCTTAGCGGAGAAGTCGACCATGGAAAAGCTCGATCATTTAGCAAGACGCGAATTCTGGATTATCTGGTTGCGAATGCGAGTTCCCTGCGGGAGATAAATAGTCGCTCGGTCTTTTATTTGTTCGAACAGCAATATGGCACTCGTGAACAAGTGCTTAGCGACAAACTGACCAGACTACTCAATCTTTGTGATCTGTTTCTCCAACTTTACGACGATGGCCCGGTCACTTTGCTGCGTGCTCCAGCTCGAATCGGTGTGCTGGGCGAACATGTCGATTACGTCTCCTATATTCCGAGTGCATCTCTCACCTTCGGCAGTAGGGAACACGATATGTTGATGTTGTATCGCGGGAACGAAACCGGGCGCGTGCGGGGCGCTTCCACCGCTCGAGCTTATCCGCCCATCGCTTTTGCGTTGGACCAGGAGCCGGCGCATCCGGTGTCGGGAAGTTTAGAAGACGCCTGGTTATCCTACTTGTATCAAAACTCCGCGCCAGCTCCTCACTGGGACAACTATGTAAAAGGCGCCGCCTATTTTGCGCGCATGAAGTTTGGCGGGCAGGTCCAATCAGGATTCGATTTCGCAGTTGATTCGAGTATCCCGCCTGCCGGTGGGGCGTCCTCTTCGTCTGCACTGGTAGTGCTGGCAGGCGCCGCGATACGCGAAGTCAATCATATTAAAAGCACGCCCGAGGAATTGGCCGTCGACTCGGCCCGCGCCGAATGGTATGTCGGTACCCGAGGCGGCGTCATGGACCACACAACCATGTGTCTCACCCGCGCCTCGCAGGCCGTGCTGATTAGTTATGCCGGTGCCGGCACTCGTCGCGTCTTCCTGCCGGGCCAACATTTCCAGTGGATAACATTCTTCTCGACGGCCGCAGATAAAGGACGCGCCGTGATGATCGAGTATAACGAGCGTGTCGCCGTTTCACGTTTGCTGATTCCCGCAGTAATCGATGGTTGGAGGCTTAATCTGCCCGCCCGCCATAGCGCGTGGCATAGAGCTATAGATTCATATGCGAAAGGATCAGTGGCGGCTCTGGAAGAAATCGAAGCCTTGCTAAGGAAACTACCAGAAACGCTTACGCTTAACGCGATCGAGCGGAATTATCCCGAAGCCTTCGCCGAATGTAGTCGCGCTTTCCCGGCTCTTGTAAAAGAGCGGCGCGATTGGCCGCTCAAGGTGCGATCCCGGGCTTTGCATCATCTCGGAGAGGTGCGGCGAGTGGCGCTCGCCACACTTATTCTGGATTCGCTGCAGACTGGCTCAGGTGTTCATGATCAAACCTCAGCGATGCAATCGCTGGGCGACCTTCTTAACCAATCACACCAAAGCCTGCGCGAACTTTATAACGTTAGTACGCCAGAGGTAGAAGAGCTGATCCAGATCATTCGCTCAGATCCAAATGTCTACGGTACGCGTTTAATGGGTGGTGGATTTGGCGGAAATGTGTTGACGCTCACAGGCCAGGAATACGTCTCTCAGCTAACCGAGCGAGTGCAGGCGGAATATTACGAACCGCGGCATCGGCATGGAATTCGTGAGGGATCCGTTCTGATCTCAACTCCCGGTAACGGGCTTCTTAGCCTCAGCTTCAACAGTGTCTGGCGCGAAGCAATCGAGGAAGCAATTCCGTTGGCTTGCGAGACGCCATCCCATATCACGAACATGATTGCCTTGCTCGATGCACTACCACTCAACGGTTCGCCCGCAGACGTTTGGCCTGTAATCGTGGCTGCAGGCAGGGGAACCCGGGCGAAGGCAACTGGCTTGGAGGTGCCAAAGCCTCTGGCACTATTAGACGGCAAAGCGGCCGTTGTGCGCGTGCTTCAAACGGTCCGCGAAGCTTTGGGGAAAACACACCCACCCATCGTAATCGTCTCTCCGGAAACGGAAGCAGCAGTGCGCGAGGCACTCACGGGTGAAGAGGTCATACTCGTCTCGCAGCCTGTCGCGCTCGGCACTGGAGATGCGGTGCTCCGCGCACAAGAACAGATGATTAACTTTCAAGGGCTGGCCTTTGTAGTGTGGGGCACGCAGCCGGTCATACGCGGCAAGACCATGCAGCGCACGGTGAAGTTGGCGACCGTCTTTGATGATTACGACATGGTAGTTTCGACCACAGTGAAAGAACATCCATACGCACCGCTGCAACGAGATAAACAGGGACAGGTGCGGTCAGCGCGCGAGACGAACCTCGAAGGCTTCGAGGGCCCGACGTTCGGTGAGACCAACGTAGGTTTGTTCGTGCTGAAGAGTCAGGTGATGTTCGAAATCCTAAATGAATTGAGACGGCGTCACTGGGATGAGTTGCATGGACATTACAAACGCCCCGGTCATGAGCTGGCTTTCCCTAACGAGCTAATCAACTACCTGGGCCAACGAGAAACTGGCGTGTTTGCAGCCCCTATTGCTGACAGCCGTGAGGAGCAGGGTATCAAAACTCTCGATGACATCGCCCGTTGCGAGCAATTCATTTCTGAGTTGCTCCCGTAATAGGCCCCTGAGTTCTTGTCAGATTAGACGAAACCAGCGACTGAGATCATTCCTTCAATCGAACGAGATCATGGCTAACATTGAAAACATCTCCGGCAGCACGCGCCGGCCAATTTCAAACTTGCGCTGGTGGATTGGCGGACTACTCTTCGCATCGACGGTTATCAACTACATCGATCGCCAGACGCTTTCCGTCTTAGCGCCTTACCTGAAGATCGAATACCACTGGAACAACGAACAGTTCGCCCTGATCGTCATTGCGTTTCGCGTGTCGTACTCCGTCGGACAGACCATTTCTGGTCGTATTATTGATCGCATCGGAACGCGCAAGGGTTTAACCATCACCGTCATCTGGTACTCATTAGCCGCAATGGCCACGTCGTTGGCCGTTGGTTTACGTAGCTTTGCCGTTTTCCGCTTTTTGCTCGGCGCCGGGGAATCTGCCAACTGGCCGGCAGCGACCAAGGCTGTCTCCGAATGGTTTCCAAAAAAGGAGCGCGGTTGGGCGGTAGCCCTCTTCGACAGTGGGTCCTCCATCGGCGGCGCGATCGCACCCCTCCTGGTCATCGGGTTGTATAAATATTTCGGCGGTTGGCGTCCCGCCTTTGTCATCACCGGAACGCTGGGCTTCTTGTGGCTGGCCGCCTGGCGACTGCTCTATCATCCGCCCGAAAGCCACCCCCGTATTAGCGAGCAAGAGCGGGAGATGATTCTAAAGGATCGCCTCGATCAAGAAAGTGCCGAAGCGCGCACTGGTCCACGCCTCGCTTGGAAAGATTTGATCAAGCTGCCACAGACGTGGGGAGTCATCGCGGCTCGTACCATGACTGATCCGGTGTGGTTTTTTATTACCGACTGGTTCGCGATTTATCTACTGACCAAGGGAATTAATCCCGAACAGGGACTGCTTGCTTTCTGGATCCCTTTCGTTGCTGCTGACCTTGGGAATTTTTTCGGCGGCGGGCTTTCCAGTTGGCTGATCAAACGCGGTTGGCCGGTTTTGCGTGCGCGCAAGGCTGTGGTCGTTTTTGGCGGACTCGGTATGACCCTCCTGATTCCTACGGTCTTCACGTCAAGCCTGTTGGCACTCGCCGGCCTTTTTGCGGTTTCCACATTTGCTTATGCTTCCTTCTCAACAATGGCGCTCGTGCTGCCTTCCGATCTTTACCGGAGCGAGTCAGTCGCTACGGTGAGCGGTATGAGCGGGACGGGGGCAGGTATAGGAACGATCATCTCAACCTATTTGATTGGATATGTTTCGGACCACTATTCATTTGTGCCGATATTGATCACAGCAAGTCTAATCCCCCTTTTCGGAATGGTCCTGGTTCTCTTTCTTGTTCGCGAGAAGCAGCTCGCGCCGGTTCAATTTCCGACCGATTGAAGGAGAAATTCAGACTCGTTTGACGCTTGATTTGTTTTGACAAAGGACCCTAGATGCAAAGACGCAATTTTATTAAAGCGGGAGCCGCTGTAACTTTGATAAGCGGCTTGCGCGCGGGAAACGCTCAAGAAGTTCCCTCTCATAACTGGGATAACTACAGTTTCGGTTCAGGACCAAATGTCTCTGATCGTTTGAACCAGGGGCCATTCGGCATTGAGCAGGACGAAGGCTGGTATACGGTCCTGGTGACCTCGCAATCCAACCAACCCGTAAAGAACTATGGGCTCGGTTTAGTTGGCTACACATGGGAGGAAGGTGGGCCTTCACTCCCTGCGCGAAATGGCTTGGAAACGCTCGAGCAGCACGTGGAAAAACTTTCCAGCCTGCCCTTCGTCGATGTGCTCTACATCCGCTGTGATTGGCGAGACGTGCAAACACGGCCAGGCAGACTCGACCTTCATCCCATCTTCAAGTTGACTCTCGATGCCGCCAGACGGCGCAAGTTGCGAGTCGGTTTTCGCATTCAGATGTCAAACACCGAAGGCCAACCACGACGCCTGGCATTACCTGATTTCCTGCAAAAGCAGGTGCCGCTCATTAAGATTGGGAAGACGTACGGAAGCAAAGACGACTTCGTCGAACCACGCTACGACCATCCCGCATTTCAAACCGCTTTTCGAGAAGTCAACGAACTGCTCGCGCGCGAGTTTGATGATAACCCGCTGATGGAATTCGTCGACTTGATGATGTACGGGTTCTGGGGTGAGGGCCATACGAGTAATCTTCCTAACCCTTTTCCTGACTATCTGACGGCAGAGAAAACTTTCATCGGAATGACAAAACTGCAGTTGGACCTCTGGAAGAAAGTACCGCTCGCTGTAAACACACAACCGGACATTAGCAATGTCGGCAATAAAGAAATTCTCGACATGTGTGTCCGAGCCGGTTGTTGGCTGCGTTCCGACAGCATCATTATCGAAGAACCGATTCAAATCGAGGAGCTGGCTAATCGTCCGCCCTGGCTGGCAGTCGTCATGGAAGACGGTTATTACCGGCAGTACAAAGTAGATCCTAAATATCTTCCCATGGATGATGCGGGAATTAACGTAATGGAAAAATGGATGCTTCATGCTCTCGATTTGGGCGCCAACTATTGGTCACTGTGGACCGAATCCGAAAACCTTGCCCGGTATCACGAGCGTTATCCAAATGGCTTTGACACATTGCGAAGGCGCATGGGTTATCGCGTGCGTCCTTCGTGGGTCTGGCAAAGAAAACGATATGGAACGGACGAGTTGATCGTCGCGTTCGCCAATGACGGGGTAGCCGGTATTCCCGGTGTGCTTAGAGTCTATGTTGAGAGCCTGGATGGAAAGATCAAAGTCGGCGGTTCGCTTGATGCTGGACATCCCTATGCCGGGAAGTTAAGGCAAGCATCATTTCTTTGCCCAAAGGAATGGACGGACAAAAGCTAAAGATCCGGGCAGAGATTGAAACTAAAGGTGGAATACAACGCCCCGTGAACTGGGCAGCTGCCCAACCCTCCAATCCGGATGGTTCACTCACGATTCAGTTGCTTCGTCACGACGATGACAAATGGAGAAAAGGCGTCTGAAGCGAAACGCTTAATTAAACGGCTAAGTACAACGCAAATGAGTTATGCAATCGGTGTAGATCTGGGCGGAACTAACATCAAGATCGCTGTCGTCTCCCACGATGGCGAAGTATTGGACCATTCAACCTGCGAAACAGCGGACGATGCGGGCTGCTGGGCCCAGACGATAAAACAGAAAATCGCCGAGACTCAGAATCAACGTGGTGAACCTGCGACTCATATCGGTCTTGCCGCACCTGGTCTGGCCGCGCGAAATGGTCTTTCGATAGTTAACATGCAGGGCCGCCTGCGTGGACTCGAAGGCCTCGTCTGGACAGACTTTTTACAATCCCCTCGCCCTGTGCTGGTGCTCAATGATGCTCATGCAGCACTGCTGGGTGAAGTTTGGAAGGGTGCGGCAGCAGGCTATCGCAATGTAGTCATGCTCACACTTGGAACCGGGGTTGGCGGCGCAATTCTTGTTGATGGTCGTCTACTGAAGGGCCACATTGGAAGGGCCGGCCATCTGGGGCACGTTTCGTTAAACCCGGATGGTCTTCCTGATATTGTTGGGACTCCCGGTAGTCTTGAACAGATGATCGGCAACTGCACTTTGCGAGATCGTTCGGCAGGTCGATTCACCTCCACCCGACGTTTGGTAGAAGCGCATCTGGCCGGTGACTCAAACGCCACCGATATTTGGCTGCGATCTATCTATCAACTAGCGGCGGGTGTGAGTTCCATCATCAATGCGTTTGACCCGGAAGTATTCATTCTTGGCGGCGGAATCGCTCGCGCGGGCGCGGCCCTTTTCGCGCCGCTGGCAGGTTTTATGGAACAGCTGGAATGGCGACCATTGGGCCACCGGGTGTTAATCCTGCCTGCTGCCTTAATTGATCATGCCGGCGCTCTTGGCGCGGTGTATTACACGATTCGCGACCGCGAAAAGAGTTCCGTTTGAACTTTCGCTTTCAGTTTTGATTGCTTTCGTTTAATACAGTGCCCCCAATTACGATATTGATCTTGCAAAGCACTTCGCACCGGCCATAGCCGCAGTGCCGGGCTCTCGAAAGCAAAGATTCGAATTCTGTTCGCAGCAGTACTAACAAAAACGAAAGGCAGATGACCAGCACATGACAAATTTTAACTGGTTATTGGATGGCAGCATCGTCGGGTTGTACTTACTGATCACGATGGTAGCCGGCCTGATGGTCCGGAAATATGTGGGCAAGGTGGAACACTTTCTGGTGGCCGGCCGAGAGATGGATGTCTACCTTGGGATTGCCTCACTGGCCGCCACAGAATTCGGTATCGTTACCTGCATGTACACCGCGCAGAACGGTTACGAAAAGGGATTTGCCGGTGCGACGCCGGGAATCCTGATGGCAGCCGCAATGCTTGTCGTCGGCCTGACTGGATTTGTGATCAAGCCGTTACGGGACTCGGGTGTCATGACGATTCCCGAACTATTCGAGAAAAAGTTTGGCCCGCGCATTCGCTGGGCAGCCGGCGTCGTCATAGTGCTCGGCGGTTTGCTTAACATGGGTGTTTTTCTTCGCACGGGCGGACAATTCCTGGTCCTGGTTGCGGGCCTGGATGTCAGATACCTCGAAATTATGATGACTGCGCTGCTGTTAGGAGTGGCCATCTACACGATCCTTGGAGGAATGCTGTCAGTGTTAGTAACAGACTTTCTGCAGTTCGTGGTGATGAGCGCAGGATTGATTTTAGTCACTATTCTTATCCTCATGAACGTCGGCTGGGAGAATATGGTCAATACCGTCGACGCGCGTTACGGGGCAGGAGGCTTCAACCCTTTCATCAATCCCACGATGGGTTGGCAGTACGTAGTCTTCAACCTAATGCTGAACACAGCAGCGGTGCTTACCTGGCAGACGATCATAGCTCGCGTGCTGGCAGCCAAAGACACCAACACCGGCCGCAAGGTTTACACGCGCACTAGTTTTTTCTTCGTCTGCCGCTTCCTGATTCCAGGCATATGGGGGATCGCCGCGCTCGCATCCCTGGGTCCGGTCACAAATACACTGGAAGCGATGCCACAGTACTTGAGTACGGCAGTGCCGGCAGGATTAATGGGAATCCTGATCGCCGCGATGCTCGCCGCGGATATGTCGACCGACTCCTCTTACATGCTGACTTGGTGCAGTGTGATCTACAACGACATCCTGGCGCCGTTTCGCAAACGACCATGGTCTGAAAGGAAAGGCTTGTTTTGGAACCGGACCATCATCGCGCTAATCGGAATATTTCTGCTGCTGTATGGACTTTGGTATCCGCTCAAGGGGGACTTGTGGACGTACCTTGGCGTGACGGGGACGATTTACCTGGCCAGTATCTCCATGTTGCTAATCGCCTGCTGTTATTGGAATCGTGCTAACAGTTGGGGAGCGGCTGCGTCGATATTTATCAGCGCCGTTATCCCCATCACTTACCTGGTGATGGAACAATTACCCTCTACTGCCGCGACCGCCAGAACCATTGGTCCATACTACTCGGGAATTGCGACGTACCTGCTTTCAGGCGCCGCCATGGTGGTTGGGTCATTACTCAAACCACAGTCAGGAGTTGGATTACGAAAGGAGACTGCGTAATGCCTCGTCACTGGTTTTGGTGGACAATGACAGCGGCCTGTGTGGTCTGGTACTCGACCATCACAGTTTATGTAGCGATCAAGGGTGCCGCAGACATCAAAAACATGCTCGCGCGGCTCTCGGCCACAAAAGCCCGAGAAGACGCCGAGGAAAGTACTAATGGAGTTTGAATCTCAGTCACGCAGCTTTGCCCTAAGAGTCCCCCGTTGGGCGGCTTCGGCTTTGCCGCCGGATGTGCGGCGGTGGCTATGCCCCGCCGTAGCGTCGCCTTTTACATTTTGGGCTATGCCCTTGGTACGGCGTGTGACCAATAAATAAGGCTAAGCCCGAACCGGGACATAGCCAGGCAATATTGGCTACCGTGGCGCGCGTAGCACATCCGGCGCCAAAGCCGAATCCGACATATTCCATGATTTTCGAAGCAAAGCTGGGTTACACCCTTGGCTTGAGCCCTGTGATTTCCAGCGTGACCGTTTAAACCGTTTCTCAGCGCTCGGTTAAGGATAGAAGGAGGCGTGCGATGGTGCGGCTGGCATTAGTCGGTTGTGGTGAACACTCCAGAAACAGCCATGCCGCGCCGCTCGCAAGGTACGCGGCGCAGCAGCCCGGTGAAGTTGAACTTGTGGCGGCGTGCGATCTGAATACGGATCGCGCGGCGGAGTTTTGCCACACGTTCGGGTTTGCACGCGCTTATAACGACGTAGAAAAAATGTTAGCGACCGAGGATATTGACGGTTGCGTCAGCGTCATGCCCATGGAGCAAATCGTCCCGGAGGCCATACGATTGCTGGAGCGTGGTATACCGTGCGTTATTGAAAAACCGCTGGGCACTTCACTCGCCGAGGCCGAGAAGTTGGCTCGCGCAGCACTCGAAACTGACACACGCCACATGGTCTCCGTCAACCGGCGCTTCCTCCCTTACCTCAATACCGCCAAGTCATGGACTAGTGAGTTTGGACCATTGCGATACGTCAGGGCTACGCAGGTGCGAAGCGCACGCAGCGAGCCTGATTTCATCTGGTCAACGGCCATCCACGTGCTGGATGCCCTCCGCAGTATTGCCGGCGAAATCTCGGATTTTGAAGCGGACGTTCAACGGCGGCCTGGGCCTTCTGCACTTTGGTATGTGATCTCGCTTAGGTTTGAAAGTGATGCAACGGGAAGGATTGAAGTCTTGCCGACAGCCGGCATGGTTGAAGAGTCGTACGAACTATTTGGCGAGGGCTTTCGCGCCCGGGTTACGGTGGGATCGGGAACACAGCGTTCGTTGGAGTGTTGGCGGGATGGCCAAAAGGTTCTTGAGGAAAATGCTTCCGACGACCAACCCGAGGACCTTCGCAACGGCGGCTACCAGGAAGTTATGGAGTTCGTTCGGGCGCTTAAAAGCGGTGCGCGGCCGCGGCCAGAAATTCAAGACATTCTGCCCTCAGCGCGCATTTGCTTTGCAATCGCCGACTCAGTTGCTCGACAAACGACAGCGCCGGTGGTGCGGTCCTGAATCCACTCAGGCTGCCAAAGTAGTCGGCGGTAATAGTAATTATCGGCGGATCATTATGAACAGATTCCTGTGCATCTCAGTGGCCGTTATCGTAATCGCTTTGCGAATCGCGAGCGGACAGGGACAGCAACAAAGAGCAACTGGCGGCAGCGCTTTTCACAAAAACGATATTACTTACTCTACAGATGTTGTAACGCCTCATATTGACTGGGCCACTAAACTCCCAAAAGGTCCAATCAAGTCTTTTTTCATTCCCTCTGTTCAGTATGGCAGAGACATGGTCGAGCTGATGCAGCGTCTGCAGTTGGAGCCGACCACCGTCTCGATCGATAGCAGTTGGGATATCAGCTGCTGGGGCATCGGCGATTATTATGGCCATGAGTATCGCGGCGACCGTGACGACTTTCAAATCGTTTACGGCTATGTCGAAAAAGATCTGACAAGCGATTCGGCGTTTGAGGTGATGCTAATTCCCGGCCTTAACGGCTGGTCGCGCCTGACGCGGGCAACTCGTGATGCCATTCTCCGTCGCGTTCAACAGGGCGCGGGCCTGGTGCTGCTGCACCCATTCGTCGGCGACGTCAAAGGCCATCCCTTCAAGGGTGACGAAGCGGTAGGAGACGAACGCATATGGGATATCTCGCCGCTGATCGGTGTCGCCGACAACACCGTTAATGAACGCGGTTATCCTGAGATTAATCAGAACGCTGTAACTAAGGGAAAATGGGAGCTGGCGCAGCGACATTTTATCAACGAGGGATTGCCGCTTGAGTTATTGCCCGAGGGAAATGCGGGAGGTTCATTTTATAAGTATCGCGCGACCGGAGAGGTGCTAATCAAGTCCGGCAGCAACCCAATCGTTGCGGCGAAAAACTACGGTAAAGGACGCGTCGTTGCGCTTGCCTACGTTGAGGAGGGGTTCACGCCTCAGAGTGTTAATCCGACGGAGACGAAAATTTACTGGGACTACTGGGAGTACCAATATTCACTACTGGCCCGCTCTATCATCTGGGCTGCCGGGCGTGAGACTGAGGTCCGGATCAAGTCGCTAACAGCCAACGACGCGGGAGTGAAACTTTCTCTTTCGTCCAAGGTTCCACAGGTTGTCAACATTGCCCTCTCAGGCAAGAACGAGTTCGGCCCCACGTTCGGCTCAACTCAGCTGTCGCAGACTCTGACGACTGGCGATAACTCAATCGAAATACCTGCTTCTAAGTTGCGTCCAGAGACAGGGTGGCCTGGTGGCCGCCAAATCTTCAATGTCATCATTCGCGATTCGCAATCAGGCGCAACTCTTAACTGGGGTGCTGCAACCTTTGAGACTCCAAAGCGCGCCATGATGACCACGGCAAGGCCTGCGGTGGATGTCTACAAACGCGGCGAAACTTTGAGCGTTGTATTACGCGCAACCGGAGATCTCTCCGGACTAAAAGTGCGAATGCACGTATCAGACGATCTGGGCCGGCTACTCGCGACAATATCGAAACCGGCCCGGGGCGAGCGGACACTCACTTACACTCTGGCGGATTTTCTCGGCAAGTTTGCGATTGTCACTGGCGAACTAGTTGACGAACGCGGCGCTATCGTCGATCAAATCCGCGCTAAGCCGGTGATGGTGGTCCAGGACATTCGCCGGCAGAAGGAATACACAGCCCTCGTCTCGTTTGGCGGGACCAAACATTACCTACAAGACGCGCAGATGAGGATGGTTCGCGGCGCGGCTGCTGATACGGGATTCACCTGGGGTGGCGACGTTGACAACTCGCTCAATATTCCGCGCGGCACCTTCGGCGTCTACTGGTACGATCGCGGTCCAACGACTCCGGCAGATATGGAACGAGCTATTGCTGAGTATCAACACTCCGGTGATTTCGAGGCGCTTGGTTACCTGACGAAAAAGGAACTCTTCAAACGCACCGGCGACAAAAAGTTTCTGCGACGAACCCCCTCTTTCAACGACCCGGGATTCATGACTACTCTTTCCGACATTGTGCGCGCCTCCGCGCGCAATAAAGCGCGTTACAACATGGACTACTACTTCGTTGGGGATGAAGGCTCGCTAACTTCATACGGGGACCCGGTGGACTTCGATTGGAGTCCGCAAACCTTGATTGACTTCCGCTTGTGGTTGAAACAGGAATACGGTGCGCTTCACACGCTCAATAAGGAGTGGCGAACGAATTTCAGAAATTGGGACGATGCAGTTCCCTACACCACTGATGAAGCGCGCAAGAGTCGCAGTTTTGCTCCGTGGGCTGATCATCGCACGTTTATGGAGATCACGTTCGCGTACGCCTACCAAAGCGCTCGCGATGCGGTGATACAAGGCGATAGAGATGCGCATATCGCCGTCTCCGGCACGCAGGCAACTAACGCTTACAACGGCGCGGATTGGTCGCGTCTTGATAGTGTCATCGATGATTTCCTTTCCTACGATGGTGGCAACCAGTGGGACATGCACCGTTCGTTTGCCAAACCCGGCGCAATGATCGGCTTTTGGACGGGTTATGGTTCTCGGGGAGTAGCCGTACAAAATGCCATTTGGACCGCAGCAATTCATAACGTGCTGCATCCCAATGTTTTTTGGATGTATTCATTTCTTGATCCCGACCTCACTTATTCCGATTCTGCGCGCGATATGGGAGCGGCGTTCAAATCACTCCGATTAGAGGGTGTCGGAAAACTCCTGATGGAATCCGTTCGTCAGCAGGACGGCATCGCGCTGCACTACTCGATGCCATCCATTCACGCCGCAAGCATTCTCGGCTATCACCAGCGCAGCAGCGATGACGACGATGAAGTACCGGACAAATCTCTTCTCAGCTTCCCGGCAAATCGAGATGGTTGGGTGCGTACGATCAAAGATCTCGGCTTGCAGTTTGATTTCGTGTCGTCTGAACAAATGAATGGAAACCGGCTGGCGACCGGCAAGTATAAAGTTTTGATCCTGCCACTATCTCTCGCGCTATCTGCAGAAGAGGTTAAGAATATCGAGGCTTTCGTTGCGGCTGGCGGCGTGGTTGTCGCCGACGCAGCGGCTGGGTTAACGGACGAGCATTGCGGGTGGCAAGCGAGCAATTCTTTGAATGGATTGTTTGGCATCACGGCTGGCCCTGCAGACAAACGCGAAATCAAGATCGCTGCCGGTGACGTGACCGTCACAGAGGACGGCGCTCGTTGGGGACTCGCCGCCAACGAGCTTGGTGGTCTCCTGGTAGCCGAACCTGATATCAGAGCAGCCGGCAGCACGACCCTCCTTCACGTCGGCAAGGCTGATGCGCTGATGGTTCGTCGCCTTGGCAAAGGCTGGACCATCTACCTCAATACAGTCTTCGATCGATATCCGAAGCAGCGGGCGGCGACATTTGGCGGCGCAAGTTATCGATTTCTGGTTAATGCGATCCTCGCTCAGGCCGGTGTGAAACCCTCAATCGAAGTTCTCTCTCCTGACGGCCGCCGGATTTCTCAGGTCCAGATTGCGCGCGACCAGTTTGGCGATGCGCAGATTTTGACAATCGTTAAAGACAACGTGGCTGTATCCGGGGTTGTCGGACAGGATGGCGTGACCGTCTATAACGACGCCAATCTGGGTCGCGTCGCGCGACAGGAGATCGTCATAAAACTGCCGCGTAAGCTTTACGTTGCTGACGTGCGCTCGGGAAAACAACTCAGCTACACCGACACTATTCATACCTCAACGCTCGTAGGCGATGCCGTCGTCCTCGGTTTGAGCACGCTACAAAACAAGATCGCCCTCGATGGTCCCGATACCGCATTGCTGGGGGAACACGTCTCCTTCTCCATCGCCTCATCGGTGTCCGGACGACGGCTCCTTCGCTGCCATGTGTTCGCACCGGATGGATCGCCCTTGCCTGTTTATGCCAGAAACGTGCTTATGAATGACGGATCATCAACCTTCATTCTGCCTTCAGCGCTCAACGATGCATCTGGCCGTTACACTGTCCGAGCCACTGACGTTGTGACCGGTGCAACCGTCGAAACAAGGATCAATTTAAGGTGAACACCGCCATGACGGAAATACAGGAACAAACTTTGCGCGCGGCAGTTAACCGCATCATTCCGCCAGATGATTATCCCGGTGCCTGGGACGCAGGCATTGGCGATTACCTCGCGCGTCAATTTGGCGACCTGGCATTGGAGGTAGACCTCTTTACTGCGGGTCTCGACGCGTTGGAAGCAGAGGCTCTCGCCCGATTCAACTCTCGCTTCGTGAACCTTACGCTTGATCAGCAGGACACGGCGCTTGCTCACATTGAGACCGGGGAGGTGTTGACGTTGTGGTCAATAGCGCCGGCGCGGTTCTTCGAACTGTTGGTTAACACAACCGCCGAGGGTTATTACAGTGAACCCGAACAAGGCGGCAATCGGGCCGCCCTCTCATGGGCCATGACCGGCTTTGAGGAGCGGGTTTAAATATGAACCATTACGACGTCGTTATCATCGGCAGCGGCGCGGCGGGCGGGATTGTCGCCGGTGTTCTGGCAGAGGCGGGGAAACATGTGTTGCTGCTGGAACGTGGACCAGCATTGAGTTTTGCCGACATCGGGCGCGACCAACTGCGTAATCAGCGCCTCTCAGTTTACGGTCACAATGCCGGACCGCCATTAGAAGATATGTAAGCTCCGCACGGTTTATTCCGCGGCTATGGAAAATTTGAGTTTTGTCCTAACAACAAAGTCAGAACCGGGAGCCGTAGCGACCGGGTCGTTCTGAGAAGCACATCTTAGCCATCATCCTGAAT
>DATLBQ010000566.1:0-11054 GCA_035526805.1 Pyrinomonadaceae bacterium
CGACCACGCGTCTGCAACTCTATCTCCGAAAATAGGTAGCAGACGCCGGTATCTTATATCGGGGGCAAATGCGGTAGCAATGTACGCGTGACACGTGTTCCGTATGCCTGCAAGCACACAACCGACGTGGTAGCGCTTGGCGTGTAGCGCTTGTCGCGTTAGTCCTATAAAATCATAAACAATCCAACTTATCCAGGTGACATAAATCAGGGAGAGATCGGTTGAAAGAACAAGCTTCTAATACGTGCATAGAATTAGATCAAAACCTCTCGGTGGAGCGCGTGGCAGTCGCTACTTTACCCACCGAATGGGGCCAGTTCGAAATTGCGGGTTATCGCTCGCTGACCAGTGATGAGGAGTTTGTGGCGCTTTACAAGGGGGAGATGCGTCGCGACATTCCAACCCTGGTACGCATCCATTCGCAATGTTTGACAGGCGACGTGTTCGGTTCAACTAAGTGTGATTGCGGCCCACAGCTTCATCAAACAATGCAAATGATCGAACGCGAAGGCCGCGGTGCGGTAGTGTATCAACTACAGGAGGGTCGCGGCATAGGTATCTTGAATAAGATTCGAGCATATGCGCTTCAGGACAAAGGCGCCGATACGGTCGAGGCGAATGAACAACTCGGCCTTGCGGTAGATGCGCGGGAATATCGGCAGTGCGGCGAAGTCTTGTATGACCTCGGTTTGTGCCGCGTTAAAGTCATATCCAACAACCCGCTTAAGCTTCGCGCGCTTGAAGAAGCAGGACTAAACATCATTGAACGGGTCTCTATTGAGGTGGATCCCTCTAAACCAGCCGAAAGATATTTGCGGACGAAGAAAGAGAAATTGGGACACCTGCTTTAATTGAAGGCAGGTGCAAGGTATTGGTGGGGTGTCTCAAACGACAGGCGTATGACTGGATTCGCAAGGCCTTTCCTGAACATTCGGCTTTGGCTTACTTCTCTGGATCATGAACTTAAATAGCTAAAACAGCGGGCCACCGGGAGCCCATTCCATGCTTATTCTTTATTGGCCGCGCTCGGCTGTGACCGATTAGGTAAAGATCGACGCGGTCAACTGTTTTAGCTGTTATTAACTCCGCCTCTGAGCCGGTCTACTGAAAAAAAACCAAGTATGGACCTTGTAAACGAAAAAGGCCGCAGCCTAAAAGCCGCGACCTTTATCTGTTTGAATTGCAAACTTTCTACGGCTTCTTTTCCGACTCCAGGGCTTTCTTAATCTTCTCAACTACCGTACGAGTCTGGTCCGCAAGAGGCCCTTTTGGATCGAGACGAAGATATTCTTCAAACTCACGCTGGGCGTCCGCGGCGCGTCGCACCCGCAATAATAGATTACCTTTCAACAGATGCGCCGGGGCAAGATCCGGATTGATTTTCAGTGATTGATTAACGTGGTCGTACGCGTTTTCAAGAGATGGTCGGGCCTGAGTTTCATCCTTGATTTTTGAGGCCATATCTAAATAGACTCGAGCGAGACTTAGGTGTGCCTGGTAAGATCGAGATTCCAGCTCCAACCCTTGAACCAGAAATTTTTCCGCGTCCTCGTCTTTTTTCTGCCGCAGGTATAGCTCACCTAATGCAAACAGCGCGTTAGCTGCCTTGGGATCAAGCTGCCGTGTTTTATTAAGTGCTACTTCGGCCTTGTCCAACTGGCCGAGATCCATGTAAGCCGTACCCAGCATGAGTTGAGCTTGAACGAAGTTTGGGTAAATACCTACAGCCTTTTCCAGGTGCTTAACAGCTTCTTCGATGCCTTCCTTTTTACCCGTAGCAAGGCCAGCGGCCGCCTGGTCGTATTCTTTTTTCGCGCCCGCAGGCACATTTGCGTCGAGTATTGACGCAGCGGAAGCCGCCGGTTTGGCGGTTCCGTCAGGTCTAAGTTGAAACTGCAGATAGGCGTTCGGCGAAGTCGCTAGTTCGACATCTTGTCTCTGTTCTATGTAGCCCGGTACGCGCACAGTAATGGTGTACTGCGGCCGGTCCAAACCGGTGAAACGAAACCTGCCACTGCGATCTGTTGTTTCCTGGCCACAAAAGCCGCTACTGATTGAATCGCACCTAACTAGAACATTAAAGGCCGGCTGACTGCTATCAGCATAACGAACCTGACCAGATATTTGACCAATTATAGGTTGAGTTTGTGACAACAACTGCGACGGCGCGAGCAGTAGCAAACCGAAAAGGAAGACGGTAGGAGACAATTTAGGACACATGCGATATTTTTCTCCTTTAGGACGAGAATGGCTTTTGCTTGTGAATGTTTGTTAGCTACTTTGGGGAGCTTGACGTACTTACTTCTATAATCTTCTCGATGCGTGCGAAGGAGTCTTTAAGACCTTTTCTGCTCAGCGAGGGCAGTCTTAATCTTTTGAACCAGTGCGCGAGTTTGATTCGCAAACTCACCGTTGGGATCTAGTCGAACGTATTCTTCAAACTCAGGCAGCGCATCCTGGGCGCGTCTTGCCTTGAATAATAGATTTCCCTTTAATAAATGCGCAGCGGCCAGATCAGGATTGAGTTGTAGCGCTCGTTTTGCGTGTACGTACGATTTCTCGAGCAACGGTCGATAGTGCGCTTCATCATTGAACTTTGCGGCCATGTCCCAGTAAACATGACCCAGGCTGAGATGGCTTTGCCATAATCGATCCTCAAACTGCAACCCCTGGAGCAAAACCCTTTCCGCCTCTGCGTCCTTCTTTTGTTTGAGATAAAGTTCGCCCAGCGCAAACAAAGCATTCGGCGACTTAGGGTAGACTTCCAATGCTCGCGCCAGCGCATGCTCAGCTTTATTCCAATCGCTTTGGTCCATGTAGGCAGTGCCAAGCAGTAACAACGCCTCGAAGTACTTGGGATAAATCCTTAGAGCATTTTCGAGATGCAGGATGCCACCGGGGGCATTGCCGGTTTGCAATAGGGCGTCGCGACCTTTTTCGAATTCGGCGCGGGCAGCATGAGGAACATTTGCATCGAGCACACCGGTGCGGTTGGATGGCGAAGAGCCATTCGCTTCGGCGACCAACGTTAGCTGCACGTAATCAGTTATCTGCGTCCTGAGATCAACCTGTTGCGACACTTCTCTAAAGCCCGGTGTCCGTACTGATACCACATAGAGCTCAGCGGCTAAGCCGATGAACCTAAATTTTCCCGAAAGATCAGTGGTCATCTCTCCCGCGACACCGCCGCTGAAACTCTCAACCCGTACCATGATGAATTCTGCGGGGCGACCGCCTTGCGCGTATCGGACTTGGCCATTGACCTGTAGCGGGATAGGTGACGTGCGTGGAGCTCTTTGCGCTTGAGTTGCGCCGGGCAATATGACGAAAGAAAGAAGGACGACGAAGCGGAGAGAAAAACGAAACATAGTCGTACTCCTGCAAGCAAATTGTAGCCTAGGGGGAGGACTAATTTTAACCTATAAGGCAAAGAAAAAGAATAGGGAGGAGATTGCTCTCCTCCCTATGAAAAGATTCGTTACCGAATCGAATTAGAATTCAAATCTAACTCCCAGCCTCAAATTGAACGGGAGATAGAAAGCACTCGTCGATCCAGCCAACGCTCGCGGCTTCAAGAAGTCCGGGTTTGGCGGATTTCCAGCCCCAACAAAGTCGAGCGCCGTATTTTCGTCAGGCCTTCGCAGTTTCTGACTATTGAAGATGTTGAAGAAGTCCGCAATGAACTTCACCTTCGTCGTCTCACTCAGGCCCCACGAATAATCCGAATGGACATCAAAGCGAGTGTAGGACGCGGTGCGACCTTCGATGCCGCGACCACCAACCGGAATCTCGCCCGTATTCAAGTAAACTGGATGCGGATCGAATCTGTTGATTGGAAGCCCGGTCTCGAAGTGTACGTTAAGACCAAGGTTCAGACCGTTCAACGTGTTCCAGCCACGCTCTTTGCCGAAGCTGTAGCTGCCGAACACGTTAACGATGTGTCGGCGATCGCTGTTAAGCGGCCCAATGGCGAACTGATCACCTAACAGGTTAAGGTCTCCTGTCGTAAAGTCAAACAACGAGCTGATGGCCGGATCGGTCTGGCCATTATCGTTGCGCAGGTGGCCTTCAAAGTTACCCTCTAATTTGGCTATGCGCCAGTTGAAGAAACCTTGCCAGCCGTTTGAATATCGACGATTAAGCTCGATTTCCAACGCGCGATATTTGCGGACCGCATCGGGGAATCCATCAGGGTTACCATCAGGAACGTTGATTTCAGCTCCGTGGTCGTCGATGCCGGTTTGAGCAAAGCAAACGCTTTGGTTTCCAGCCCCGTCGAAGTTCCAGTCAGGCACGCCACCGGTTTGGGCACAGCCGGCTGGTATTGCTCCGCCGGTTGTGTAGAGGAAAGGCACTAGGTTAACGGCCGCATCAAGCGTTGAGCTGATGTTGCCAATGTAGTAAACCTGAGTGATACCAGCTAAGGCCGCTTCCGGCGAGACTGATGCTGCGTCTTCGACGATACGCTTTGCATCACGCCTAATGTAACGTGCGCTTAGCGTAAAGTTGTGTGGCAGCTGTTGCTCAAAGCCGAACGTGTGTTCGTCTGTGAAACCCAGTTTCGTACCTGGTGCAATCGGGTTTGCCGGATCGCTTACCGAAACAGACGCGGGCGCTATTTGGTGTAAGGCATCGACGATTGGGTTCACCGTGTTGAATTGGTTGATCACTGCACGTCGAACGCCACCGGCATCGGTCACGAATTCGGGTATGAACAGCCCCCCTATCCAGTCTTGCTCGGCTGAAAGCGAACGCTCCGCGAGGTCGAGTGGGATGAACTCGAAGAACCTACCATAGTTGTAGAAGGCTTTGGTTTTTCCTTTACCCAGCGGATCAACCGTCACGCCGAGGCGCGGAGCCCACTGGTCTGTGAAGGTATAGCCGATGCGCTGGCCCGTTACTCCAGGGCTGCCAATTAATCGCTCCTGCTCCCAGCGAATGCCGACTAGAGCCGTGACGTATTTATTGAAGCGCCACGTGTCTTGTGCGTACCAGGCATGGTAGTTGGAGTAAGTCTTGAAAGTCGGCTCACTAAACTCAGCGCGAATAACCTGGAGACGCACCGGTACGTCGGCCGTTGTACCGTCGGCCAGTAGGACTGGCAACACTGGCAGTATGCCACCGGCGTCGTTCGGTCGGTAGCGTAAGCGGAACGCAATAGTGGTTGTTTTCCCGGTAGCATCACCGTTGTCGGCCGGAATTGTCCACGTCGGACCGCTGCGGTTACGCGCGCCGTCATAATAACCACGCTGGAACGTGTAACCGAGTCCCGCCGTGTGCTGACCCCAAAGGTTCTGGGTCTTGGAAAGGTTAAATTCAAGGCGCCTGCTTCTGCTGTCAGTAGGCTCGAAGAATCCAAGGCCGACGGCGGTAAAGTTTCCTCGTGCCGGAAGCTGGCCTGTGAAAGCTTCAATATTAAGCTGATCGGAACCGCGCCTATCGGTTATCTGGTTAATATCGTCAAACCCGGTTTCATTGAAGCGTGACTTGCCAAAACCCAACGAGGCATTAAAAGTCAGCGTGGGTGACAAGGTGCCGTTGTACCGCAGTGAAATGTTGCGAGTTCCGTAATCCAGAATACTGTCGGCGGTAGTGTTATCAATGATCAGCGAATTGAAAGAGCTCTTGTTGGTTTTCGAAGGATCGCCAAAGATTGAGAATGTGACCTGGTGGTTGGGGTTAATTAACCACTCTGCTTTGGCCGCGTAGTTTAACGCACGCGTGCGGCGGGCAAATGCGGGACCCCGGATAATCCTCAAGCCAGAGTCAGTAGTGCTCAGCGCGTTTGCTTCTGCGCCACGAACAATCTCTCGTCTGACGCTGGGGTTGAAGGATCCGAAGAAGAATAGGTTATTGCGCGCCCCCGGCACATAGCCGCCTAAGTCGGCTCCAAGGTCGTATCCTTCCGCATGTAGAAGTTTCCCACCCGGGTTCCTGCGGGGAAAATCATCCGCCTGTTTTCTTGTTGCCTCAAACGACTTCGGACTTGCAAACCCATAAAGGGCACCGTGGTACTCATTGCTGCCCGATTGCGTAATGATGTTAACGATGCCGCCTTGCGACTGTCCGTATTGCGGTTCGAAACCAGCGGTCTTAACCTGCACTTCTTTAACGAAGGACGTGTTGATGCCGGTTCCGAGAGCGCCATATATACGCGTAAACGTACCGATACCGCCAAAGGCCGTGTCGGTAATGTTGACACCGTCAGCAATGTAAAGATTATCGAGAGCAGAACCTCCCGAGATCGACGGGTTGTCACGACCGCCACCGAGGCCGTCTGTTGTGCCCGGCGCCAGGTAAAACAGGCTCGAAACGCCTCTCTGAACAGGGATGTTGGAGAATAGTTGATCGTTCATGTTTGAGCTCGTCGCCGTGCTCCCTTGATCGATCCCCTCGCCGCCGCCGGTGACAGTAACAACTTCTGAGATGTTTCCCGCCTGCAAAGTAACGCTTGCGTTAGTCGATTTGCCGACCAATACAATAACGTTCGTTACTTCACCGGCCTTGAAACCCTCTTTTTCAACTCTTACTTTATAGGTCGAGCCGGGAACCAGATTGGCGAACTCGTAGTGTCCGGTCTCGTTGGTAGTAGTGGTGCGCTCACCGGTTGGCGTGGTTAGCTTTACTGCCGCACCCGGTACTACACCGCCATTTGAGTCGATAACTTCACCGGAAATCGACCCGGAGGTCAAAGTGTCCTGCGCAAACACCGCGGTACCGGCGAGCGCGATGCACAGGAACATAAACAAACTAAAAACTTTCTTCATTGTTTACTGTCCTTTCTTGATGCTAAGGAAGTGCCGCTGGGAGATCGTTTTATTCTGTCTAAATATCTTTGCGGCACCAAAAAATTCCAAACGGAGTCTAAAAGATTTCTTGCCTCCGGCCACTTCGCAATTCGTATGCCCACCCCCTATTAATTACGCATACTTAACGTCTACAGGTATTTACGCGCGGACCAATGTAACAGTGACCCCCACAAAAATCCAAAATCCTGGGAACGATCCAGAAATCACAAGCGGAGCCTGGGCCAGCCCTTCAGAAACTGGATCCTTCTTACGGAAATATGGATAATTTGTGCCAAATAGATTGCGCGGTCGAAGCCACTTAAGGCCCAGAGGGGGTGGACCAGGCGCCGTTTTGCTCATTCTTTTTCCGGGCGGAGAACGGGGTCGACTCTTTACGCGCGGGATTGGTATCCGAGTCGCCACAATTGCGAATCTCAACTGGTAATCCGCTTTCCCTGCGCCTCAATTTTTTCAGCTTCCCGGGACGCTTCAATTAAAGTGCTTTAAGTCGATTTCTCGATTGCCTTTCAACGGCTTTGCGGGTATTAACAAACGGCCACTATGTCAGAACGAATCTATCGCGATCCTGTCCACAACATCATTCGTCTTCGCACTGATAGCAGTGAAGGAGAGTTGATGATGCGCTTGATCGACGCGTCAGAGTTTCAGAGATTGCGGCGCATTAAACAGCTGGGCCTCGGACTTTACACTTACCAGGGCGCGGAACACTCTCGGTTTACACACTCGCTGGGCGCTTTTCATTTGATGAGTCGCGTGCTGGATCGGCTGAGCGAGAAACATTCAATCAGCGATCAGGACCATACTGCGGCGCGAGCGGCGGCATTGCTTCACGACGTGGGCCATGGCTCTTTTTCCCATGTCATGGAAAAGGTCCTCGGCCTGCATCACGAAAAGTGGACCGTCGAGGCCGTGCTCAGTGAAGCAACGGAAATCGGACGTCTGCTCAAGTCGTATTCATCCGACCTGCCGGCCAAGGTTGCAGCAATCATTGAAGGTAAATTTCAACCGGCTGCTTTGGCTCAACTTGTTTCATCTCAACTAGACGTAGATCGCATGGACTACCTTTTACGCGATTCACTGATGACCGGGGCGAAGTATGGTATTTACGATCTTGAGTGGATTATTAACGCCCTCGCTATCGATGAAGCACACGATCGAATTTACGTGGCGGCTCGTGGTCTATACGCAGTGGAGGAATACTTACAGGCTCGCTATTACATGTTTCGACAGGTCTATTTTCATCGTACCTTGCGCTCGGCCGAGGCTGTATTGCGAGCCATATTGCGGCGTGCTCTAACATTGCTGGAAATCGGTGGCGATATCTGGCACGCACCAGGTACCTCGTTCGAAAAGGTGCTGCGTCGCAACTCACTGACAATCACCGAATACCTTGAAGTAGACGACTCTGACGTTCTCTTTCATGTGAAGCAGTGGCAGCGATCGTCTGATCAAATCCTGGCCGACCTGAGTCGCCGCTTTACCGCACGCCGGCTTTTCAAAGCAATTGACCTCGACATGCCGGAGGCCGAGCGTGCTGACTTCCTGTTGGCAGCCGAGCAGTGCGTCGTCCGAGCGGGGTACGATCCGGCATATTACTTCATTGAAGATCGCGCCAGCGATGTTCCTTACTATAATTACTACACTGCCGAGGGTGCCGAGCCGAAGAGCCGGATCTACGTCGAAGATGGTTACGCGCGGCCGCGCATTCGCGAGATCAGCGAAATTAGCGACGTTGTGCGCGGACTTCAGCGCGGCTATGAGTTGCATCGCGTGTGCTTTCCGGCCGAAGTCAAAACCGAGGTCTATAAGCTATATCATAATCTGAACCCGAAGGACCGGTCGGCTGTCGCAAGTAATTAACCACTTCTAAATGGTGCGATAGCATTCAAGCAGTTCCGAGCCCAAGCTTCAGCTTGAGGGACCTTAGCAAGAAGCAACCTAAAGGCTGACCCCTGAACTGCTCGGATGTCAGCAATAAATTTCGGGAGATTAACGATGGCGAGAGTAGCGAACGCGAACGTCGAAGCAGCCGACAACTACATCAAGAACGTTCTGCAGGCACAGGCAAAAGACTGGGGAGCTCCTTTACTGAATCACCTTGTCTACGCTCGTCGCCCCTCGATCTTCAGAGGGGCGCGGGCGATGTGGACCGGAATCGACTCCTCAGGATTAATCGACCCGAGTCTGCGAGCGTTGATCAATCGCCGGGTTGCTTTCCTGAATGGTTGTGAGTTTTGACAGGACATCAATGCTGCCGTGAGCAGCCGTCTCGGAGTTTCGGATGAAAAGATCGATGCAGTTCTGGATTACGCAAACCAGAAGTTGTTTTCCGAAGCTGAACGCCTGGCACTCGAGTTTGCCGACGCCATGACGATAACAGGTCGCGACGTCAGCGCTGGACTCTTTGCGCGACTGCGCGAATTTTACGATGAAGATGCTTTGGTAGAACTGACCGCTACAATCGCCTGGGAGAATGCGTCCAGTAAATTCAACCGCGCCTTGCGCGTGCCGTCGCAGCAATTATGGAAGAGAGAGTAGGACAGACATTCCTCGCTGTCGTATGTGGACAGGTGCTGCCGCGAGGAACAAAGGAATGATCATTTTTCATCAGATGAGTAAGATGCGAAGCCAAACACGATTCCATAGATGACGAATGGAAAAATTTGAAATGAGAAATGGAATATCTCCTTTCTTACCGTCGATTGATTGGAGGCTACTCAAGGACAGGCAGGAATGCCTGTCCTACCCGGATGCAAACCCTTCAGGTATGCCTAATCGCGCTGGTGCTGAGTCTTGTGGCTCAGGCACATCGCTCGCAAACAAGCTTGCTCTCACAAGAGGTACAGCGTGCAACAGCGCGGCCATTGACCCTGGCAATTCTTGATCTCGGCGATTCAACAGTTGCACGGCAAGCTTCCGACACGCTGGCCGCTAATCTCAAACACGAAACGGGCCTGACTATTTTGGATCGTGATCAGGTGCGGGCTGCAGCTCGCGGCGCGGGATACACAGGCACAATCAATCTCTCGCTTACTGAAGCTCGTGATCTGGGCGCGGCTCTGGGATGCGATTTTTTTATTGTGGGCGACGCGCAAACGCTCCGCCGTTCGCCGTCGACCGGTGCGATATACTTTGAGTCGTACGCGTCAATTTTTTTAGTCAGCGCGCGAACTGGAAGACTGACACGTTGGGAACGCCCCAACTTTCGGTCGCAGGCGCCCGCGGACGCTGAACAATCACTGATTTCCGAACTATCAGGTTCCGAAATACGACAACGTTTCGACCTGGCGACGCATCGGGCGCACGAGCAGGAGCAGGGAGAACGCGAACTCAAGGCGTCGGACCAGCAAATTCCGGTGATTGCTGAGGCGCCGGATGATGACAAAACCGCCGCCGCCGAAGGTTTGCGTCTGCCGCGCCCGTATCGGCGGCTGGTGCCGGCATATCCGGAGAGTGCTGGTTTAGCCGAAGCGGAAGCTACAGTGGATGTGCTCGTCGATCTCGATGCATACGGCGAGGTCAAGCGTGTTGAGATTGTTCGGTGGGCGGGGTTTGGCATGGATGAGGCGACGGTAGAAACTGTTCGGCGTCTGCATTTTTTTCCGGCGATGCGTGATGGAGTCGCTATTCCGATTCGGGTTCTGCTGCGCTACAACTTTCGTAAACCGGCGAAATAGAACAGGGGAAAAGGGAAAATGGGTAACAGGGTAAGAAAGACAATGGCACGCATCACGCCCACCGTCTTTTGCGTGTTGTTGTCCATCAGTTTCCCCTTTTCCCTTTTCCCCAATTCCCCTCTTCCCCGTGTTGATTCCGCCGTCGTTTCCACCACCACGCTTGAAGGTCGCCTTGCTGTTTTTGATGACGCCTGGGCCAGGATAAACGAGCGCTACTACGATCACGGTTTCCATG
Organism: Pyrinomonadaceae bacterium; assembly: GCA_035526805.1. Taxonomy (GTDB): domain Bacteria; phylum Acidobacteriota; class Blastocatellia; order Pyrinomonadales; family Pyrinomonadaceae; genus PSRF01. The sequence continues at coordinate 10,722 of DATLBQ010000566.1, forward strand.
GGTTGGACTGGGACGCGCAAAGAGTGGCATTCCGCGCCGAGGCAGCGAGAGCCGAGTCTCCTCAAGATCTGTACGCAGTGCTGCGTCGGATGATCGCTGCTTTAAATGATCCCCACACGCGGGTGTTTGCGCCAGAAGAAAAATTCGACTGGTGGCGCCCGCGTTTTATAACTGTTGGCTTCGCGCTGGCTGAGATCGCCGGTCTGCCTACCGTCGTCAAAGTCGATCACGAGTCGGCGGCGCAGCGTGCGGGCGTGCGCGCCGGTGATGTTATTGAGACTGTGAATCGAGCACCGGCGATCTCACTGGTTAAGAGCCGACTGGCAAATTTAA